>CAYNJG010000017.1:0-58488 GCA_964397295.1 uncultured Pirellulaceae bacterium
ATGCTAGAGTCTGACAACGGAAGGTTCTTACGACACCGCTTCTCACCGAAGCCAACAAGCGTCGCAACACCAATCAGTTTATCAGAAAGAACTCACGTTGCCCAAGAGGCGGTGTCCGCGTTGTGGCAAACCAAAACGGTATCACCGAAGCGGTCAAGCAAGGCAATCCCAATCATGTTCCAACTGCGAAGCCGCGAAATTGCGTACAAACAATGTTATGCGATCGGCGATTAGAGCAAGGCTGCTGTTAGTTTTAATCTATGCCCAGCCATAGAGTATCGCCGAGTACTGTGTTGAACACAGCTGCCAAGCCGAACCCGATCGGCAAGATCAGCACAGCTGTCGCAATTGCGACGTGCTTGGAGATCGTTCGCCGAAAGAATGCCGCGAACAGCAAGCCGCCGACCAATGGAAAAAGGAAGGCAACCGCGAGCATCGCCTCAGGGGTTAAACCCGCGTAACGCACCTCGTAGTGCGGTTCCGAATTCGGTGTCTGTATGGTTTCTAAGAAAAGCGAGCGGCAAACGAAAAACAGCGTGAGCGTCAAAAAAGCACTGGCAGTGAAGCCCAAGATGAATCTGCCTGCAGCTCGGAGCATTGAGGTCGCCTAACGGAAGGTTTCTGCGACACCGCCCTGAACGAAGCGAGCGAAGCCTAAACTGCGGAGATTGTACCAAGGCCGACCCGCGTGGCCAAACACCGAAGGTGTGCCCGGCGTGGATTGCGTTAAAACCATGTTGGACCGGTGGTGCCACGATCATGGTCAGCCATTGTGCTCGTCAGGGAAATCGATAAACGTAAGCGGAACGGAATCGGTTAGCCACACGTGGTTTGCTGACAGAAAGAACTCGTGCCCGGCTTCGTGCATTGCTTTTGCGTCGATGGTAAGAATGATTGCAGTGCCGCGTCGAGCGCCAACCTGCCGTGCGGTTTCGATATCGGAAGACAGGTGAACGTGGTTTCGTGAGCGTTTGGACAGGCCGACATTACGGATGGATTGAAGAAACCGATCAACCGTTCCGTGAAACAGTTGGTCCGGTGGCGGAGTGGGGCTGAGTTCCAAATTGACATCGCGGATCGAGTGTCCCTGATTGGCGCGAATGCGAAGACCGTCGTCACTAAGTGAGAATCGTTGTTTGCTGTTGGTCGCGACGACATCGTGGAGCAATTCAAGCGTAATCGCGTTGCCATGATTGTTGGCGTTCTTAATCAGCGTGTCGATCTCTAGCCAGCCATCCGAGTCGAGTTGCATTCCAATCACTTCTGGCCTGTGCCGCAAGACTAGACTGAGGAACTTGCTCGTTTTTGTGATTCGGTTCTCTGGCACCAGCGACGCTACCATTCTTTAGCAAGTGTGGACATGTGAGCCGTAGCATCGTGCATTGACCCACGAAACAATGAAACCACGTAGCTGTGGGCAAGGCATTCAAAGGTAGAATCGTGAAAAGCGAATATGAAATGACGCACGGCGTCAAACAAGGAATCTGAGTGGCGGTGATGCCCCCGATTCATCTCGATCATTCGTTGACGCCAAGAAGAGTTATGGATTTCGTTCGCCGAGTAAGGACGCAAACCGTTTTTGGCGAGAGGGTGACCGCCGAAAGCTTCGTCATTTGGTGGGCCAAACATGTGGAGCGATGGTCTGTCGAACGTGACGATGGTAACCACCGACTCAGTATCGCCGGTGACGACGTTAACGTAGGTACCATCCCAGTTCGGATCGGGCTGTGAGGTCAAATATGCCAACAGCAGATGATGTTCGTCGGCAATGATGACTGGCATCGGAGCGCCGGTACACGATTGTGGTACGTCAGCGAGTTCTTCGACGCGGTCATCAGGTGATGCTGTGTACATCAGTGAAATCTAGGTCGTCTAACGGAAGGTTTTTACGACACCCGTCCGCAACGAAGCGGACGATGCTGGTGTTGCGAATATCTTAGCAAAGGATCACGGCTTGAACGAAGACCGAGGGTGTGCCGAGCCCGAAGGGCCCTTCGTAATAACCATGTTAGGCGACCGGCTATGCTTGGATTTTCGTTACATCAAAAACCGCTTCCTCCGCGTTCTTGAGAGCGGAAATAATGTTTTTCGCGACTTTGTTGAGCGTGGAGCATATCGACCTTACGCGGTTCGATATAATCCGCAACCAGAATGCGTCTTTGCAGTCATTTGACGTAGTTCTGGTTGGTTCATGGAAAAGGCATCCGTGCCAAAATGAACTCCGTCAGTCGCAAACATATCGACTACTGAACAAATGTCAATGTCGCCGAGGTAAGCGTTGTCATCGCTGTTGTATCCCTGGTTGCATGCGATTGGTTCAGCTTCGTTTGTCTATACCCATGTCGACAGAAAATCCTCTGAACGGACAATCGTTACTCGCGCAACAAACCGATGTGAATGTGTCGAGTGGTTTTTACTCGCTCAACTGTCTGATGGCTACTTGTTAGCCGTGATTAGAATGAAATGAAGATGCTTTCGACGTGATTGCTTGTGTTTCCTAGAATAGAAGCAAAGCCGTCAGCACGTGTTTAGGGAGAGCCTCATGCCACAACAAACGCATACCGAGGATGTGGAAGTACGCGGCCACATTATCGATAGCCTGATCCTTCCAAAGATCTTGGACATCATTACGTCAGGTGGAGGATCGTTCCGCATAAAAAATATCTCGATCGGGCAAGCTCGTACCGATCCTAGTCATGCGCTAGTAACCATCGGCGCGGACTCAGAAGAACAGCTCAACGAGCTGCTCTCCTCGATTGGTGACCACGGCGCAGTACGTGTAAACGAGCACGATTGTGTGATGGAAATTGCGGATGTGGAGGGTGCATTTCCTGAAGGTTTCTACAGCACCACGAATCAACGTACCGAGATTCGACTGGATGGGCAGTGGATCGAAGTGGACGAGCAAGAAATGGATTGTGGCATTGTCGTTGACTTGAAAGAAAAGTCGGCGCGATGCGTTGCCATGTCGGATGTTGAAAAGGGAACGCAAATCGTCGTCGGGCATGCAGGTGTTCGTGTGTTTCCGCTTGAGCGACAAGATAGCGCTCAGTCGTTCGAGTTCATGAATAGTGCCGTATCAACTGAAAAACCGAAAGGCGTGGCCATCCGAAAGATCGCCGAGCAGCTTTTCGAAACACAAAAACATGGCGGTAACTCGTTGATCGTCGGCGGCCCTGCGATTATCCACACGGGCAGCAGCAAACATCTCGAGGCGTTGATTAAACGCGGCTACGTAGACAAGCTGTTTGCGGGCAACGCACTGGCAACGCATGACATTGAGCAATCGTTTTTCGGAACCAGTTTAGGTGTCAACTTGCAAGAAGGTGACATCATTGAAGCTGGCCACGAGCATCACTTGCGGGCAATCAATCGTATTCGTCGTGTGGGTGGCATCAAGCGAGCGGTAGACACGGGGTTACTGACCAGCGGTGTGATGTACCAATGCGTGAAGCACGACGTGGACTATTTGTTGGCCGGTAGTATTCGCGACGATGGGCCTTTACCGGACGTGATCACCGACGCACTTCAAGCTCAGCGTGAAATGCGAGCGAAAGTGCGTGACGTTTCTTTCTGCTTGATGATCGCAACGACATTGCATTCCATTGCGGTTGGTAATCTTCTGCCCGCGACCACCAGCGTGGTCTGCGTTGACATCAATCCCTCGACCGTCATTAAGCTCAGCGACCGTGGCTCGTTTCAAACGGTTGGTCTTGTGACTGACGTTGCGCCGTTTATGAGCCAGCTTCTCGTAGAACTCGATAAATTGGAGGCAGCATAGTGAACGGCAGCATAGTGAACGACAACATAGCGGCCCCACGTATTCTGATGTGTCCGCCGGATCACTTTGGGATCGAATACGAAATAAACGCGTGGATGGATAAGAATAAGCAGGCGGATCGACCGCTTGCAATAAACCAGTGGCGGGACCTGCGAGAGAAACTTGAACAAGCCGGTGCAAGTATCGAGTTGATCGACCCAGTGCAAGGATTGCCCGACATGGTCTTCACTGCCAACGCAGGGCTCGTCTTTTACGACGAGGTTATCCTCTCGCGGTTTAAGCCCGAGCAACGTCGTGGTGAGGAGCCATTAAACCAAGCTTGGTTTGAAGCCAACGGTTTTCGTGTTCGCACTTTGCCAGACGACACGTTCTTCGAAGGCGCTGGCGATGCATTGTTTTGTGGCGACACGTTGGTTGCTGGATATCGGCAACGAAGTGACGCGCGTGGCCAGCAGTTGCTGGGCGACCTACTGGGTTGTCATGTGATTCCACTTGAGTTGGTTGATCCGCACTACTACCATCTGGATACTTGTTTCTGTCCGATCGAGCCGGGTGTGGCGATGTATTTTCCGGGTGCTTTTGATGAGTACGGTTTGAAAGTACTTCGAGCAAACGTGAAAACGCTGATCGAAATTGACGCTGACGAGGCAACGCATTTTGCTGCAAATGCGGTCGTGGTGGGCAAGACGATCGTGACGAATTCTGGTTGCGAGAAGATGCACGCGAAGCTGGCGGCCGCAGGATACACGCCAGTGGGAACTCCGCTTAGCGAGTTCGTCAAAGCCGGTGGAAGTGCAAAGTGTCTGACGTTGCGGCTCGATGGTGAAGAGGCAGCAAGTTGGAAAGGCTCAATTGAGAATCGATTTGCGGGCTGATTGGAGCCGCTTGCGATTTGTCGGCCTATAACCCCGACGCTTTTTCTTGCTCCAACCCATCACTATTAGCATCGATGAGAACTTCGCAATCGGGTCGCGCTTTGCGGAATTTCTCGATGGCGTCTTGGGTGAGGAATTCCGACATCCAGACAACAATTTGTTTAAGGTTGCGAAACTCGATCAAAGACAACAGTACTTCGTCTTGCATGTCGTTTCCATGGATACGCAGCGAACGTAGGTTTGGCAATTCCTTCAGCGGTTGAAGCAGTTGAATCGTATGCTGAAGCTCTTCATCGTTTAGTCGCTTTGGTTTTCCCTGAGGATGAGCCGACAATGACAGTACTTTCAAGCTTTCGAATCCGGAAAGTAGCGAAGCTCGATGTAGCGAACCATAGAGCGACCCTAACGAGAGTACTTCGACCGTTTTAAGTCGCGAAAGTGCGCGAACATCCTCATCGGGCATTGCGTCGGTCGAGTAGAAGTACAGGTACTTGAGGTGCTGGAGTTTGGCGATGTCCTGAATGTCCGAGCTTGACGGGATCCCGCCTGCAAATGAAATCCAACGAACTTGCATTAAGTCGCGAAATAGATTGGACAGCTCGAATCCGTTCTTTGTAGCGAAGCCACGTACCTGCCGGACATCTCTCAGTTTTCTTAGCAAGTCAAAAGTTTCGCTCGTCACGACATCGAAATCTGAAAGTTCGATCCCACTTGCTTGGACTTGGAATCCATATCCATATCCATCTTCGGTTTTGACAACCGGGCGAGGTTGTGTTTCAACCATGACTCCGTTTCGAACCTTCGAAATCGCGGTGAACATTTTCGCGATTTTTGCGTCCGCGAAAAAGCGAGGTGAATCGAACGCTTTGTCGAGTTCGCACAGACCTTCAGCTGTCAGTTTCGTTTGCTTGGATTCGAGCACTAGTAGCTGATCTAGCTCGTTTAGATTCTCAATCACTCCATCGGTAGTTGGCGTGCGGTTTAGCTTGAGCTCTTGTAGCTTAGTGAGAGTTGTCAGGAAACCAAGTTCGTCATCGCCGAGGTTGGTGCCGGAGAGGTCGAGAAACCGAATCCAATCGCAACCGCTCAGTTTTTTCGTCTGCGGAGCGGTGATCTGCGTATCACTAAGATCGACCGCCCATAATTGTTCTCGGCGATTGGATAATCCAAGGTATTCGGTCAACCAGTTTCGACCAGGCGGCGATAGGCTCGAGTTTCCCGAGATGGCAACCTTACCGCCGATCGATTCGATGAAGGACTTAGCCGATGACTTCCTGACTTGGTACCTTGCGGCGTTTTTGATTAGCAGACCAAGCGCGACGCACAGGATTGTCGTGCCTACCAAAAGTGTCCTTAGTCCGAAACGGAATGAGGATGGTCTGTTCCGGTTCATTTGCCTTCTGCCCAAAAGTCCATCACGCGAACTTTGTCGAGCACTGGCTTGAGCACTTCAACAAACGCCTTGTGGTCCGGGTGAGGCAAATACTTCTCGCGGCCTTCTTCGGAGTCGAACGTCACCATAAAGCAATGCGTGAATCCGTGTGAGTGGCGTTCAGGACTGTTGTTCTTGCCCCATTCGAATGCCTTGATCGAATCGATTTTGCTCGGTAGGGCGGCGAACGCGTCTTCTACTTTTTTGACGTCCGCAGCCGCTGCATCATCCTTGAACTTGAAGAAGACACTGTGCTTCAGCTCTTTCTTCATTGGCTTGTATCGTTTTCCCCAATAGTCAATCACGAACACCTTATCGAGATGCGGGCCCAACACGGCGCCGAACGCTTTGTGATCTTTGTGAGGTAGATAGACTTCGCGTCCTTTTTCGTCCGCGAAGGTGAGTAAGAAGCAATGCGTAAAACCGTCGTCGAGTTTTTCTGGGCTATTGTTTTCGCCGTTTTGAAAATCAATGATCTGCTCGATCGAACCGGGTAGGGCGCGGAAGGCATCCACCACGCCCTTGATGTCCTCTTTGCTGGACGATTCTTTGAAGCCAAAGTAAACAGCGTGGCGAAGCACGGCGTCCTTTTTCTTGGCGGCTGAGTCTTTTGATTTGGTGGCCGTGATAGTGCCTTTCTCCGCAGCGAAAAGCGAAGTGGCAAACAAGAACGCGACGAGCAAGACTGAGTGAACGTACTTCATAGGAACACTTTCGCTTTTCGTTATGATTTATTGTGGAGATTTGTGGTGACGAATGTACGCCGTAGTATATCAATCTCCGTACGCGCTATCAGGTCTCAGGCGGCAGTGCTTTTTCTACGATCGCAGCTCCAACGGAATCGCCAAATGTGTTCACCGCGGTGCGGAACCGGTCCAGTAGCCAATCCACCGACAGAATCAGTCCCACGTATTCAATTGGTAGTCCGACCGCGTTTAGCACGATCAGCATGGTGACGAGTCCGGCTTCTGGAATGCCCGCCGCGCCGATGGCCGCCAGTGTGGCGGTGACGGCGATGATGACTTGTTTCGTTAGTGTTAACTCAAAACCTATTGCCTGCGCAATGAAAATTGCGGCTGCTGCTTCGTAGAGCGCCGTACCATCCATATTGATCGTCGCGCCCAGTGGAACGACGAACTCCGTCGATCGCTTCGAGATTCCAGCCCGCGTTTCAGCGCACTCCATCGTGACCGGCAGTGTTGCGGACGAGCTTGCAGTGGAGAAGGCTGTTAGCAGAGCCTCCGACATTTGATACATGAATCGATACGGGTTCTCGCGTCGTACGACCCAGAAAATGATCGGCAGCGTGACTAGCGCATGGATACCGAGACCGACGAGTACCGTTGCAAAGTACCAGCCCACACGCGAGAGTTCGGCACCGAATTGACCTTTGGATTGTGCTTCGCCGAATCGGCTGGCGACAAGGCAAAAGATTCCGATCGGTGCTACTTTCATTAGCAGTAGCACGAAGTTCATCAGTGCACGGTTCGCTTGCTCGACCAGGTCCGTGATCGATTTCACTTCGTTGCCCATTGTGGTCAGCATGCCGCCGAAGATGATCGAAAACACGATCAGCGGCAGCAAGTTGGTTTCTGCGGCGCTAACGAACAGGTTGTCGGTGACTAGCATCAACAACAGGTTCTCGAAAATCGTGCCGATGCTGGGTGTTTCTGCTTCGCCGGATGGCAAGTCGTGAAAGACCGAACCGACTTCGTCTTCTGACATGCCGGTAAGATCGGAAAGCGCCATGAGCATTTTCTCTCGTGGCGATCCGACTTGCGTCCCGCGGAATTCTTGCAACGTCGCTTCGTCAATCGTACCGACGCCTGGCTGGATGACATTGACGACGACCAGACCAACGATCACTGCGAGTATCGTTGTGCAGATGTAGTAACCAATGGCAGTGGCGCCAGGCTTGCCGAGCTTTCGAACGTCGCCCATGCCAAGGATTCCGCTTAACACGGATGTCACGACCAACGGCACAACCACCATCTTCAACATGCGGAGAAAGAGCTCGCCGCCGATGTGCACCTTCATAGCTGCTTCTGGCGCAAACAATGCCGCTGCGATCGCGAGCACAATGGCTATGCAAATCCAAAGCGTAAGCCCACCGTGACCGCCTGTTTTTTTCGAATCACCTGCCATCGTTCGTCTCCTTGTTGCCGCTTAGCGTAGCACTGCTAGCGATGAAATCCAACGTTGTCTGAGTTTGTTGGTGGTGATTGTGAGGGTCAGTTAGTCGGTGGATACCCGCGAAGTCACGACAAATCTTATCCAGTGCGTGCGATGGTCGAGAACTTGCGGCGAATGGACAGTGTCCGAGATTCGTCCGAATTAAATGATAGGCGTTGTCTCATCCGCAATTAACTTGTTCCGCGTGTTCCCGTGAAAAAACGAACTGGCGCTATCGTTCTCGAGTTGATTGTCGGCTTGCCGGTTTTGATCATCGCGTTACTGGCGATCGTCGAATTGGGACTACTTTCGTCGAACCAAGCGATGGTCCACGCGGCTAGTCGCGCTGCGGCTGATGCGGCAGTGAGCGTTGGTTGTGACATGCCGACCGACGGAGAAGTACCATCCGAAATTCTAGATGCAGTCGAGAAGGTACTCGAAGCGCGTGGCATGACTGCCTCATGTGTTCGAGTCGAACATACCAACGGTCCTGATCCGCCTTATTTACTGACAAACGGAGATGAGGCGTCGCCACCGGCAGCGGAGCCACTGGGCGACAACTACGTTTGCGTTTCCGTTTGCGTCGAGAACACAGAACTGGCTCCCAATCTATTGGAAGCGTTCTGCGTCGATTTAGACGATACGTTTTCGCAGCAAACGGTTTGCCGATGCTTGCCACCTTGTCCCGAAGAAACGGCAATGTTTGATCTGCTAGTTGAAGCCGAGAGCGACGAAGCGAATCCGACTGTAGGTGGGCCATACGACGAAGGTTGGATTGTTTGGTCCAATGGAGAGATATGTTTCAACGCAACACTTCCAGCGGACGGTACATACACGTTCTCGTCACGACTGTGGGCGTCGCAAGGTGGACCGGATCTTGCCAATGCAGCTTTTATTGTTGACGGGGTTCAGGTCGCCGACTTTGATATTGTCGAAACATCGCATGCCACAGCGGGTGTCTATTCGTTTGACGTCGTACTGCCGGCCGGAGACCATGAGTTCTGTGTAGCATTTACGAACGATTTCTTTATGCCGCCAATCGACAGAAATCTGTTTGTCGACTGGATGAGCATCAGCGGGCCGAACTGATTGCTATTCTCAGTCTAAAAACATGCCGCGAATTCCGCTCACCAGGTTTTGAAACGGAGCTGACTTGATTTATAAGACATTACGTCTTATAACGAAGGTGGAGAATCCAATGCGTTCGTGCGTTCAACATTTACTACGTTTCGGTTTGTTGCTGGCAATTTGTTGTCATGCGTTCTCTGTCTACGCGGCAGAAGACGCGGCCGCCACATCTTACGATGCGATTCGGGAAAAAATCGACGCGCTTTTGTTGGAACGAATCAACGAAGCAAACGCAGACGTCGCGCCTCACTCCAATGACGCCGAGTTCTTGCGTCGCGTGTACTTGGATCTGTCTGGCCAAGTACCCACGGTCTCGGCGGTGCGGGACTTTTTGCACAACGACGAACCGAACAAACGAGCAAAGCTGATCGACAGATTGTTGTCGAGTCCGAAGACATTTGATCACTTGGCTGAAGTTTGGCGAAAATCCATGTTGCCGATGGACGCTTCGCCTCTGGTGTTGCAGAACTCGGCAGGGTTTCACGGCTGGCTTCGTAAAAGATTCAGCGACAACCTTCGCTACGATCGCATCGTTTCTGATCTGGTAGCAGCAACCGGTACCGATCGTGATGGACCGGCGTTATTCTTTACAGCGCTTGAACTAGAACCGAAGAAACTTGCCTCCGCCACATCCCGCATCTTTCTTGGCTTACAACTAGAGTGCGCCGAATGCCACGATCATCCGTTCGACGATTGGACGCAGGAAGAGTTCTGGGGATACGCGGCTTTCTTTGCGCGATTGCCGAAGAACAATGGCATGGCACCGAATATGGGTTCGGTCCGGTTAGTCGATCGTGCGGATGGGGAAGTGACTTTGCCCGATACCGAAGAAGTAGTGCTTCCGAAGTTTCCGGGTGGAAGGCAGGTTGATCCCAATGAAGCCGGCACACGGCGACAACAGCTATCGATTTGGATGTCTTCGCGAGAAAACCCGTACGTCGCGCGTGCCGCAGCGAATCGTGTTTGGGCACTGCTTTTCGGACGAGGGCTCGTCGATCCGGTTGATGACTTGGGCCCGCACAACCCCGCGAGTCATCCCGAACTGCTTGAACTCCTGACGAACTACTTCATCGACACCGACTACGATTTGCGAAATCTTTTGCGGACGCTTTGCAACACGCAAGCATACCAACGCACCAGCCGAGTCGACCCGGCGAATGTGCCATCGCGTGACCTGTTTGCGGCGATGACGGTTAAGGTGCTATCGGCTGAACAGATTTACGATTCGCTTCGCAGTACGTTGAGTCAGACTCCGGTGTACGACCAGCCCGAGTTGGTCAATTTTGCTCCGGCCGGGATCGATTTCCGCCGTCAGCAATTCATCGCTCAAATGATGGGGCGATCGGCGAGTGCAGAAGAGTACGACCGTGGTTTGCAGCAAGCGTTGCGTTTAATGAATGGCAATGAAATCGAAGGTGCAACGAATATAGAACAAAGCCCTCTATTGAAATCGTTGCGTGCTCCGTTTTTTACCGATCAGCAAAGAATCGACATCGTGTATTTGGCTACGGTGTCTCGATATCCTAGTGAAGATGAGCGAAAACGAATGGAGGGATTTTTGCTTGCGAGCAACGATGCAGCGGATGGAACGGAAGAGGCTGTGTCAGAAGGTTTTGCCGAAAAAGCACGAGCTGATGTGTTGTGGGCGTTGCTAAACTCCGCCGAGTTTGCATTGAATCACTAGTTGAATGAAAATCGAACAAGCAGCTAATTAGGAACAGGAAAAGGTGTCCCATGCGTAGGTCAGGTTTCTCTCGACGCGACATGCTTCGGTACAGCGCCACAGCGTTCGGTGTTACGTGTGCGAATTGGCTAAATCCTTTTTCTTCACCGATCTCAGGTCCGTTGGCTCGAGCGCTGGCAAGCGAAACGCAACGCAAACGTCATTGCATTTTGCTCTGGATGGCTGGTGGACCAAGCCAGATGGATACGTTTGATTTGAAGCCGGGCCACGAAAACGGTGGTGAGTTCAAAGAAATCGCAACGGAAGTACCTGGCTTGAAGATCAGCGAACACTTGCCGGGTTTGGCTTCGATGATGAAGCACATGGCGATCGTCCGCAGCCTCAGCACCAAAGAAGGCGACCACGGGCGAGGCACGTATCTCATGCGAACCGGCCACGCGCCAGGTACTCCCGTAAAGTATCCAACGATTGGCTCTTCGATTTCGAAGGAACTTGGCACATTGTCGGCTCCACTTCCGAACTATGTTGCTGTCAATCAAAACACACCGTTCGGGCCAGAAGCGTTCAGTCCTGGTTTCCTTGGGCCGCAGTTTGCATCAGCCACAGTAAACGCGACCGCGCCAGCGCCGCCAGCCAGCAACGACGGCGAAGAAGGAAACATGGAAAACCAAACGCCCAGCTTCGCACAGCTTCGTGTGGATAACTTGGCAGTGCCTGATGGCGTGTCGACGACTCGAGCTCAGCGTCGATTGGCACTTTGGGAACAGATGCAACAAGACTTTCTCGCGACGCATCCCGTCGCACCTGCGATTGCTCACAATACGATCTACGAACAAGCCGTGCGGACGATGAATAGCAAGGAAGTCGAAGCGTTCGACTTGGCCAAAGAAAGCGATGCGGTGCGTGAATCTTATGGTAGCGGAGAATTTGGCCAAGGTTGTCTTGTGGCACGTCGATTGGTCGAACGTGGTGTTCCTTTCGTCGAAGTTTCGCTTGGAGCTAACGGAGTTGGCTGGGATACGCATGCTCAGAACTTCGAAACAGTGAAGACACTTTCCGAGCAACTCGACAAAGGCTGGAGCACGCTGATGCGAGAGCTGGAAGAACGCGGCCTTCTGCAAGACACAACGATCTTATGGATGGGCGAGTTTGGACGTACTCCGAAGATTAACGAACAAGGCGG
The DNA here is from genome assembly GCA_964397295.1 of uncultured Pirellulaceae bacterium. GTDB lineage: Bacteria > Planctomycetota > Planctomycetia > Pirellulales > Pirellulaceae > CAYNJG01. The sequence goes on from CAYNJG010000017.1 coordinate 12,256, forward strand.
ACGCGATCACTTCCCGAATGCGTGGAGCTGCGCATTCGCTGGCGGAGGAATCTCGGGCGGCCAAGCTTATGGTGCGACCAGCGATGACGGAATGGAAGTCAAAGACGGCAAAGTCGAAGTCGGCGATGTGTTGGCAACGCTGTGCTCGGCGGTCGGAATCGACGCCGAAACAGAGAACATTTCTCCCCTTGGTCGTCCGCACAAAATTGCGGAAGGCACACCAATCAGTGGCATTCTAAGCTAGGTAAGCGGCATGGGTGTAAGCCCTCCGGTAGATCCTAACCACTCGTTTCATACTCGATGCGACTTGATGTCTTGCAAGTCAAACAACGCCTGGCTGGAGGGCTTGCGCCCGTGCCGCTTCAATAAAGGTGAAGCGCAATAAAGATGAAGCGATTTTAGGCTGCCACGGTGTCAATAAAGAGCAAAGGAGAAAACATGTCGAATCCATTTGCTGCTCCCGTGACGTCAACGAACGCCGAAGCATATTCGCAGAAAGTGCCGCGGCCAAGAATCTCTCATCTGTTGGTATGGCTGGCGACTTCTGTGGCTCTGGTTTCCATCAGTTTGGCCGGCGTGGGCAACTATCCCGACATTCCGAAAATGTTCGTATATGCTTCGGTTGTCGGTGCCATTACGAGCGCAATCAGCATCACGGCGATTTGGATTCTGTATCAGTCGCGAGAGTCGTTTGCGACAATGATGCGAATGCCGGGGCATTGGATGATTTTTTGCCACGCAACGCTGTCCATCGTGGGCGCGTTGTTCGCGCTGCGAGTAATCTGGTTTCCAGACTCTTTTTACGACGCGCCCGATTGGGCAACGTCCAACGCCTACACCTACCGATTTTGGCAAGCGCTTCAGCCACTCGCAATTGGAGCAGCAGCGACGGCGGCCTACGGCTACGCATCATGGAAGAACGCAGGTATCTGGCGTTGGCTGTTCGGCTTTAGTGCATTCTTTCTTCTCGCCGACACGCTGGTGCCGATTGGTGTCTCTTTCCTTCCCCCTAACGGCAGCGGGGTGAGAATCGCTACGGGAACGCTTGCAAGCTACGCAACTGCGCTATTGTCGGCAGCCATGGTTTTTGTCGCTTGTTTTCTAAAGCCTGAAGTTGAGTATCGAGACTGGCTTCATTGGTTAGGAGTTGTCGTGGTTGGATTTGGGTCTGCGATGGGACTTCTTGCGTTTATGATTTGAAAGATGTTGCCCTGGGGATCTTTTCCTTTGCAATATTGGTAGTGTCGCCAGGTTAGCACTTCGTTGTGCATGTCGACGCCTTTGTTGACTAGTTCTTGTCGAGTTGCTTCGACATCATCCACGGCGAAAGCGATCTCGGCGTGCGCTGGCTTGGGATCATCGAGCGTGTGCAATGCCAGCGTGCACGTGCCGCCGGCATCGAGTTCAATCCAGCCTTCATCCAAGCCGTCGTACTTTGTTGTAAGCCCAAGTACATCTCGGTACCATTCAGCCAGCGAAGCAGCGTCGCGGACAAAGAGCACGATACGAGCTAGTGCGGGTTTCATAGGTAGGCTTTTCGAAGAGGAAAAAGTGCAACTGAAGCCCCGATATTAACGAACCGCGTGATGGCGATTCGACAAGCGATCAACTTCATTCTTGAATAATCAAATCACGTCGGCCAGCTTGATCGTTCCCTCGTACAACGCGCGACCAATAATCGCGCCGTCCATTGGAATCTCGCCGAGTCGTTTTGCATCATCTGTTGTGGTTACGCCGCCAGATGCAACTACTGGCAGTCCGATCGCCTCTTGCATTTCGCGCATGGCATCCAAGTTGGGACCGGCCATCATGCCGTCTTTTGCGATGTCGGTGTAGACAACTCCAGCCAGCGGGGCAGACTCAAACTGCTTTGCCAAGTCGATCGCCGATGTCTCGCTCGTTTCTAACCAGCCGTCCGTGGCGACCATGCCGTTGCGAGCGTCGACACCCAATACCAGATTGCCCGCGTACTTGTTTGCCATTTCGCGGAACCAGTCGGGTTCTTTGATCGCTTGGGTTCCTACGACCAAACGATCGAGTCCGAGCTCTAGCAACCGCGTGATCGCTTCTTCATCTCGAATTCCGCCACCCAGTTGAAACGTTACGTCCACGCTGGATACGATTTCCGATATTACTTCGCCGTTAATGAGTTTGCCATCTCGGGCGCCGTCGAGATCCACAAGGTGCAGACAGTCCGCACCTTCGTCGACCCAACGCTTTGCAACATCGGATGGGTTGTTATTGAAAACCGTTTCGCGGTTGTAATCACCTTGCTGTAGGCGAACACATTTGCCGCCACGAAGATCGATTGCAGGCCAAATTCGCATCTGTTGTCCTTCGGGTTAAGTAGCCCGGGATTCTGACAGACAGGTTTGCGGATTTCAACGGCTAATGGAAACTGTCGCGTTTGGGAACGCTGTGATGGGATTCGTCGATCTGCATCCAACGGAGCAAAAGCGTGATCCCTATCCAAACCGCAAAGAAAAAGACGGCGACAAGAACGTGCATAACATCTACAGACATGAAAAAACCAGCGATTCGAGGCAAACCAACTTGTGCTTCAATCCCTGAAGTCAAACTCAATCCGTCTCCCTATGCATCGACGGGGGCGGGGCGGGCACTCCAATAAACGGTCGTCGCTCGACAGGGTCTAGCGGATCGGCAGATGGCGTGTATCCAAAGCAAACGGACTACGGGCATCGGATCAAAGGTACAGCCTGTACAATACGGCGAGAGGAATCGAAACGTGTCATCCGAATCAGCAAAACCCAATCAATCGAATTTCGACGATGTACGCATGCGCGGCTTTCGTTCGCGTACGAAAGTTGACGACGCGTTGTCCTGGATTGACGAAGTTACCAGTTCGCTGGGGCATGAGTCCGTGCCCTTGGTGGATTCCGCCGGTAGGATTTTGGCTCAGGATGTGACAAGCGAATGTAATGTGCCCAATTTTCGCCGAGCGATGATGGACGGTTTCGCATTGCACGCCGCCGATACGCTGGGCGCGACGAATTACAATCCGCTGTTGCTCGAGATTATCGGCAGTGTATTGCCGGGGCAGTCGTTCGATGGCGAAATAAAACGCGGACAAGCGGTTAGCATTATGACCGGCGCGCCGATTCCAAACGGTGCGGACGCGGTACTGCCTGCCGAAAAAGTCTCTCGCGACGCAGACTCTTTGACTGTTTTGGATGAAGTGTCGCCCGCGAAGCATGTAGGCCGAGTTGGCGAAGACATTACGACTGGTACGAAAGTACTCTCTCGCGGGCGTTGTTTGCGCCCGCAGGATCTTGGCATACTGAGTTCGATCGGTAAGGAACAAGTGCCCGTCGTACGAAAGCCACGTGTACGACTACTCATCACAGGTGATGAGCTTTGTGTTGCGGGGTCAAAGCCGAAGCCGAATCAAACGGTCGACGCGAATAGTCCCATGCTAAGAGCTCTGGTTGAACGTGATGGTGGCGTTCTGCAATTCGACGGAATTACGGAGGATCAGCCCGAGGCGATTCGCTCACTGATGCAAGACGATAGTTTCGACGTCGTTATTGTCTCGGGTGGTTCCAGTGTTGGCCAAGAAGACCATGCACCACGGATTCTCTCGGAAGTGGGCGAGTTGGCGATTCATGGTGTGGCGATGCGTCCGAGTAGTCCAGCGGGTATGGGACGCGTCGGCGATAGGCTCGTTTTCCTGTTGCCGGGCAATCCGGTTTCTTGCCTTTGCGCTTACGATTTCTTTGCGGGTCGCGGGATTCGGCGTTTGGGGGCTCGTTCGTCGGATTGGCCTTACCGAAAACAAACCGTAACGCTGTCGCGAAAGATTAGTTCCGTTGTTGGGCGACAAGACTACGCACGAGTACGCATGGTTGGCAACGAAGCGGAACCAATCGCGATTGCCGGCGCGTCTGTTCTGTCGTCAACAACTCGTGCGGATGGCTTCGTCATCGTACCGACGGACAGCGAAGGCTATCCTGCCGGCGCGGAAGTTCAGCTTTTTCTATTCGACCAGTAGTGATTCTGATAGCATGTCGAATCAAGTCTTTCTACAGAAATGAACGTTCGCGTACATGTCCAGGCCGGAATCACAACAGCAGCAGTTCCTAAACGTCATCGATCGTGACGAAGCCGAACTACGTTGGCGAAGTTCGTTTGCAGTTCCGTCCGATGGTTGTGGTACGGAATCGATTGCGTTAACTGATTCGCTGGGCCGAGTACTCGCCGAAGATGTAATCTCGAAAGTCGACGTACCCTTTTTCGATCGTTCGAACCTCGATGGGTTTGCCGTGCGCGCCGCGGATACCTACGGAGTAGATGAAGAAAAACCGGCGAAGTTGAGACTCTCACAGGAAGTAATCGCAACTGCAGTGGTGCCGGAGTCCATCGTCACTCCGGGCACGGCAGTTCCAATCGCGACCGGTGGCATGGTGCCCCGCGGCGCCGACGCGATCGTAATGGTTGAACACACGAACGTCCAAGGCGATGACGTACTTGTCTATAAAGCCGTCACGCCTGGTCGAGGGCTCGCGTTTGCCGGTACCGACATCGCCCGCGGCGAAACGGTTTACCGAGAAGGCGCAGTACTCACGAGTCGCGAGACCGGCGTACTTGCTGCGATTGGTGTCGATTCGGTGATTGTGAAATGTCGCCCGAAGGTCGCCATCATCTCGACTGGTGACGAGATAGTGGAACCATCCGAGCCAATGAAGCCAGGATTGGTATATGACTCAAATGCTCAAGTGCTCGCTGATGCGGTGCGTGAGCTTGGCGGAGAACCGATCCGGCTTGGTATCGTATCCGATGATATGGCTTTGTTGCGCACACGCGTTGACGCGGCGATCGAGCAATGCGATTTGGTTTTGCTTTCGGGTGGCACGAGTAAAGGTGCAGGCGACATCTCGTACCGCGTGCTTTCCGAACTGTCTGATCCTGGCATCGTTGCACACGGGGTTGCACTTAAGCCCGGCAAACCCATTTGTTTGGCATCCACTAGAGGAAAGCCCGTGGTTATCTTACCCGGCTTTCCGACGTCGGCGATTTTTACGTTCCACGAATTCGTAGCCGGTGTGATTTTGGAATTGGCGGGCCGTGCTTCGAAAAGTCGACCTACGGCAAACGCGATGATGGCAACACAAGTGAGTTCTGAAATAGGTCGTACAGAATACCTTCTCGTTGGTCTTGTTCGACAACACGAATCGTCCAAGCTCTCGGCGTATCCGATGGGGAAGGGCAGCGGATCGGTTACTTCGTTCGCTCGAGCCGATGGTTTCGTTGCGATTGATCGGCACACGGAATTTGTCGAAGAAGGCGAGCCGGTGGAAGTAACGTTGTTGGGACGTGACCTCGAAGTCGCCGACTTGGTAGTGATCGGCAGCCATTGCGTTGGTCTCGATTACTTGTTGGGACAGCTCCAGAAACTCGGCATTCACAGCAAGTTTTTGGCGGTCGGATCAACCGCCGGGCTGCGTGCTGTTGAACGGGGCGAGTGTGACATCGCCGGCGTGCATTTACTGGATCGCAAGACCGATCAGTACAACACGCCTTTTGTATCGGATGCTGTGGAACTCGTTCGCGGCTATGGTCGGCGGCAGGGCGTTGTCTTTCGGAAAGACGATGCGCGTTTTAAAGGCAAGTCACTTGAAACATTGGTTTCTAAAGTATTCGGCGACGAAGAATGTGTGATGGTGAACCGGAATCAGGGCAGCGGAACGCGAATTCTGATCGATCAATTGCTTGATGGTGCGCAGCCCAATGGCTACGCCGTTCAGTCGAAGAGTCACAATGCCGTCGCCGCATCAGTGGTGCAAGCCCGAAGTGACTGGGGCGTTGCGATAGAAACGGTTGCAGTGCAAAACGAGTTGGGCTTCATGCCCATTCGCGATGAGCAATATGATTTTGCCGTGCGAGCCAACGCTAATTCAGAGGCTGTCGCCGTGTTTCGGCAGTTGTTGGCGAGCAATCTTACGCGTGAGCGATTGGTTGAGCTGGGGTTCTCGCCAGCTACTACGGAATAGCTCAGCCAACACTTTGCCACCATTAGGCCGTGGCGAAGTCCTTTTTCTTGCGTTTGGGTTTCCAACGCGATTGCCGCTTCGCTGTTGGTGCGCCGTCGTCGGCTTTCGTGACGTCGGTTTGCGTTTCTTCGTCTGGCAATTCATTCAGAGAGAATTCACGGGCTAATTCCCAGCTGCCATCGGTGTGTTCCAGAATGGCTGTGCAGTGTTCGACCCAGTCGCCCGTATTGCAGTACGTGATTTCTTCGATGCGTTGCACGGTGGGCTTGTGGATGTGGCCGCAAATGACGGCATCGCAGTCACGTGCTCTTGCGTGTTCGGCGATCTTCACTTCGAAATCGCCAATGAAATTTACTACGCCTTTGAATTTTATTTTCACGCTGCCGCAATAGTGCCACTCGGGTAAGCCAACAAGCTTTCGCATTCGGTTCACTAAAAAGTTGGTCCAAAGCAAGAACTCGTAGAGCGACGCGCCAACAACGGAAAGCCATTTGCACTGTTGTTCAACGGCATCGAATTTGTCGCCGTGCATCACCATGAATCGACGGCCGTCTTCTGCGAGATGAACGAACTCGTCAGCGATTTCGACGAATCCGAAGTCTTGCAAGTAATTGCGCAGGAACTCGTCGTGATTGCCTGGTGTGTAGTAAAGTTTCGTGCCGTTGCGATGCAGTTCCAGCAATCGATGGATGATCTGATGGTAGACCTCCGGCCAACGCCATGATGATCGCAGCCGCCAGCCGTCGATGATATCGCCGACCAGATATAGCTCGTCCATTTCGTGCAGGTTCAGGAACGAAAGAAACCGTTCTGCCTGACAATAGCGGCTGCCCAAATGGGTATCGCTGACGAATGCCGTACGTACGTGCCTGCGTGCAGGCGCAGCAGCGTCGTCACGAGAAGAGTCCAGTTCTTGTTGCCGATTCATTTTGCTGCGTGGTCACTCGTAACGGAAATAGTGTCCGCAACTCTACCTCTCTGATGAGGCTGTTGGTCGGTTCGTCCGATCTGGTAGGATTATTCATGTAGGAATTCCGGGGAATGCGCCAATCGAGGTGCGGCTTGCCGTCTCGAACCGCCTGATCCTCAAATAACATCCGCCTCGTCTGGGTGGATCGGTTGGCTTAAGGGCTTGAGGAAAAACGTGAATCAATCATTTCGTTCGCTGTGCGAGAGCTGCCAACACCGCCGCGTTGTGATCTCTGGCAAGGGTTCACGATTCTTACGTTGTGATCTCGCGACGACGAACGCGTCGTTGCCGAAGTATCCGCCGCAACCGGTCGGTCAGTGCAGCGCATACGTGGCGGATGATCCAACAGAGCCTGGTTTGAGCGACGAATAGTTGGTCGCAGTCGGAAATTCAGGTTTGTGCTAAACTGCAAACCTTGATGAAACACCTAACGAGTAAAAGGAAAACAGACGATGGCTAACTTCGCTCGCCGCCCACTTTTGAAAGCTTCCGTTTTAGCCGCGACCGGTGCATTTACGCCCTATTGGTTCTCGCAGCAAAAGACATTGGCCGACGAAACAGAATCTAAGAACGATCGACCACTTATCGGCTCGATCGGACTCGGAGGTCGAGGAACCGGCATTGCGAAGAACTCCACAAAATTCGGCGATATGGTTGCCGTTTGTGATGTCGACGAGCGTCACGCACAACGTGGCAACGAACGATTGGCTGGCGGAAAAGCCGAGGTCTTTTCAGACTATCGCAAACTGCTCGAACGTGACGACATCGACATTGTGACCATCGGCACGCCTGATCATTGGCACACGAAGATCGCTGTTGAGGCGATGCTTGCGGGAAAAGATGTCTACTGCGAAAAGCCACTGACGCTAACGATTGAAGAAGGCAAACTCATCTGCGACGTCGTAAAGCAAACCAAGCGGGTGTTCCAAGTGGGAACGCAACAGCGTAGCGAAATGGGTAACAAATTCTTACTTGCCGTGGCTCTCGCTCATTCTGGTCGACTTGGGAAAATCAAAAAAGTAAGCGCCGCGATAGGCGGTACACCGAAGGGTGGGCCGTTCAAAGTCTCAGAACCGCCCGCCGGATTTGACTGGGAAATGTGGCAGGGACAAGCCGCCGAGCAAGAATACATTCGCGAACGAACGCATGGCAATTTCCGTTGGTGGTATGAGTACTCAGGTGGAAAGATGACGGACTGGGGTGCGCATCACGTCGACATCGCGCAATGGGCGATTCAAATGACGGAGTCGGGGCCACTTTCGGTCGAGCCAGTACTTTCGAAGCATTTGGTTCCGTACGAAAACGGTATGCCTACGAAAAGCGACACGTACAACACCGCAACGGAATTCAATGTGTTGTGCAAATTCCCTGGTGACGTTGAGATGACGATCCGCCACGATACGGACAACGGCGTTCTGATCGAGGGCACAGAAGGCCGCATCTTCTGCAGTCGCGGTCGCATCACGGGTAAACCGGTAGAAGAACTCAAGGAGAATCCGCTTCCGGAGGACTCACTAACGAAGCTGCGTCGTGGCAAGCCATTGAGTAGCCATATGGAAAACTTTATCTCTTGCACTCGCGACCGTACGTTACCCGTGTCAGACGTCTTTACTCATCACCGTGCGTTGAGCACGTGCCATCTCGCGAACATTGCAGTCCGCTTGAATCGTGGTTTCAAGTGGGATGCCGAAGCCCAGCAGATTGTTGGTGATGACGAGGCGAACAGTTTCCTCAGTCGGCCGCAGCGTAAGGGGTACGAAATCGATTCGGCGGTGAAAGTGACGGCCTAGCACGGGGCACGCTTGGTACCTGTATTTAAAGCTTAGAAGTACCAGCCCAGCTTCGCGGCGGGCATTCGAAATGTCGCATCCAGGTCCTGCAGCAACCCGTCATCACCACGTAGCACGTCAGTGATGGCGAGTTCTGTCGCTGGGCGAACGCCGAGCCACATTCTTGTAAATGAGTTCACGGTCGCGCGGAGCGTTGGTAGCTTTGGTTCGAAGCCCTCCGTCGCAGACGATTCTTTTCCAGCTTTAATGACGTAGGCTGCGGCCAGGCCATTCCATTTGTCGTCGGGAAGAATCCTTGCGATTGGATCTGTCAGTGTGAGATTGAACTCAACGCTTGGTCCGTAGAGATGCGTTTTGCGTAGGCAACCTTCGAGATCCAAGACTCTCGCTTGCCAAAACGCTGATGCTTGGTGCCTGTTTTCGAATGCCGAACTTTTGGTTACTCGTCGAAAACGAAATGGCTGCTTCAACAAGTCTTGTAGCTGGATGTGTGGCGGCTCGATGAGCTCGACCGAGTGGATCTGGTCGCCCAACGACCGAATCAATGAAAAAAGTTCTCTCAGCTGCTCGCCGTTTTGGTATCCCATCGTCGAAATGCCTAGCGGTCCGTTCTCAGCATTCATCGTACCGTAGAAAAAATGCGTCAGCTCGTCATTGTCGTTGAAATAGCCAAGCCCAAAGCCATTAGGCCTCCAACCGGTATGCGGCTTGTAGAACTCAGGCAGGTTGAGCACACAGCCGCCGTGTCCGAGCCAACGGTTTTTCATGGCTCCGTAAATCGCCGGCCAATCTTCTTTGCCCAGCCGACGCGGTATGCGGTGCTCGGATTTTTTTAGATCCGCTGGGTCGAACGTGATAATCTGTTCGTACGTTCCGCTACCGAATCCCAATTGATCGTAAAACCCCTGCTCGAATGCGTTCAGAATCGCGATCTCTGCTCCGTTGGACTTCGCTTCACTTAGAGCATGCGCTACCGTAGCTTTTCCTAGTCCGCGTTTTCGAGCGATGCGACCGGTGACAACGCAGGCGATGCCGGCAAGTTTGAGGTCTTCTTCTTGATAACGAAATAATCCAGGCAGTGCATGACACGCGCATTCGGCACAGTCATCCAGCGTACCGACGTACGCTTTTTCCATCGAGTAATAGTCCTCGGTGGCGATTTCGTCCGAGTCCTGGCTAATCCATCCGCACTCGCGCCACACTCGCAGCACGTTAGGTAGATCGAGGGAAGCACTGAAGTCGCGTATTGCAAATTCACCGAAACGAACTTCTTCCGAGTTAGGGCTGGACAAAGTGAAATCCCTTTCGATCCTTGGTAAGGCTAGGTCAGTTTCGCGAAGTCAATCAGATCGCGTTGCACATCTCGAATAGACGTAACAAGCAATCTGAGTTCCGACGGTTCGGCGTGAACAATTTGAAAAGCGTCCCTTGTCACTCGAATGATTGCCGAAGAGCCTTTCACGACGATATTGCAAAAGCTAATGTTGCGATCGTAGTCGGCTTTGACTCGGTCGTCCGGAAGTTCCTCGATATGGTCGATTAGTTTTTCCAAATCGATAGCGGCCGGTGGAGAAAACTCGACGATATCGAACGTCCTAGCGAAGACTCGGTTGCATGCGTCTTCGATGAGGAACTGTGGTGCGACAATTTGAGAAAGATCGCGTTGCCAGACGGCTTCGTCAATGTCTTCTGGGCTCTGAAAGACACAGCTTGAGTACAAGAAGTACGGCGTCGTGATGGTGCCGAATCCTTCGTCCGAGTCGGTGGCTTTTAAGTCACGTCGCTTGAACCCGAACGCATCACGCAGACGAGTAAATGTTAGGTCCAGATCATCGCGGATGAGTTGCGAACCGAGACGCTCGACAAAGCCTTGCGATTGGCGATCGTATGCGTCGGGCACTCGGTGCTTTGACTTCGTGAACCCCGGCAACGCCCTAATTGGCGATTGCTGTCGAACAACGAACGAAACTCCATGGAGCTGGACGGGGCTATATTCGTCATCGCTCGGCTCGGCAAGCTCATTCATTCGTGACTACTCGACTTGGATTAGAAGTCGAACAGCATAGTGAATGCAGGGGTGTTTCGTTAAGACCGTCTTATCCAGCTATTTAAGTAGCAACAAAACTCGGTTCGACTAGCTCGACTTCTTCAAACGAGCCGGAAGCCAGGATTGCCACTTCGTTTCCAGCTCATTTGCCGAAATGCTACACGTCTTTTTCAACGCGGCCTCGAACGATTTTTCCTTTCCCATTTCTTCCAACAATCGCTTCACGCGTCGATAGCCGTACTTTTCGGTAAGGAACTCAGCGATCGAATGGGACTGTTGATAGCCAAGCGAAGCCGTCGCAGCGTTTTGACTAGTCAGCGCATCGTCGAGTTGAAAGATCCGTAGTAAATGTTTCCGCTTTGCGGCGGCACGTAGCAGTGAATCGGGCTCGGTTTTGATTTTGTAGGCCTGCACTTCGGACAAGCCTTCGTTTAACCAACGCGGGCAATTGCCACGACCAAGATCGTGGATCACGGCGTGCGTGTATTCGTGAAACAAAGTTGCCACGGCGAATTTTAGATTGTCGGTTCCATCAAGCGGAAGTCGAATTTTTCCATCGTACAAGCCTCCAGCCCAGTGTGGACCGATCCGTAGCCTCGAAAACGCGTCACTCGAATAGACGAGTACAACGATTTTGTGCTTGGGGCTAAAGTTGTAGTCTCGTGCAACGACAGTTCTCGCTGTCGTCATTGCCAAGCGAAGGCCAGACGCAGTTTCTTTGTCGATCGTGTTTTCATAGCGAACATCGAAGAACGAGTTCGTGCTTTTGGAGAAACTCTTTTCAATTTTGCTTTCTCGTTCAATTTGATCCATGCGCTGTTGAAGGCCAGGTAAGCTCTTGTCGATGCGTTTCGCTTTTTCCAAAGCTCTTTTGGCGGCTGTCATCTTTTGGTTAACGCGTTCGATATCGCTGATCAGCAGATAGGCATCGGCAAGCTCCCGGTCGTAAGTCAGCGCTCGTTCAGCCAGCAGTTTTGCATGTCGATGCATGTAACCGGTGTACTCGCGATTCGCTCGCTTTTTGTAGCTGTCGAATGCTTGGCTCAGATAGACCATTGCGAGAGGCTTTTCAAACCCGCCTTTCCTGTCTTCGGAAATGGCCTTCTTTAACCACTTTTCTGCGGTATTCCAGTCCTTCTTTCGCTGGGCTTCAACACTGATGTTGTTGTACACGATGGCCCGTTGATGTTTTACTTTGTCCGTCTGCGGAAGTTCGTCCAGGAGATCGAGCTTTTTTTGCCAATCCACGGCAACAGCCGAACTGGATACTAGCGAAAGGCACAAGGTTGCAAGAATGAGATTGCGCATAGAACCTTTTGTTTTAGAGGTCGTCGAAGGTGTTGAACTGGATAGATACGATGCGAGTTGGCGAGTTAATTAATTCAGCTTTGTTGGATACCAAGCCTTCCAACCTGCCACGAATTGCTCTTTCGAGATGCCACATGACGTTTTCAGTGCGATCTCGAACGACTTGCCTCGCCCTAAAACCTTCAAGAGTTGTCGGATTTTTGAAGGGCCAAAAACTTCATTGAGAAATGATGCCAACGAGTAAGACTGCTGATATCCCAACGTGTATTGCTGTGGGTCATCACTTTCGATTGCTGCGTCGAGTTCTTGAAAACTCAGGATGCTCTCGTTCTTCGTAGCTTCTTGCAGAGCGGTAAGAGGCTTTCTCTGTATCTTGTATTCTTGAACTTGACTCAAACCTTCATTCAACCAAGTTGGGCATTGCCCACGCCCAAGTTCGTCGATCGCCGCGTGCGTGTACTCATGAAAGAAAGTGGCAATTGCCGATCTGAGATTTCCCGTGTCATCCAAAGCCAATCGAATATTTTCATCGCTTGCGTGATGTGAGCAATGTCGACCATTGTGCGAATTCGGGAACTCCGCGCTTGAGTATATAAGTACAACCGACTTCTTGCGTGGCGTGAATTTGAAGTCCTTGGCGATCAAATTGCGAGCCGTCATCATCCCGACGCGCAGACCCGAATCTGTTTTTGGATCGACGGTGTTTTGGAATCGCACATCGAAGTAAGTGTCAGTAGCCTTGGAAAAACTGGCTTCGATCTGCTGCTCTTCGCGTTTTTTCGCTTCTTTATCGAGCGCCGACTTGTTTTCCTTTCTCAGAATCTCGATGAGGCGATTTTGGTGACCGCCAGTCGGATCCAGTTCCGCAGCTTTCTTAAGCCACTTCGCAGCTTCGTTCGGCTTTTTGTTTTGGTAGGCTTCAACGGCGAGGTTGCTACACGCCTGTGCCCTTTTCTTGATGATCGCTGGTGATTGCGGCCCCTGTTCCAAAATGGCTAAGACCGCTTCCCAGTCTTTGGCAACCACGGAGCTTGAAAAAACGAAGATACATAGGGTGGCCAGAACAAGTTTTCTCATCAATGATCCTCAGTGCAGGTCGAACTCGCCAAGCAAGACGGTAGCTAAAATAGAAGTCGGCCAAACAGGATTTGGCGGAAAGCTTCGTAAAAGCTTACCTTGGCTTTTATTGCGAGCGCAGAAGCTTTAATCAGGTGTGGCGGGAACTCAACGCCAGCGCCAGAATGTCGTGAAATTTGTACGACAATGTGCGCGGTAGACTCGAATCGATGGCGTTATGCAGCAGCTTGGCTGTTCGACAGGTTTTCGATGAGCAACCTGAGTTCCGTAACGCGCGCAACGAGGCAGTGGTTGTCCAACACGTAGTCTCGGGAATTCCGACCTTGTCGGACGGACAGAGGGCTGCGAGGCCAGTAGCTAGGCATCAGTTCGACCATTCGATCCATCGAGCCAGAAATGGTTCCGCAATCGTTCGATACGAGGACGTCGTCTGGATCGACGTCTAATGAGAGTATTGGCGTTCGAAACTTCATCGCTTGTAAGAACGCGTTGGGAAACCCTTCGCTGACCGATGTGTTAATCAGTACCGAGGCAGTTTTGTAGAGCGATTCGATTTCGTCAAACGGGACGTGGGTCTCCACGTCCATGTTGTTGGGGACCTGCGAGAGCAGCTGCTTGAGGAAAGCTTCGTCGCCACCGTTGATGACCACACGAAACGGAATCTCAGGGCAACGCCTCGCCAGTTCGAAACAAACATCAGCTCGTTTCGAGTCGCGATCCGCACGTCCGATCCACAAGACGTGGGTGCGAAAATGAAGCAGATCGTCATCGCCTATTTCCGTATCGATAGGGTTGCGAATGAGTATGCCGCGTCGGCCGAATTTGTTTTGTAAATCGGCGAGTTGCGATTTCGTCTGTACGACGATTTCATCGGCATTTAACAGAGCGTAACGATGCTGTATGCGTTGGCGTTTTCCCTTGGACGATACGTTTTCGTTATGGGATACATCTTCGCTGGACGTTAGGAAGAGGATCGTTTTCTTGCCAACACGTTTCGCTGCAGCTACGACCTGAGCAGTAGGTGAATGGACGCCAAAGCAAGCGATGACTGGTGCTTCAATGTGCTCAATTGCGGGAAATGATTGGGGGATATTACTGAGTCGCCCTCGGATCGACCGCATGAACTTCTGCAAGCCTCGTGTTTTTTTGGGTAGCGGAACAATACGGATGCCGTCCGGCGATACTGCCGGCAAACTGTCGTGAGCTGCCACCGCAAAGTCAACTTGATGCCCTTGTTGTGCGAGTCCGCGTGCGAATGTCATCGCTCGAACCTCGGCACCACCGAATTCGCCTTGAGATTCCGGCAATAACAACGGTGTTGCGCCAACTCGTAGAAAACAAATACGTGCCATGGCTATGCCGCGACGGTTTTTTGACCGCCCGTCACTCGAAGAAGTAGATGTTGGAGTTCACTACACCGGTTTTCGGCTTCGTGGTAGTCAATAACATATTGACGAGCTCGCCTTGATGTCTGTCCGTAAAACTGTCGATTTGCAATCAACGTCTCGATCACTTCGGCCATATGCTCGATCTTTCCTTGTGCACATATGCCACATCCGAACTTCGACAGTATTTCACCAGAATCGACTTCCAGTGAAACGATAGGTTTGCCGTACTTCGCAGCTTGCAAGAATGAGTTGGGAAATCCTTCCGCAGCAGATGTGTTGATCAATAGGTTGGCATTCCGAAAGTAAGTCTCAATTTGCTCAAATGCCACGTGTTCGATGATTTCTACATTGCTTGGCGCATTGGAACTGATTTGATCGAACGTTTTTTGGTCGTGGTTGTTCATAATCATTTGGAATCGATAGGCGGAGCATCGATGCGCCAAATCGATGCACAGATCGGCCCGTTTGGAATACGTATCCGCGCGACCAACCCAAAGTATGGTTGGTTTCGTCGGTGTCGCGGGCGTTGTTGTGGGTATGCTCGTGTCGATCGGATTTCGGATAAGTTGTCCTGTTATGCCAAGCCTCTTTTGCAACGCGTTTAGTTGAAAAGTCGTTTGGCAAACCACGCGATCGGCTTTTTGCAACGTGTATCGGCAAAGGTGCCCGTGCTCGCCGTAGATGCCGCGATCCGACCGACCCTGCCGCAATGCATCTTCGATGTTTCGGTCCGAGGTCAGAAAGAGAAGCACCTTTTTGCCAGACTCGCGTGCACTGCGCACGATGCTGGCCGTATCGTTTCGAACTCCGAAGCAACAGATGACATCGGTGTCTAGATCACGGAAGAAGTCGTTCGGCGTTGGCTCTTTGGTAATGCGTTTGGAAATGGACTGACGTAGCTTACGGAACGGGTGCAATCTTGGTTTTGTGTAAGCATGGATTGGGAATCCGCCGGCGTGACTGGCTAAATTCGATTGTTGCCGAATGACAAAATCGACGTCGATACCGGGATTCTGATTCAAACCACGAGCGAAAGTCACAGCGCGCACTTCCGCTCCGCCAATTCCAGATTTGATTTCTGGATTAAGCAATGGGTAGGCGTCGAATGATACGAACGTAACTTGCATCTAGGCCGCTTTCATTTTCTCGGAGTTGTTCATTCGTTTAACTACACTTCCCAATTCGTCGATGCGGGCGTCGAATGCGTGAAAGACTTGGACGTACCGTAGGATGTTGTCGGATAGCTCCTGGGAACGATTCCTGTTGGCCCAGAAATCGTTCAGTACCGTTGCCATGTCATTCATGTCACCATGACCGAGCAATCCACAACCGTGTACCGAAATCATCTCTCCTGGATCAACGTTCAGCGATAGAATTGGCTTTCCGTATTTGCCTGCTTGCAAAAATGCGTTTGGAAAACCTTCGCCTTCGGACGTGCTCAGTAACGCTGCTGCGTTTGCGTAGTAGCTTTCAATTTCGCGATACGGCACATGGCTGACAATTCGGACATTTGCAGGCGTGTTGGCGACTAGTTCATCGAAAACTCGTTCGTTACGTTTGTTCATGATTGCGACGAACGGGATATCAGGACACATCGCTGCGAGTTTTAGCATCTTGTCGGCACGCTTGAAAAATGTGTCCGCTCGACCGACCCAAAGAATGTAGTCACCGTGGTCGGAGTCCGGTTCAATTCGGTTGTTTAAATTGATCGGGTTGCGAATGATGGTCGCGCTGCGGCCGAAGTTGTCTTTGAGCAACGTCTGCTGGTGGGGCGTTTGTACGACGATTTCGTCGGCTGACGTCACGACTTGTTTGTAGACACGGAAGTCGCCGCCGTAACCTTGCGCGATCAGCTTCTGTTTGCCGTTGTAGTCGAGATCTTGATCGTGCGCAATAAACAGCAGCGATTGCTTTTTGGATTGCTTGGCAGACTCGACAACGTTTGCGGAGTAGTTGTTCACGCCGAAACAGCAAAGCACATCGACGGGTAACTCTGTGAGTAACGGCAAAACGCGAGGTACCTGGGGCTCCTCTGTTTGGTGCCTTTTGCGAATGGACCGAGTGAGCTTGCGGAATTTGGAACGCAATAGATTCCAGGCGAAATAACGGTCTCGTTTGAGATCTTTCGTTCGCAAAATGGGTTGCTCCGCCCATTCAGAGTACACGGTGAGTTTGCCAATTCGCCGTGCTCTTTCTCGCCGGTAAGAACGCAATACCATCGAAACATCAAACTGATGATCACTGGCGAGACCCGTGGCGAAGTTGACTGAACGCACTTCTGCACCGCCGAAATTACATCGAAATTCTGGCTCGAGAATCGGCCGAGCGAGTGGTGAGACAAAACAGACGCGATGCATGGTTGGTTGTTTCCTACGCGGCCGCTTTGATTTCGCAGGTGGACGTATGTTGATCCATCCACATGGCGAGAACAAAAAGCGACCACAGTTCCGTCGAGAAAACGCCGCGTTGGTCAAAGCTGTCTGTCTGTTTTTGAATCGCGGAACGTTGGAATAAGTCAAACAATGGCGAGTTTGCTGACGCAACGAGGTCATCAAAACAGCTTCGAACGGGCGAGCCCTTTTGCAGCCACTCGGCCATGGGAATACCAAAGCCCTTTTTCTCGCGTTCGACAAAATCATTTGAGAAAGACTTGCCAAGCATTCGTTTGGGAAGCACTTTCAAACGTCGCTTTTCGAACAATCCTTGGCATCGTTGACTGCGAGGCAATGTAGCGGCGAACTCCATGACTCTTACGTCGGTAAACGGAGTGCGCACTTCGAGGCCGTGCTGCATGCTGGCGATGTCAACTTTGGTCAGAATGTCGCCGGGCAAGTAGGTTTTGATATCCAAATGCTGAGCGAACGTGAGTTTGTCCAAGTGTCGTGCTTCGCAGGCTGCGTTCGCAAATGCAGGGCAGGGTAGCTCGAGTAATTCGGCGTGTTCGGGGCGCCACATCTGTTGACGCTGGCGACGTTTGAACACGCCCACAAAGTCTTGTTCCCACCGCAGGCGGCGCTGGGTTGTGGTTCCGAGTTGAGCGGAAGCGAGCAAACAACGAAGCAATCGTTTTGGAGCCTTGAAAATCTTTTTCGCGTCCGCGAGCAAACTTGTATCGAGCCATCGGCTGTAACGGTGATAGCCTGCGAAACCCTCGTCCGCTCCGTCGCCAGATAAGACCATCGGTACGTCGCGTCGTGCTAGTTCAGAAACCCAACGCGTCGGCACGGCGGATGTATCTGCGAATGGTTCGCCGTATCCGTTGAACAACTCTTGTAGTGTCCCCAGCAAGTTCGGTCGTACGACGTCGTGTTTCAGCTCAATCCCCAATTGCTGAGCTGCCTCGGTGGCGAACTTGCGTTCCGAAAACGGCTGCTCGTCAAAGTCGATCGTGTACGCTCGCACTTGCTTGTTGAGAAGTTTTGCCATCGTCGCGACGATCAGTGTCGAATCGATGCCGCCAGACAAGAACGCTCCGAACGGCACATCTGCGACTAAGTGAGCTCGTACCGAATCGAATAGAACTTCTTCGAATGCTTCGGTCCATTCTTCATCACTGCGTGAATGATCAGGTGCATAGTTCAGTTGCCAATACTCACGTTCCCATAGTTTTTTTCCGTTCAAATCGTAGATCTGATACGTGGCTGGTGGCAACTTGAAGATGTCTTTGTAAGCCGTATCAGGCGCCGGGATGTATCGATAGCGAAGGAAAAACTCGATCGAGGCCAGGTTTATTTCTGGGCGGCCATCAAAAGCCTGAAGGAGTGAAGGCAATTCGGACGAGAAAGCAGTACGTTCGTTTGTGCAGCGATAGTAAAGTGGTTTGATGCCGAGTTGATCGCGTGCCAACATCAACCGATTCGTTTTTGTGTCGACCAACCCGAACGCAAACATGCCGCGGAAATGCTCGACGCAGTCCGGGCCCCATTGTTCGTACGCATGGACAATGACTTCGGAGTCGCTTTTCGTTTTGAATCGATGTCCAGCGGAGATCAGTTGTTTGCGTAGTTCTTTGTAGTTGTAGATTTCGCCGTTGAACGTTAGCCAGATGGTTTCATCTTCATTTGCAAGCGGCTGGTGTCCGTCGGACAGATCGATAATCGACAAACGACGATGGCCGAACGAAAAACGGTGACTGTCGTGAAAGCCTTCGCCGTCCGGCCCTCGGTGAGCAATCCGTTTTGTCATCCGGCGCACGGCTGCTTGGCGCTCATGCCGCGATTGCTTTCCAACGATTCCCGCGATGCCACACATTCGATTCGATCCTAGGCCGCGGCTGCATCAAGAGAACCAGTTGCCGTCAACGGCTTTTTCGCTACGGCCGCAAGATGATGACGATCACTTCTTCGAATCCGCCGTTGGAGTTGTCGTTGGTTGGGGAACGAGCGAGGGAAAAACTGATCGAGTCTCGTCAGTGTTTGCCTGCGAAGCCATCTTCGTAGTGACGATAACTTGAACTGCAGTTTCTCTTTTGGTTGAAAGTCGTGAAAATTCAGGCCTTCGCAGAAGGCGATGTCATAACCTTGATGTGTTAGTTGGTTTTGAAGCTGAACATCGGACCAACTGCGCAAATGTTGCCAGCGGTGGAATTCACAATTGCAGCTGGGGCAGTAGACATGTGACTTCTGCAAATCCTCATTGTGCGGCGTCGTGAAAACCGCATGGCCACCTGGGCGCAGGACTCGGTGAATTTCATCGAAGATCTGAACACAGTCTGCAGAATGCAGGTGTTCGATGGTCTCCAAACAAAAAACAACATCAAAAGTGTTGTCTTCCCATGTGGTTTTGCCGCCTTCGAACGTCCGAGCTTCTTCCCATCCGGTTTGACCGCCAAATCGCCGTTGCGCTTCAGCGATTGAGTTGGGAGAATGATCTACAGCTGAAACACGGGCTCCGCGCCCAAGCAAATGTGGCACGAGGTGTCCGGGACCCGATCCGAAGTCCAGCACCTTTTGTCCATCGAGTGGACCTACTTGCTCCGCAAACTCGGCAACACCACGCCCAACTTGGAGGGCAAAGTACGTTTCCTGCGCGTCATTTCGCGCGGACCAATAGTCCCAGAAACGGGCGATGTGGTCGGCGGACCAACTGAGTTGATTTGGAGCATCCATGCTCGAACCTTACGGATAGGGGATATTCACCAGCGTAGAAGAATGCGCAGGCTCGCGTCAATGTCACGCTGTGATAGCAGTGTTCTATGCTGCTGCGGCGCGCGGTGAAATCTGCGTTTGAATTCCTTTAACAATGAATCCACCGCCACCAGACAGCCGTAACATTGCTTCGGGCTTATTCATGAGAACTTCATCAACGGCCTGGGTCGCACCAACGCATGATGTGAATCCAAAATCGTCGACCAGGATGATGCCGCCTGGATTGATACGTTCGTAGAAAAACGACATGCTGTCCAAAGTTGGTTGATAGAGATCGACATCAATGTGGACGAAAGAAAAACGCAAGTCTTTTACGTCATCGAATCGCGTCGGAATCCAACCAGGGTAGTAAGCAGTAGTTTGCGAGAATTCGTGCAGATTTGCTTTGACGCGCTCAACGCCATACGAGAGATCGCCAGCCTTCCAATGGTCGCCATCGTTTGCTTTCGGCGCCGACAGGCCTTCGAACGAGTCGAACATATGGTGCCGCTTTGACGTTACCGTTGCTTCGGCGTTCGCTTGGCAAATCACGTAAGAGCTGGAACCGGAGAACACACCGCATTCTGCTGTATCACCCGGCACCGTGTTCACGAGCCGCAGCAGCTGATGCAGCATCCAACGCCGATCGCAATTCATACCATCAGTTTCGTCGAATCGAGCGAGATACGAATTAAATCGCGCGTCGCCCCACCAGTCCATTTGGGGCCATTTGAAACGATACTCGGGAAGCAGCGTTTCGCCCAACGTTCTCAGGGCGTAGAACCGGTCAAGATAGCTATCGTGTTTCGTCGCAAATCGTTCACAGCAACGTCTGGCAAATTTGATCCAGTTGATCTTCATGCTGCTTCCTTGGCTCATTTTGAAACGTTTGCGAGAAGGAGAAAACTAGCTAAACAGGCTGAGTTGCGCCAAGTGCAATCGTGCTAGGCACGTGTCAGGCCGCTTTGCAACGAACGCTTTTTTGAATGCCTGGTACGCTTCGCATGATGAAATCGCTACATCCACCTTGGTTGGCAACTTGGATGCCTTCCATGACAAAACCTCTGGCCAAAGCAAACTTTGTAACTTCATCTGGGTTGGCGACTTCGTACGGTAAGCCCCCCAGCCAGTCGATGAGATCGTGGTATTTGTTCATCCCACGTCTTGATTTGCTGTACCACACAAAAGGATTTTTGAAACGCTTCGCGCAGCGAAACATGTCTTGAAGAATCCACTTGCGGACCATCCAACGTTTTCCGGCATCCGTCGCGGCGTTGTATTTCTTTTTCAATGCCAAGTCTTTGGCATAGCGTGGGCCCTTGGCGTAGAGGGCGATCCAGATCTGTCCGCCAGGCTTCACCAACTTCATCGCATTGTCGATCGCTTCCCACATCGAGCCGGTATGATGGAGTACGCCCCATGAGTAGACGATGTCGTAGGTGTTGAGGTCCCCTACGAATTTGTTGTCGAGGATGGAACCATGGACAACCTTCCAGTTGTCAGGTTTTCCAGCGCGCTCCCACATGGATTCCGTGGCGGTCACACTATGTGGGTCGACGTCCACGGACGTTAAAGCTTCCACACCGAGACGATGGAACGACAGCGAGTGGATTCCTGAACCGGACCCAATATCGATAACGCTTTTGCCCGCCAGCGGTGCGTCTGCATCGGACGTCGGTATTTCCAACTGGCTGCAAATATCCTTCATTGCCGATTCAATTTCTGTCTCGGAGATGTTTGATAAATAGTCTCGCCAGTTTTCGCCAAACGAAAATGTGATTTTATCGTTCATGCCTGCTGCCTTCTCAAATTGCGTGATTTAGATTCGATTCAACGGCTGGTGAACCAAGGAATGTTGAATACATGTTTGCGTACTGTTTGGCGATGGTGGGCCAAGAAAACTCTTGAACTTCTTCCAGGCCGCGTTCGCAGCAGCGGTGTCTAAAGTCTTCATCGCGACACAAGTCGATTGCATCTTGAGCGGCCGATTGAGCGTCGGTGAATTCTGAAACCGCCGCAGTAAGTCCGTCTCGCAAAATATCATCGGCCACGGCGTTGGGACGTGAAGCAATAGCGATTCCCGTTGCCCAGCTGCGTAAGGTACCTCGGCGGTCGCCGATTTTGCTGATGTTTAGGTACGTGTCCAATGCCCAGTAGCACGTCAACAATTCACTGATTGTTTGGGGGCGCGTGCGTGCCACGGAGATGCCTTTCGTTCTGAGTACGCGATCCAGTTCGGATTTTGGACCCAGCAATAGCAGGCATACCGGACCGATTTGTCTGTGAATCTCTGTGGCGACGTCAACAAAGAAGTCTTGGTCGCTTTCTTGGAGTGGCTCGAAGACCCCGAAGCATTGTGCGTCGCGAGGAACCTTGAGTTTTCTTCGAGCTTGGAGTCGTCGATGGATTCCTGCCGGTTCAAAATCATCCGGGCAGATTCCCTCGCCGATGGTTGTCACGGAATCGAAGCCGCAATGTTGCAGTTCGGCGCTCGTTGCCGAGTTGTCGGCGACAATGGCGAGATTGCTGATCGTGCGGAGCCGGCCGATTAGTTTGTCGTTTTGCAGGTCACTGTGACAAACGTTGACCACTATCTGATTTGCTGCGTCCAACTTTTTCGACGAGGAGCGTAGCAACGGTTCGGGATCCAGGAAATGGACGCACGGTCGCTTTGCTTTCGTATGCGTATTGGCCAACTCGTAGCTCATCTCGACCGCATCGAGGTGGCTCGTAATTTCACGTCCTAGCGTGCAATCAGTGTCCGCGACCAAAAGGAGGTTCGCTGCTGGAGATGACCACTTTGTTATGCGGGAAAGAAGACCCATACGACCGACACCCAAGGCTTTGTGATGTCAAAGAGTATGGGAAATAGTCATTTTAACGCCAGATCTTCTGACGTTTAGTAGCTGACGATTAGCACAATCGGTGCGTTCTGAACGGGAAGCCGTTTTTCGCCGAGGACGACAGCACTGATATCAAGACAGCCAAGCAAACGTTCGAATTATCAGATAGGCGAAACTAGAAGGATCTACGCCAAGGTGCCAAGGTGAAAACTAAGATATTGTTGATCGGTTCTGCGATCGTTGTGATCGCAATTCTCTTTAGTGTTCCTGCAATTCGTGACGGTCGAGAAGCAGAACGCTTCGATGGTCGTCCGTTTCCAGACCGTTCCCAGCAACGTTTACAGTCGGGAGACGTCATCACAATTGACGAGCCTTCTCCGTTTGAGCAGAAACTCGAAGTTGCAGTGGACTTGGAAGTACTGACTGCCGCGGACGTTTCCCCTTCTCCTGGGCCCAATCTTATCGGTGAGTTGCAACTGCAACCGGCAAATGCACCGACGACAAGTTTTGCTTTGGATGCACCGAGGTCAGGCGATTCATTGATTCACCTTGATGACGAATCGCCAGCTGCGATCGCAGACGACGCTTACCTCCATGCGGAGGACTCTTTGGAATTGCCCATGTTGGACGACGTGCCTACTCAGCAAGAAAATCCGTTCGACAGGCCTATCCAAATCCCGTCGGCATTCGCTGCACCGACTACGGCGCCGATTGAAGCACCAGTAGCGACGGCGGGTGAAAACGATTCTGCGATGTTACCTACGATCGAGACAGGCTCGGGATTCGCACCCTATGGCGTTGGTCAGTCGCAGCTCGAAGTGAATCCCTACGCGGATCAAAATAGCACCCGGGTTGCAAGCCGAGATCATCTAAATCGACCGATAGCAAAGCCAGATTTCGGTCGGACGTCGAACACTGCGTTGGGGACCAATGGGGAAGCGTCAACAACTGCAAATTCGACATCAATGCCAACATCGGTATTAACGCAGACAGGAACCGAATCATTGCCTGCAGGGGAAGCAAATCTGTCAGATCCGAATCAGATTTTTGACAGACCAATTCCAGTTGGTAAGGCAGGCTCAGCTTCTGAGAATATGGAGCCCACTCCGGCCGATGTTCCGATCGAAACGCCGATGCCGGCGTTGATGGACGCGCCGGTGATGGAGTTGCCTCCAGCAGAAACCTACAACACACCGATTGCTCCGAACTACAGCGCACCGATTCAAAACGTTCCTGCACCAATTCACAACAGCGACAACGCTGCGAGTTGGAACCGGATGAACATGGGTGGCGAAACGTTTGGCAGTTCGTCGTACTTGCAAAACAGCTGGACGCCTTCCGTTTTTCAAGCTCATGATTGTGGTGACAGGTGCGGAGGTGGCCATACTGGATTCCCCAATAGAGGACGTTGGGGAGAGACCAGTTCGACGCTTTCATTCGGTGGTTGGTTTTCGGCGGGCTACCATGAAGCCGACAATCAGTTGTTCAACAATCGGCCGGACGAATTCGCATTGCATCAAGGTTGGCTGTACTTAGAAAAGTCAGCGACAAGTGATAGCCCCATCGGATTTCGGGTGGACGCTATATACGGCATTGATGGTGCGGATACACAAGCGTTTGGCAATGAGCCAGGTAATTGGGACTTTCTTAACGGATTAGATTTTGGGGCCTACGCCTGGGCTGTTCCGCAAGCGTACCTTGAGGTGGCGGTTGGCGAAACGAATGTTCGTGTCGGCCACTTCTTCACGCTGATCGGATACGAAACGGTGCCCGCTCCTGACAATTTTTTCTACAGTCATGCGATCACGATGTTCAACAGTGAACCGTTCACGCATACCGGAGTATTAGTAAACCGGAAGTTTGGCGATTTCGATGTTTACGGTGGTTGGACTCTCGGTTGGGATACTGGATTCGATCGCTTTGGTGATGGCGGATCGTGGCTGGGTGGCTTCACTTACGAAATGAGTGATGCGGCATCGTTCTCTTACTTTTCATCAGCCGGAGACTTCGGTGCCCGTGGTGAAGATGCTTACTCACAAAGCGTCGTGTTGAACCTGTCGCTGACTGAGAACATGAACTACGTACTGCAAAGTGATTACTTGCGAGTTGAGAGTACGGGTGAAGACAACGTGGGTATCGTCCAGTTTACGACCTACTCGTTGTCTGATCGGCTTTCGATCGGCTCACGTCTTGAATGGTGGAAGGGCGATGTTCTGACCGGCTACGCGCCACATGATGCGGTCTTGCCGGCTGCTGGCTCGTTGTCGTATTTCGCAACGACGTTTGGTGCGAACATCCGTCCGACCGACAGGTTAGTCATTCGACCAGAAATCCGTCATGATTGGTCTCCAGCGGCAGACTATGACGAAACGTACTTCGGTATTGATGCAGTTTGGTCGTTTTAGGCCAATCTCGAGCAGACCAATGGGGAGGTCTGCTTCAGGTCTTGAATTGTGCTTGTGCTTTAGTGATCTTGTTAGATGCTACAATCTCCGTCGGCCGCGTTTCGATGATGGCTTCGACGAACGACAAGCAGAATGTGAGAGTGTGGGATGCCGATTTACGAATATCAATGCGAAGATTGCAAGAACGAGATAGAGCTACTCGTTCGCGGTGATGAGACTCCAGAGTGTTCCTCGTGTGGTAGCGCGAATCTATCGAAGAAGTTCAGCGTTCCTGCGGCGCATAGTGGTAATTCTGCTAGTAGTCTGCCCATGATGCCGCCAGGTGGTGGCTGAGGTCTACCCAAGTGCGGCCCGGGTGGCTGTGATTGATTTACGCTTTACGAAGCTCTGCCTACGAAAAAAACAACGGCGAAGCGAACGTAAAGTTCGCTCCGCCGTTTCCAACCGCTCCCAGCAGAAAATAACGGTGTAGTGATAAGAATGAGCGGTGCTAGTGCTACGGAAGTAGCCAGATGCCTAGACCGACGGCCATCGACTGCCACTTGAACCCGCGTGGGCTCATAGGGAAGCCAGGCACAATCCATGGTGCACAGTCGCCAGGACGATGGTACCCAAGTGGATAGACGCATTCGTTCGTTGGCGTTACGCCCATGTGGTAGGGCAGCATTGCGATGTTGCCAAAGAAGTGAACGCCGGAAGCGATGGGTTGAACGATTGGTCCAGCCGAATGGCCATAACGTTCAACACTAACTTCTTCGAAGTACAACGGCTTGTGGCAGGTGGCCGCCGCTGCCCATGTGAATGTGGTCATGCGGAAATCACGCATCACGAATTGTTCGTCTTCGAAATGGCATTCGTCGGGTAGCTCCCACCACGCACTTACGAAGCATCGATCTGCATTCGACAGACGGTAATCAGGAATCGATTGCATGGTGCCGTTCACGGTACGAACAACAACCTTGCCATTGCGATAGTCTTCGAAGGTCCCTTCGGCCACGACTTGGCCACTTCGATCCATCCAAGTCTTCGAAGGCGACTTCGACAGCTTTTCGATACGTATTTGCTCGATCTTGGTCATGTCGAACTCGCGTGGTTCGATCGATGGAGTGATGTCTATCGAAATATTTGTACGCTCACGTCGACGCAGGTAAGCCAGTTCGTCATTGCATGCTTTCTCCGATGCTTGACAATTACGGCCATTCGTCTCCGACAAGTCTCCGGCGGTGTCAGGTGGCGACGGTGGCTCTTTGAGTTCGTCTTCTGTGTTCTTCAACGGGTTGGGAAGTTCTGGGTCGGGCAGATTGGGTTCGTCGGTACTGCCTTCAATTTTCGGTAGTGGCGGCAGGTCTTCGAGTGATTTTTCGATTTCTTCGCGAAGTTCGTCACCCGATTGTGTGAATGGATTGGCACCTGATTCTTGGTCTGGTTTGGGTTCGACCGGAAACAAAGATTCGGCATTGGGCGGATCGGCCTCGATGGATGGGGGGGGGGCCGGTAGTTCTCCAGCGTCGAACGCGTCGCCTGTGGAAAAGTCAAATGCTGGTTGTGATGTTGGTTGCGAAGATGTGTTGGGCGGCGTAGGTGTCTCAGTTGCCTGAGGGGTATCGTCCTTGAACAGCAGGTCGACAGGGTCTTCGGGCTTTGCCTGTGGCGATGCAAAGATGTCTTCCGGCGAAGGCGCGACGGTTGTTTGTGGTTCGTTGCTGAATTCGGGGAAAGCAGAATCGAAATCCAAGCCGTCCGAAATCGGTGCGTCATCTTCGAATTGAACGAGCTGGATGGAACCGGGTTGGCGTACCGAAGGAAGGCTTCGTTTCGTTGGCTTCGAACTCACTATCGATTTTGGTTTTGGTTTGGGAGTTGCAACGAGGCGTGGAAATTCCGTTTCGCGAACGATTGAAACGTTTGGTTCTGGGTGCAATTCGAGTGGGCGTAGTCTGGAACGCTTCTGTATTCGCGGCTGAACTAGCGTCGGTGCTTGCTGTTTTGGTGGCGATTGGGCGATCGGCGTTGGCAGTTTGCGTGATGCAATTCGTGGCGTTGGAGCGGACTTTATTTGATTCGCGTTCTTGGGTGTGAGTAGCGTGGAGCTGATCGGTGAAGTTGTCTTCGCACGAGAAACAGGTCGGCGATCTACCGGTGGAACGGCCGTGGACGAGAGCGATCGTTTTGGTTGCTTCCGCGTGACAGGACGGTTGGACGACCAACTAGGTTTGGCGGTCTGCGCAAAAGTGGGTGGGCAGAAGGCGGCGATACACAGTCCTAATGCAACAGCGGTCGCAGTCGCTTTTGGCGACCACAAACATGCTGAATTTGAATTCGTACGACGGTTCGCAACAGAACGCTTAAGAGTCGCCGGCTTCAGAACTGTAGTTTGGGGCTTCTTGCGTGATCGCAATGTCATGGGGATGACCTTCTCTAACACTTGCGGCAGAGACACGAATGAACTGCGCTTCCGTACGCAATTTTTCAATAGTTGGAGTACCGCAGTACCCCATACCAGCTCGGAGGCCCCCCACAAGCTGATAGACGTATGGCCCAAGGCGACCCTTAAACGGGACTCGACCTTCGACACCTTCAGGTACCAATTTTCCAGGTCCGTCGGTTCCACCTTGGCGATAACGTTCTGACGAACCTTTCACCATGGCTCCCATCGAACCCATGCCGCGATATCGTTTAAAAGCACGACCTTGGTACAAAATTTGTTCTCCAGGACTTTCTGCCAAACCGGCAAACAATCCGCCGATCATCACCACATGTGCTCCCGCTGCGATCGCTTTCGAGATATCTCCCGAGTAGCGAACACCACCGTCGGCAATAATGGGGACGTCGGTTCCTTTTACTACTTCTGATGCTTCGTTAATCGCCGTGATCTGAGGCACGCCTACGCCGGATATCACTCGAGTCGTACAAATCGAACCTGGTCCAATGCCAACCTTAACTGCGTCGGCACCTGCTTTGACTAAGTCCTCGACTCCTTTTCGCGTCGCCACGTTACCGGCAACGATGTCGATATCCCAGCGTCGCTTCATTTCCGCGACGGTTTCCAAAACATTCTTCGAGTGCCCGTGAGCACTATCCACAATCAGCACGTCTACATCTTTGCTGATCAGACTTTCGGCCCGCTCGTAATCGTGGACTCCAACGGCTGCTCCAACACGCAATCGCCCCTGTGCATCTTTGCAAGCAAAGGGGAATCGCTTGAGCATGTCGATGTCTTTGATCGTGATCAAGCCAGTCAGTTTGTAAGCATCGTCAACCAGTAGAAGTTTCTCTACCTTTTTAGCCGTTAAAATTTTCTCAGCTTCCTCAAGCGTTACAGTCCCCGTAGCCGTTACCAATTCATCCTTGGTCATGACTGCGTCTACTAGCAGTTCTAGCGACTCCAAAAATCGCATGTCTCGCCGAGTAAGAATGCCTTTCAGTGTGCCAGCGGGATCGGTGATCGGGACGCCCGACACGTTGTGCTTCGCCATGATATCTTGTGCTTGCGCGACGGTTGCTGTCGGTGGCAGCGTGACGGGATCGAGAATGATGCCGTTGGCGGAACGCTTAACTTTGTCGACTTCTTCGGTTTGTGCTTCGATTGACAAATTCTTATGGATGATGCCGATGCCGCCTTCTTGCGCTAACGCGATTGCCATTTCGCATTCCGTGACGGTATCCATAGGGCTGGAGATCAGGGGGATGTTCAAGCGAATATTCCGCGTGAGCATACTTGAGACATCGACCTCGGAAGGCAGAGCTTCGCTGAGGCTAGGGAGCAGTAAAACGTCGTCGAAGGTAATTCCGTTCAGTGCAATCTTGTCCATAATCCAATCGCCCTCTGCTGGCCTGCGCTCTGAAGATAATCTTGCATTATCGCGCGATTGGCCATCGTTGAAAGAGGGGCGCGTAAAAACGTCCATCGGCGGGGATCTCGCCGATGGCGTCACCCAACAGAAAGATCTGCAGGTGCACGCTATAGATAGAATACGGATTGCCTAGGAACTGGTCGCGAGAACGTGGGCGTTGATTTCGGCCAGAGTCGGAATTAGTGTCGTCGACATTTGGTTCTGGGCGAGACGTTCTCGGATTTCGATGAATGCCGATTCCGTAGCGAGAAACGCATCCACAACATCAGGGTCGAAGGCCGTTCCGCGATCTTCCACGATGATCTTCTTGGCTTTTCCGTGAGAAAATGGTGGCTTGTAAACGCGTTTTGATGTCAGTGCGTCGTACACATCCGCGACGGTTAAAATACGACCACAAAGCGGTATGTCTTCACCGGCCAGACCGTTGGGATATCCGTTTCCGTCATACCGTTCGTGATGCGTTAAAACGATGTCGCGTGCGAAACGATAGAAGGTTGTTTTAGGGTTGTCCCTGACTGCGGCCGCCAACGTTTCGGCACCTATCGTTGTATGAGTTTTCATCACCTCATATTCATCTTCCGTGAGTTTTCCAGGCTTCAGTAGAATCTTGTCTGGAATTCCGACTTTTCCGATGTCATGAAGAGGACTGGTGGCGTAGATCGTTCTCACGAAATCCGCATCAACAATTTCGGCGTACTTGTCGGTTTTGCTGAGCTGTTCAGCAAGGACCAGGCAGTACTCTCGCATACGTTCCAGGTGTTCTCCTGTTTCGTTGTCGCGTGATTCGGCCAGTTTTGCGAGTGAGAAAATCAGGACGTCGCGAGCTTCAAGTGATGCGATGCGTTCTGCCGCACGTAGGCGGACTCGCAGTTCTTCAGGGTTAAATGGTTTTCGAAGGAAGTCATCCGCGCCCGCAGCGAGTCCCGCAACGAGATCGCTACCTGACTCTCGGCTCGTCAGTAGGATGAAGTAGACGTATGCACCCAGCTGTCTTTCGCGAACATGCATGCAAAGATCCAACCCACTCATCTCGGGCATTTCCCAATCCGAGATTACGAGCCGGTGATCTTCTTTTTGAATTAGTTCAAAAGCCTCTACGCCATTCTGAGCGCACGTAACGTCGTACCCGTACGCTGTCAGGAATGCTTCCAGCGTAGCGAGGCTTGATGTGTCGTCGTCTGCAATCAAAACACGCATAGTTAATTGATTTGGTAGTTCGAGGGAGCGTTTAGGTCTTCGACAAGAATTCTGCTGTCAGCGTTCGGTATTCGGTCCAGTGTTTTTCTAAGTCTTTGGCAATCGGTTTGGCCGCTACTAAGTCTTTCTTACTAGCCAGTTTTTCAATCTGTTCTGCCGAACTGCGCAACTCCTCTGCCCCAACGTTGGCCGATGCCCCTTTAATTCGATGGGCAAGTTTCGATACGGCGAGGGCATTGGTTTCAATCAATGATGAAATCTCGCTGACGTCGAGAGTCATCTGCTCCACGTATTTCCCAATCACAAGTTTGCAGACTTTTTTATTCCCAGCGCATCTGGACAAAAGGCCGCTGGGTATTTTGAAACTGGACATGGCATCAATGGCAAAAGAACATGGAGAGTCACTTACAGAAAGTACGGCTCGCGTTTAAAGAGTCAAACAGTGCGGTTACCACGTAAGAGGTACGCTTTACCGATAAAACGTGACGAATTAGAACCATCCGCTGG
This sequence comes from uncultured Pirellulaceae bacterium, assembly GCA_964397295.1. Lineage (GTDB taxonomy): Bacteria > Planctomycetota > Planctomycetia > Pirellulales > Pirellulaceae > CAYNJG01. The sequence goes on from CAYNJG010000017.1 coordinate 42,776, forward strand.
CGGGGTTGAGAGGCAGTTTTTCCCGCAAACAATAATCAGTGTCGTCGTTTTGTGACACCAAAATGCGGTTAGACTATGCAGTAGCCGGTTCGAAACTACGGGAATATTAGGGTAACGCTTTTAATGGTTGTTTCGACGCTGTTGGTTTTTGCAATCGCCGGAGTGCTTCCCACTTCGAAGGCCGTTGAGTTTGGAGAGCAAATCCAGCCAATACTTGCTAGGAGTTGTTTTCCATGCCACGGACCCGACGACGAATCGCGCGAAGCAGGTCTACGTTTAGACAGTCGTGAAGCGGCTGTCGAAGCTGGAGCGATCGATGTCGAGACGCTTTCCGATAGCGCACTCTTGGAACGCATCTACTCTGATGATCCAGAGTTGTTGATGCCGCCACCGGAATCGGGACGAAAGCTAGACGATTCGCAGAAGCAGCTACTTACGCAATGGCTCGAGTCAGGTGCGAGATACGAATTGCACTGGTCGTTCGTTGCTCCGAAGAAGGCGGACTTGCCATCGGCAACTTTGCAAACCGAGACGCGCGAAGACTGGTCGGAGAGTCCGATCGACCGTTTCTTACTAGCGAAAATGCTCACCGCGACGATTCAGCCGGTACCGAAAGCGGACAGGTACACACTTGTGCGAAGACTGTATCTAGATCTGCTTGGCTTGGTTCCGACTCCCGCTGAAACCGACGCATTTGTCAACGACCGTTCGCCCGATGCCTACGAGCGGCTTGTTGATCGATTGCTTGCTTCTCCGCAATATGGTCAACATTGGGCGCGTTCGTGGTTGGATCTTGCTCGCTACTCCGATACCAACGGATATGAAAAGGATCGTCCGCGATCGATTTGGCCATACCGTGATTGGGTCGTGAAGGCGATCAATCAAGACATGCCTTACGACCAGTTTTCGATCGAGCAACTTGCCGGTGACATGCTTCCCGATGCAACGCATGAACAAAGAATTGCCACCGGATTTCACCGCAACACGATGCTGAACGAAGAAGGCGGCATCGATCCACTCGAGTATCGCTTTTACGCAATGGTCGATCGAGTTGCGACGACGGGAACGGCTTGGATGGGGCTCACGATCGGATGCGCGCAGTGTCATACACACAAGTACGATCCGATATCGCATACTGACTACTATCGCATGATGGCGTTACTCGACAACGCTGACGAACCAGACTTGGTTTTGAACGACTTGCCGAGTGAAAAACGGAGCGAGCTTGTTCGTAAAATCGAGCGTCTTCAGTCGCGAAACATCGAAGTTTTATTGGCCAACGAAAAAGCTCTCTTGAAATGGTCCGAAGAACAACGCAAATACGCCGCTACCTGGACCGTTGCAACGCCGCTCAACTTTCGAACAAACTTGCCAAAGTTAACTCGACTTGGTGACAACTCATTGTTCGCAAGCGGTGACTTTACAAAGCGAGACGAGTATTTCGTTACGCTTTCGGCCGACGTCCACAAACCAATCAGTGCGATCAAACTCGAGGCATTGCCGGACGAACGTCTGCCCGCATCTGGACCGGGACGAACTTACTATGAAGGTCGCAAAGGGCAGTTTTTTCTTAGCGAACTCGAAATTGAAACGGAGGACGGAAAGCCTTTGGGGCTGAAGTCCGCGAGTTTCAGTAACTCGAAAAAGCCGAATGAACTGACTCAAACGGTGATCGACGGAGACGGTTCTTCAGGTTGGTCCAACGGCGGAGATGCTGGGAAACGGCACGTTTTGGTAGCGACCTTTGCAGAACCAGTCGCCGTGGAGAAGCTTAAGATTCGCTTGCTGTTCGAACGTCATTTCGTGGCTTCGCTGGGGCGTTTCCGCTTTTCGGTAACAACGGACGACGGCGATATTCGTGCCTTGCCAATTACGTCTGAGGCGGAAGCCTTGCTGACAAAGTCAAGCGAGGCATGGGATGAGATGGCTAAGCGAAAGCTCGCAGCCGAGTATTTGCGAACTTCACCGCTGATGGCCAAAGAGCGTAAGCCGATTGAAAAGCTGCAAAACGAACTTTCGTCCCGGCCGCATACGTTGGTTATGCAAGAACGTCCGCACGACAATCTTCGAAAGACGCATCGCCATCATCGCGGCGAATGGTTGAGCCCTCGCGAAGAGGTCACGGGCAATGTGCTATCTATCTTTCCAGAACTTTCTGCCGATGAACGCAACCGTCTTGGTTTTGCACGCTGGCTGGTGAGCGATAAAAATCCGCTCTTCGCGCGAGTGTGCGTAAATCGAGCTTGGCGACACTTCATGGGCGATGGACTTGTGCGATCCGATGGCGACTTCGGAACCCAGTCTTCTCCTCCGACGCATCCCGAACTGTTGGATTGGTTGGCCTGTGAGTTCATCGAACAGGGAACATCGATGAAGCTACTTCATCGGCAGATTGTGATGAGTGCCGCGTATCGTCAACGCTCGGAAGCAACTCCCAAAATGCGAAACCAAGATCCGAACAACGAGTACTTCGCACGGGGACCGCGACATCGAGTTCGTGGCGAAACGATCCGGGACGTGATGCTATCCGCTGGAGAGGTTATGTCGAGCCGAATGGGTGGACCGAGCGTAAAGCCTCCACAACCGAGTAGCGTTACGGAGATCGCGTACGGAAACACCAAATGGGATTCGGCAAAAGGCGAAGATCGCTACCGTCGTTCGATCTACACGTACAGTAAACGCACGGCTCCGTTCGCCGCGTTTACAACGTTTGATGGGCCAACCGGTGAAACGTGCATCGCCAAACGCAATCGAAGCAATACACCGCTTCAGGCATTGACGCTGTTAAATGATGAGATGTACGTCGAACTCGCCCAACACATTGGCCGTTCGGTCTTTGCAAAGCAAAAGCAAACGCGAGCCCAAATCGAAGGCGTATTCCGACGACTCTTAACTCGTCCCCCTCGCGCCGAGGAACTCGAGCAGTTAGAGCGCTACTACGCAGAGCAACTTGATCGATTGCAAAAGAACGAATTGTCTGCGACCGAAATCGCCGGAAAAGAGGACGCAGACGACAATTTGGCCGCGCTCGTTATGGTTGCGCGTGTCGTTATGAACTTGGACGAAACAATCACCAAGCATTGATATGAGCAATAAAAACATCCACGACACGAATATCGCTCGGCGTCATTTTTTTCGTGACTGCGGAGTGGGCGTTGGCAAGATTGCACTAGCGTCGATGGTGGCGAATAGTCAAAACGTATTCGCCAGCGACAAAAGCTTGCATTTTCCGGCGCGTGCGAAACGTGTGATCTATTTGTTTATGGCGGGAGCCCCGAGTCAGCTGGACTTGTTTGACTACAAGCCCAAGCTTGTGGAACTGGAAGGCAATCCGTTGCCTCCGTCGGTGATCGATGGTCAGCGTTATGCTTTCATTCAACCCAACGCGAACGTGCTCGGTCCACGCTTTCCTTTTGCAAAGCACGGCGAGAGTGGCGTCGAATTAAGTGACCGGCTTCCGCACTTAGCAAAAGTAATCGACGAAGTAGCGCTTATCCGTTCTGTTCACACGGACAAGTTCAATCACGCGCCGGCTCAGTTGTTCGTCAACACGGGAAGCGGGATTCCTGGACGCCCGGCAATGGGTTCGTGGTTGAGCTACGGGCTTGGTAACGAAGCCAATGACTTGCCATCTTTCGTGGTGTTGCAGAGCGGGGGTAGTCTTAGCGGTGGCGCGTCGATGTGGAGTTCTGGTTTTCTTCCTTCACGTCATCAAGGTGTGCCGTTTCGGAATGGAAGGAATCCAATTTTGCATTCCGAGAATCCCGCCGGTTTCGACGATCGATCGCAACAAGAATCGGTCGATCTCATTCGTTCGTTGAATCAGGCTCAGTTCCAACAGTTGCAAGACCCGGAAATTCAAACGCGAATCGCAGCGTATGAAATGGCTTACCGGATGCAAGGTCGCGCACCGGAGTTGATGGACTTTTCACAAGAGACCGCGGAGACGCTCGAATCCTACGGTGCCGATGCTGACAAACCATCATTTGCGAAAAACTGTTTGCTCGCTCGTCGATTGGCTGAGCGAGGTGTACGATTCATTCAGGTTTATCATTCCGGTTGGGATCACCATTCCGACGTTGAAGGTGGCGTGAAACAACAGTGCAAAGCAACCGATCAAGCCAGCGCGGCGTTGTTGATGGATCTAAAGCAGCGGGGCATGCTTGAAGACACGTTGGTCGTTTGGGGCGGAGAGTTCGGTCGAACACCGATGGTCGAATCTAGCGTCGCACTTGGTCGGTCGAACGGTCGCGATCATCATCCGCAGGCTTTCACCATGTGGATGGCTGGCGGAGGAATCAAAGCCGGTGTGCAAATTGGCAGCACGGACGAACTTGGATTTCATGTGGTAGAAGATGCCGTTCACGTACACGATATTCAGGCAACAATCCTAAAGTGCCTAGGGATTGATCATCGAAAACTCACATTTAACTATCGCGGTTTGGATTTTCGACTGACGGGTGTAGAAGAGCATCATCCCGTAGAAAAAATTCTCGCATGAAAGCTGATGTTTAAATGGAAGACTCGTACACGTACGCCGACTTGCCCACCAGCGACGAGGAATCGGACGCGTCAGTTCGACTTGGTTCGTTAGATGCCTATCGCGGCATCGCAATGTTCCTGATGGTGGCTGAGGCACTGCATCTGTGCGACGTCGCAGAGTATTTCCAAGACCAAGGAAGTCCCAGTCGGATTTGGAACTGGCTATGTCTGCATCAAAGCCACGTTTCTTGGGTTGGCTGTACGCTGCACGACATGATCCAACCATCGTTCACATTCATGGTTGGCGTTGCTTTGCCGTTTTCGTTGGCAAGCCGTCGAAAGAAAGGGCAGTCGATCGGCTGGTTGACGGCTCACGCGTTCTGGCGCGCCACGCTTTTGGTTTTCCTGGGGATCTTTTTGCGTTCCAGCGGTAGCATTACTAACTTCACGTTTGACGATACGTTGACTCAAATCGGGTTGGGCTACGGTTTTCTATTCATCCTCGGACAGTTCTCCAAACGATCACATTGGATTTGGTTGTTCGTAATTCTGTTTGGGTATTGGGCTGCGTTTGCGATCTATCCAGCACCGACGGACGGCTACGACTACAAAGCGGTTGGAGTATCGGAAGACTGGCCTCATTTGATGGAAGGTTTCGAGTCGCATTGGAACAAGAATTCCAATCTGGCACACGCGGTCGATGTTTGGTGGATGAACTTGTTTCCAAGAGAATCACCGTTCACGCACAGCGGCGGGGGCTATCACACGCTGAGCTTCATTCCCACTTTGGCCACGATGATTATGGGACTGATCGCGGGTGGCATCATTCGCATGTACTACAGTCACGGCCAAAAAATTTGTTGGCTGGTATTGATCGGCGTGCTCTTCTTGTTCGCCGGTTACGGTCTGGAGTTGTCCGGACTGTGTCCGCTCGTGAAACGCATATGGACACCATCATGGGCGCTGTATAGTGGCGGCTGGTGTTTCATCATCCTCGCAACGCTGTACTTGCTGATCGACGTTATTGGGCTTCGCGCGCTGGCGTTTCCGTTCATCGTGATCGGGATGAATTCAATTGCGATCTATTGCATGAGCTGGACAGTAGAGAGCTACATTCACGATGCGCTGTATCGTCATTTCGGATGGTTGATTGGTTCGGTTGGAGAACCTTACGAGGGTGTGGTTGCTGGCGGGTTAGTCGTGGCCATTATGTGGTTGATTTTGCTTTGGATGTACCGCCGCAAGGTTTTCTTGCGGATCTAGGCAAGGGTGAGTTTTCATGACAGTGTTGCGGATGGCGCATAAAAAAAGCGGCGACATCTAAGATGCCGCCGCTCTCCGACTTTGTAGTTGGACTGTGGGTTTTACCACATCCAGGTAATACCGAGGTTTGCTCCGTGATAAAAGACTTCGCCATTATTGTCGACGTCTACGGTTCGGCCTACTGTCGAAAATGGTGACTCTTGAACGTTCAAGTTCTCTGGTGCAAGAGCTACGCCATCGATGAACAAAGCGGTGTAGCCGCCGCGAAGTGTCAAGCGAGGTGTGATCTTGTACAGACCGATCAAACCTGCCTCCGCAACAAACGCAACATCCGTCTTGTCGTCGCTCTCGTTGATAGGATTGGCATCGGTTGTTGAAAGAACGTTGCCGTTAACATCCGTCGTGATTTCACGCGTGTTCACGTTGGCACCGTAATCAGAACTGTTGCCATAGATACCGGCTTCGATCTCGGCTCCGAACTTAAATCGAGGCGAAACACATACGAACATGTCGCCACCGATTTGGACACCCGTTAGTTGGTTCTCCGTTTCGACGTCATAGTTCAAAAAGCCGCCGTCAGCCACGAGCGTATCGTGTGAAAACTCCTCGTCGAGCGAAATGTGTCGAACACCGAACAGCGTCGATCCATGCAACAAGCAGTTGCCCGATACCCATCGGCGACGACAGTTTAGTTCGACGTTGTGCAACTCCGACTCGTATTCGATTCCATGGAACACAGCAGCGTCAACGGTTTGTTGGAAACCTTGTTGCGGTGGTGGTGGAAACGTTCCAAAGTTGCTGAAGACTGAAAAGAGATCGCTTGCACCAGTCACTGATGCAGCTTCGTCCCAGTTTTGCGAACCGAAGTAAGTTAGTTCGAGGTTTGTTGATGGCTTGATGAGATAGGCATAGGTTGCTCGGAAGCCATATGCGTCGCCCAGATCCAAGTCATCCGTACTCAGTACCACGTCGCCACTCACGCCTCGCGAAGTCAACGCGGTTGAGTCGCCCGCATCGTCACGACGTAAGTGCATCGCTTCGACATGGAAGTCATGCCAGATCGGAGTACAGCAACCGCCGCCACCGAACGGCCCATTTTGTTGGCCGTGCATCTGTGTGCCGAATCCGCCGTAGCGACTCGACTGCTTTGCTTGGATGGCACCGAACAGTCCGGCACCAAGTCCGCCGAGGGCTCCACCAAGTCCACCGACTCCGCAAGCCTGACCTCCGCAGGCGCCGCCGCCGACTCCACAAGCACCGCCGCAGTTAGTACCGCAGCCACCGCAAGCGCCTTGGCCACCGTGGCGGTGGCCAATGTTCGTTAGTCGAAAGCCGCCAGCGATCGGAGCGCCCATGCATGCGTTGCAACCGGCTCCGCTACAGCTTGTACATCCATGGTAGCCGACTTGCTGAACGGCAGGCGGCATGGGGCCGTAACCGGCATTTGCCATCATCGGCATTGGGGCTTGGGCCATAGCCTGAGCAGCGGCGAGTAGGAAACTGGTGGCCAAGGCCAGCGTCCAGTTGCAATGGGTCTTCATCTTAAACGTCTCCAGCATCCAAGGATGTCGCGGAATGCGGTTCCACCGGGGCTCGCAATTGATTGATAGTCTCAGCCGTTTCAACTCATTCAAAACGGACGATCATCACCGTCGGAAGAATTCATCGGTCCGGAGTTACAAGAAGAACTAGAACTTTCCGCATCGCCGATAGAACACACCCAAATTCGCTATTTTGACGTCACCGCAAATCGCCAGATTGCGAGGTTGAATACGTTCGCAGGGTCTTGTATTGCGAGGAACTGACGAAAGCGTCAATCTAGGCGAACACCAAGCGACCGTTTCTTCGAGAAAAACAGGCTTCGTTGGCAATGCCACAGGAGTCAAATTATAATTCCAGGATTCAGCGCAGTCCGCTCATCTCCACTAAGCCAACAATTCGGAACAAACGTAATTGGTTTGGGGTTTTGGGTTTACGCGTTCCCGCTGTCTGGACGAGTCCGACGGTCTACCTACCCGACAACAATATTGCATCCCTCGATTTAGAGAAGAGTACAAGATGGCATCTTCGCGTTCGCAAGAGTACGCAAAACGACGTAGCCAAGCTAAACGGCGCCGCAACCAACAATCAGAAGCGTTGGACATCGAAACTCTCGAGCCCAAAGTCTTGCTAGCTGGCAACACGTCGACGGAATTCGCTCAGATTGTTTCCGTCGTTCCGCAACCGTTGGTGCGTTCGGGCAATACACTCACTCAGTCGACGAACCAGATCGATGTCTATTTCAACGACGTTGATTTGATCGATAGTTCGTCGTCCGCAGAGAACCCGTCGCTCTACCAGTTGATCTACACGAACGACACAATCGACAACACTGACGATTCGATTTTCAATCCTGTGGCTGTGAATTACAGCCCAACAGAGAACAAAGCCGTACTGACGTTTTCGAATGACATCGGTGCGTTTGGTGGTGACGGTGCGTTTCGTTTACGCGTTAACACAGGCCAGAACCTTCAAGCCGAGGTCCTCGGTATCAGCGAAGTAAGTGTCTTCGGCGACGAACGAACAGACGCGGGTTCTAGTCTCGCGACGGCTGCTAGCGCGACGGGTAGCGCCGTTAGTGGTGACCAGCTTTCCGGCGCGGTCACAATTGATGGCACGATCGAACCACAGCTTCTCGGAACGTCGTTCCCTGGCAGTTCGCTAGAACCGGGCATGCGTCAGTTCACGAGTACTCCGGACGACGTAACCGGAATCACGACCTTGGCTTATAACTTCCAACGTATTTATGGCGAAACTCTAACAGGCAATCCGCTGACCAACGCGATCACGGAAAACCAAAAGGACCGAGCACGAGAAGTGTTCGATATGTTTTCGCGTGAGTTTGGATTGTCGTTCTTCGAGACAGAGGCTGAAGGCATCACGATCGCGACTGGTAGCTCGGTCGGTGAACTACTCCCTGATACCTACGTTTCATCTCCCGCGAATTCTGATGACTCGATAGGTGGGCAGTGGTTCGCATCGGCAATGCAGGGTATCGCTGGGATTCTAGGTTTCACTTCGGAAGATCTTGTCCGTGCAGACTACGGCATTGATTTCGAGCCAGTGCTTCCTGGGGATGTTGGACTCGTTCAAGGGCAGCACATTTATCGACCAGATAGTATCGATATCGATCTGTACCGATTCCAATTGTTTGGGAGCGGTCAGTTTTCAGCAGAAACAATTGCAGAGCGATTGGCTGACTCTAGCTTGCTTGACACATCGCTAACGTTGTTCGACTCCGCCGGCAATGTTGTTTCTCGTAACGATGATTACTTCAGCGAAGACTCGTTCATCGATTTGGAATTAGGCTCGGGTACCTACTATATCGGTGTCTCGGCCAGCGGTAATGAAGCTTACGATCCCATCATTGAAGACACGGGACGCAACGGTACAAGCCAAGGAGACTACACGCTTCGTCTCGACTTTAAGCCAGCGTCTACCTCAACGCTCATCACGCCAAGCGGAACGGCTTTGGACGGCGATGGCGACGGAGCAGCTGGCGGGGTGTTCAATTTTTGGTTCGAAGCAAACACAGATGATCGAACGATCTTTGTTGATAAGAGCTTCACTGGAATTGGCGACGGAAGCTTGTCGTCGCCCTATAACAATATCGACACCGCGCTGAACGCAGCATCGGAAGGTGACCGAGACATCGTGCGCATCTTGGGTAATGGCGGCGCTGACGGAGATCTCAGCACGCTCGGCGACAACCTGGCATACGAACTTGGCTTCAACGCCTTCAGCCAGCTTGACGATGGGGCAGCACTTGTTGTTCCCAAAGGCGTAACAGTAATGGTTGACGAAGGTGCGATCTTCAAAATGCGAAGTTCGTATGTCCAAGTCGGTTCATCGACGACGAGCATCGATCGAAGTGCAGCTGCGTTGCAAATTTTGGGTACGCCTGGAGCGGAAGTCATCTTTACTTCTAACGATGACGAATCCATCGGCGTCGACAACGACATCCTGTCAACAACGCCAGAACCAGGCGAGTGGGGCGGGATTATCTTTGCCAATGACATTGATCGAAGCAACTTCCGTTTGGATGATGACGGCAGCCCGCGCGACTTTGAAGGCAAAGGGATCTTTCTGAGCCATATCGCGCAAGCAGATATTCGCTACGGCGGTGGTAACGTCACGATCGATTCCGTTCAAAGCGTTATCAACCCCATTCATATGACTGATGCGCGGCCGACGTTGTCATACAATGACATTAGTTTCAGTGCGGATGCAGCTATTTCCGCGAATCCCGATAGTTTTGAAGAAACAACGTTCCACGCGACCGACTCCCTGGGATTCGATTATCAGACGGTTCCCTTTGCGTCGGACTATGACCGCGTTGGACCTGACATCCGTGGCAATGATCTATTCGAAAATACAACCAATGGGATTTCCATTCGCATCGATACGCTTGCTGGAAATCAGCTGGAGCGGATGACGGTTACAGGGCGATTTGATGATATTGATATCGTCCATGTATTGAAAGAAAACCTGCTTGTTGATTCGACGCCTGGCGGTCCTGTGCAGCGAGTGGACGGGACATTGGAAGCCCGTACTGATGCTCAACTTGTTATCGATCCCGGTCTTGTCCTGAAAGTGGAAGGTGCTCGTATTGAGGCCACCGCAAGCAGTCAGATCATTGCGGAGGGTACGCTCGAAGATCCTGTCATCATCACGTCGATCAACGACAATCGGTTTGGCGGAACAACGGAAGAGTCAACCGCGCCAAGTCCTGGTGACTGGAGTGGTATCTATGCGGGCCAATCGGCACGCTTGAGCATTGATCATGCAGTGATTGCTTTTGGCGGTGGTATTTCCCGTATTCCCGGTACGTCGGCAGCATTTAATACAATCGAGTTACACCAAGCGGAATCGGCTCGAATCACGAACAGTACGATCGAAAACAGTGCTTCGGGAGTTGGCGGAAACGCCGATGATCTATTCGAAAGTACTCGAGGCGGCCGTGGTACACACGCAGCCGGTGCTATTTTTGTCCGTGGCACACAGCCAATCATTGTCGGGAATACGATTACCGGTACAGAGGGTACGCAAGCTCCCGCAATTTCGATAGATCCGAACTCGTTGAATGCACCGACTAACGCGGACTTTGGCCGATCGCGCGGCGAGCTCGATCGGTTTGCTCTTTACGATGACAATCATGGACCGCTAGTTCGCGAAAACGTGCTCGAAGGAAACGTTGTCAACGGACTCGTTGTCCGAACAGGCGTTATCGAAACCGAAACCGTTTGGGATGATACCGACGTCGTACACGTGGTGTTCGAACAAATCGTGATTCCTAACTTCTTCAGCGCTGGTGGTGTGCGTCTTGAAAGTAGCTCCAATCAAAGTCTGGTAGTGAAGTTGCAAGGCAATGAAGCTGGATTTGTTGCCACTGGCCGTACTGACAATATTGCTGACCGAATTGGCGGTGCGCTGAATGTCGTTGGGCTTCCAGGTAGCCCCGTGATATTGACGGCACTTGGTGACAATACGGTCGGTGCAGGGTTGCGTTCCGACGGAAGTATTCAAACGAATACTTCCGAAGGTGAATTCGCACGTCCTCTACGCGTGAATGAAGAAGGCTCTTTCCAAATTGATCTCAACTTCGGTGCTGCGATTCTGGACAACCCCGAAATTGTCGAAGGGATTCAGAGAGCCGCTCGGCTTTGGGAGAGCCTGATCGAAGATCCCATTACCGTCACCATTGATTTCCAATTGGACACATGGCAACTACCACCAGAGCCTGATGATGGTCGAGAGGTCGGAACGTTTGAACTTAACCCAGGATTCGCCGTGCAGGACGGCGCGTTCTTCGTAGTGGAGCCTGAAATGATTTTTGCTCCGTATGATCAGGTCGTACAGACACTGAAATCCGACGCTCGGGATCATGAGAGTGTTGTGCAGGGCATTCCTGACCTTGAATCGATCGATGTACAGTTTCCAAATACTGCAGATGTGAATCCGTTCACGCTCAGTCGAGACATTCAACTGACCAACGCCAACTACAAGGCGATCTTTGGTGAGACTTCCGGTTTGTTTGAGACTCCTTCGTTGTTCGATCCAAATGAGGCAACCGACGGTGTCGTCACGATCAACGAAGGCGCACTAGGGTTTACGGGTACAGGCTTTGCTCCGGTTTTCTATGACTTTGATCGTTCCGATGGAATCGAGCCCCAGCAATATGACTTTGTTGGCATCATGGCTGAGACAATCGGCCATATCATGGGCTTTGGCAGCGCAATGCGAGACGTGAACACGTTGTTGAATTTCCCGTTGGCTTCGCGTGAAATCTCTCTCACGCCGAAGGATCTTTTCCGTCTTGCTCCGGGTGAAGGGAACGATGACTTCACAGGTGCTACTCGTGTGTTGGATCCGCGAGAGCGAACGCATGTTTTCTACGATGGCGGAGAGTTTGATCCGACTGGTTTGCCGATTACGCTGCAGCTTGAGGCAGGTGACATTCCGCTTGAAAAAGACGTCGACCTAAGTGGCCCGTCGCAGTACGACCCTGCGGTTTTCGACGACGACACATACTTGGGACTAGCAGCTCCGTTCGAATTCGCAGTTGAACGATATATTTCACCTCAAGACCGTTCGATCTTTGATTTAATTGGTTACGACGTGATTGGCGATCCCGTGCCAGGTGATTGGCGAGGCATCGAATTCGAAACGTTCTCACACGACGCGAACGTTGCTGTTGTCAAAGAATTCGAGGACACAAACGATCGCGAAGGCTCGAACCGAGTGCCATCCGAAGCGCAATTTGTTGGCGCCATTGCACCACAGGTTCAGGATTCAGATGAAAACCAACGCAACGCGATCGTTGTCCATGGTTTCATCAACAATCCGGGTGATGTTGACGTTTACAGCTTCGATGCCGTTCCTGGTACCGAACTGTGGATCGACATCGACAAGACTTCACAGGCATTGGATACGGTTGTCGAGTTGGTCGATGCCAACGGTATTCCAATCGGACGGTCTGACAATTCACTGCTTGAAGGTTTGGGTGAAGAAGACCGTTTGTTCAATCCCACTGTGCCGACGTTTGGTCTAGATAAGTCCACGTTCCTGTCACTTGATAGTTACTCTACCAATCCGAAAGACGCTGGATTCCGCGTTGTTATACCAGGCTTTTCAACGGAGGCTTCCACGTTCTTTGTTCGAGTGCGAAGCTCGAGTGACAACTTGGGTGTGCTCGGCGGTGGGCTCACGATGGGACAGTACGAATTGCAGCTTCGTACGAATGAACTCGACGTCATTCCAGGTAGTGGTATTCAGTTTGCGGACATCCGGTATGCCGTAGATGGTGTGCGGGTAACTGGATTGCCGCGACACTCGCCATTGACAGGGGAAGTCAATGAAAGTGCCGCCGCAAACGATACTGGATTGATACCGGACGACTTTGCTAATCAACAATTGCTACCAACGTTTGGTGGCGATGACGGCACGTTTGCAAGTCCTCAGTATGTCGGCACAGTAACAAATTCAGATTTGTCTGCAATCGCGATCAGCGGCGAGATCAGTTCTGCACTAGATGTGGACTATTATCAGTTCACAATCGATCAACCTGGGACATTCGTTTTTGATGTCGATTACGCTGATGGCTTGGGCCGCGCTGATACTTCACTGTATCTATATACAGCTGCGTTTGGTGGTGACTTCATTTCCGGTGACGCTGCGTTCATCGGAGACCTCGTTGCATCGAACGAAAATGCCAGCAACGTCGATGATTTACCCGCCCCTTTCCAAGGAAATGATCTAGACGACTTGTCACGGGGTTCCGTCGGTGAGAATGATCCATTAATTGGACCGATTTCGCTGTTCCCAGGGGAATATATTCTGGGAATCACCGCTGGAAGCGTTGTTATTCCATCGTCTATCGAACAGTTCACGGAAAAATTCCCAGACAACCCGCTGTTGAGGCTTGAGCCAATTACGACTGTTGCCCGCGTGGCACAAGAAACTTTCGACGGTCCAGCTGCAGCACCTACAGAAGTGCCCGTTCTGATTGATCCTGGAGGATTCGTTGAGTACGGACTAGCAGACGTTCCATTGTTTGTCAGTGGTGCCGGTGCTCTGGGCACGGAGATCTATACGGTGGACACGTTCCAAGGCGGATTGGAAACGCATGTTGGTACAGTTGTTCTCCCAGCCGATCCAGACAATCAAGGTGGCGGAAATGACGATGGCCCACCTATCTACATTATTAACGATATCGCGCTTGCAGAACGTCAGCTGCCTACGGGGGGACGGACAGAGAGTTTCACGAACGTTCAAGAGTATCTGTTCGGCTTCACACAAGAAGGAACGGATGCCCTTTCTGGTAACTACGTGGCGATTGATGTAGGTGATGCGACGGTACAACCATTGTTCCAGCCCGCCGTGGGTGACAACAATCAAGGAGTAGACAATAACCAAAACGGTGATTGTCCGGTCGGTGACGATTGCATCGTCACATATTCGCTTATTTTGCCGGAAGATCCAGAGGACGACCTCGACGTCGAAGAAGCCGACGAAGGGGTTCAGTTCGAAGCGCTTGCATTGCAGGAAATTGATGATCGAGTGTATGCCGGCTTCGCAATCGGGAGTCGAGCAACAACTAACGGCACAGCTCCGTTTCCCGGAGCGTTCGACAATATTCTGTATACCTTTGATCACGAAACGGGCAACGCAATTAGCGACCCCGCCGAAGATCGAGAAGACGACCTTTTGATTCCACCAGCAGAAGATGCGTTGTTTGGATTCGGACAGATTGTCGAACGAGGAGTGCTGATCACGAGCGAAGATCTCCGAGGCGGACCGAACGAGGACACAGCGCTCATCGCTGTTGCCGCAACGGATAGCGATGGAACGCTACTCATCACAGACGGCTTGACATTCTCCGTTCTCGATGAAGACGATGTTGCGACTGTTTTCGAGTTCGAAACTTCCTCGGACTACTCGATTCAATCCGAATCACTTGGCATCCCGCTGTTCTTGCAGGATGGTGATCAGTTCGAAGTTGAAGGGGATACTTACGAAATCGAGTCCGGGCCGGTTCTAGTTGTTGAGAACATCTTCTCACTAGAAGACGGTGATACGATTGTGATTGGTGACATCCGAGATGACGCACCAAATCTGACGGTCGAGCTTGACCTCGATGGAAGCGTCGCAGCTGGGAATCTAGCTTTGTCTTTGGATGGTGTTGCTGAGCCCAATGACGTTGCTAGTCGATTGGCTGACTTGATCAACGACCAGGTTGCGTTCTCGGCATCCGCGATTGCTCTCAATGGTCGTGTAAGTCTGACGTTCGACAACGGAGCATTCAGCAGCTCAGATGGAATCGCAGTACAGGGCGGTGTTGGAACTTCTGCCGGTACGATTGCGGTGAATTTAGAAGAGTTTGCAAACGCCGAGCAAATTGCCTCCGCCATCACGACGGCCGTCGGCATCGGTGAATCGGCGGGCAATCGAATTGGATTCAGTGAAGCAGCCCGTTTCGACTTCAGCGAACTTGAAGCTCGAGGAGTCTTTGTCTCGAACAACGCTAATATAGGCGTCTCAGAGGACGCGACACCTATTTCGTTCTCAGTGGATGCAACTGCCAATGACATTGCATCCGCGATCGCTAGTGCGGTCGACGGGACTGCTTTTGACAATGTTGTCACTGTCGACCAAGGCGGCGATGCACGTTTCGGTGCTGACAGTCCATTCGCAGTAGAAGGTGAATCGCCTGGTGGACAGATCACCGGTATGACCTTCGTCGGTAATCGACTCTTTGCGGTTTCTGATCGCGGCGGGCTTTTTGAAATTACGAACTTCGCGGCTCCTGAAGGCGCTGTAGCTAACTATATCGAGCAGTCTGCTCAACTCTTGGGAACGCGATTCTCAGGTTTGACCGTTGGGCCGCAGGAAGTTTCAGGCGGTGTTTATGCACAAACATTGTTTGCAAC
>CAYNJG010000018.1:0-58286 GCA_964397295.1 uncultured Pirellulaceae bacterium
GCAGGGCACCTTCCTGATGGTGACGGGCTCGAACATGTCTGGGAAGAGTACGCTGCTTCGATCGATTGGAGTCAATGCTCTGCTCGGGCAAGCCGGCGGGCCAGTCTGCGCGAAGACGTTTCGATTGCCTCCTGTCGAGCTGGCAACCAGCATGCGGGTGACGGATTCGCTGAACTCCGGTGTGTCGTACTTTATGGCGGAATTGAAGCGAGTGAAATCGATCGTCGATCGAGCGCGCGCGTTGGACGATAATTCACGACCACGTCTGTTGTATCTGCTGGACGAGATCTTGCAGGGAACGAATTCTGCCGAGCGCCATGTCGCGGTGACACGAATTCTGCGACACTTGCTTCGCACTCGCGCCATTGGTGCTGTGTCAACGCATGACTTAGAACTGGCCGACTCCAGCGAGATAAAAAGCGATTGTCAGCTCGTTCATTTGCGCGAAACAATCGAAAAGACAACTTCCGGCGACGAGATGAAGTTCGACTACATTGTGCGACCGGGTGTCACACCGACGACTAACGCATTGCGTTTGTTGGAAATGGTTGGGCTTGGCGAAGACTGATGTTTAGCTCGCTCCTAGCTTCACCTGCCGCCGGATTCAACGAATAGACCGAACGAGTAACCTATTGATAGATCTATCCAAAATAGACGCCCGCATAGAAAAGGGCGATACCGTTGCGCTGCTCGAAAACCTGCCGGAGCTCTTCACCGAGGGCGAAGAGATTTGGACAGCGAATGAAAATGATTTTCATTTCCGTGATTTCATCGCTGCCGACTACGAACGCGTTTTTCAAGCTCTCGCCATGCTGACCGACCAATGTGAAACATTCTTAGAATGGGGTTCGGGACTGGGCATTATTACATCGACTGCTGGATTGTTGGGGTATCAAGCGTACGGCATTGAAATCGATCCAAAGCTCGTACGACAATCAGAGGAACTTGCAGAAAAGTACGGAACGAACGCGGAGTTTTCGTTTGGCAGTTTTGTGCCGGACGACTACGAGTGGTCGGGAGAATTCGAGGATGAGTTTTTTCGCACGATCATCGACGACAACGACGGCTACGGCGAACTCGATATGGAGTTGCGAGATTTCGACTTGGTTTATGGGTATCCGTGGCCCGGCGAACGTCTGTTCTTTCTCGACATAATGAAGAAGTTCGGTCGATCCGGCGCGTTGTTCATGACTTTCGACGTACGCGAGGGAATTCACGTCGAACGCATTGAGTAATATGCAAACGCTATGACCGGAATTCGGTCAGAACAGATTCGATCTCGTTGCTAAGATCGGTTGTAAATCGCTTGCCTTTTAGCGAGCCAAGTGCGGAAGCTAGGCAAAACTCGACAATCCAATCCGATTGGCTTGTGGACGCTGCCTCAATCGCTTTTTCTATCCAGCGCGGCGCGCAGGTCGTCTGATGTCGTCTGGGTGTACTCGTCACGGATTCGAGGAGTTCTTTTAACATGTCCACGCGAAGATAGTCGACCATTTTTATGTAAATGACACTGTTTTTTGATGAAGCAAGCATCGGATGAACTTGTGTGGAAGGCTTACGGCTGAGTTGTTTGTTAGAGGTTCAAATTTCGGACCCCAGTATGTAAGACGAAGATTGACGCTCTTTTTTTCGGAAAAACTCTAAGTTTGCTAGGGTTTTTCGCAACAAAAAAAGGACGCCATTTAGGCGCCCTTAATGAGATGTTTCGAGGATTGTGAAATACACTAACGCCGCCGGCGTAGAGGTCCGCTCGCTAGGCTGGCTAGGCCGAGTAGCAAGAGGCCCGATGGCTCAGGAACCGATTCTGCTCCGCCGACCGTCTGGCCAAAGTTCTGTGACAGAACTAGGAAGTCCGCGAATGCAACATCGCCACTGCAGTCGATGTCACCGGTGGTGTGATCTGTGGCAGCTTGCCCAAAGTTTTGTGACAAGATCAGAAAGTCCGCAAATGCAACGTCGCCACTGCCGTCGATGTCACCCAGCGTGTCAGGATTACATAGGGCGACGTCGGCCAACCCGCCGAATATGATTTCACCGGCACCACCGTGCGAAAGACGACCGGCGCTGTTAATCCCTAAATCGAAGAAGCCGTCTTGCAGGTATTCCTCGTTTTCCAATTCTTCTTCGGTGTACTCCTCAGCTTCGAACTCGTCGAATCCTAAGGCACGAAGTCGATTTGCCCAAACGTACTGAATTTCTAGGTCTTGATCACGGAAGCCTTCGCCATTACCGTCTTCGCGTTCTGGGCCTGCCCGGTCATCATCATCTAGGATCAAGTTGAAGCCCATCCGTTCGCCTTCGACAAGCTTGTTGCCCACCTCTTCGCTTTCGAACAGGCTCTTAGCCATTCGTAATTCCATATTCCAACCGGTTTCGGTCTCTTCACCAAAACCAAAGATTTCACCGTCTTCACCGTAGGTGTAATCGACTCCGGTGGACCAGCGGCCCGAGCCAGCTTCATCCAACGCACCAGCGTCATCGTCCCATCCTGAGAAGCGTCCTTCGAAGTTGAAGTACGCGTGTCCGCCATGCGTATCCATCGAATTGTCGGTATTGTTGTCGAAGTTGTCGTTGAATGCGTCCGTAACGATTTCTAACGTGTCGTCTCTCCAGAACTGATTGTTCGGATCGTCGCTGTTCACCACGTCATCGTTTACATCAACGCCGACGTAGAGATACTCGGTGTCGTGCGCGAGCCAAAAGGTGAAGCTTGAGTCTTCTGGGTTATCCCATTCGCGATCACCAGGGAAATCGAGAATCCAGGCGTTACCAGGATCGCCATTGGACATTCCGGGAGTTACAAAAACGCCAGCAAAGCCGCCGTATTCGCCATCGCTAGGTACACCATCGAGAGTTATCGACCCGTCAAGAACTTGCGGAACGACTAAAGTTGTTGTGTCGATGTCAGACCAAGGTCCCTCGTCGGTCGTAACGAATTCTTCGATGTCAAAGTCTTGTGCGCTTGCAGTATTCACCGCTAACACGAGCATGCCCAGAATGACCGAACGCGTAAGCCAATTCATATTCATATGACTCTCCCAGAGTGTGTTGTTACTGACTAAACTCAAACCTTGTACGCGATAATGTATGAAGTCGCACAACGTTGTACCAGTGAAAACATTCAAAACTGCAGGAGTGAAGTTTTGCGTTCAAGCGTAACGGTTCGTAACGTGGCGACTAACCGCCATCGCGCCCGCGCCATTGGACCTGCTCTGGTTCGTCCGGAAGATTCAAGACTTCATTCGGATGCAGCGCGACCAAGTGTTCGACGATGTCTCGCATTGAAACAATGGCCACGGGCCGTTGTTGCTGAT
This sequence comes from uncultured Pirellulaceae bacterium, assembly GCA_964397295.1. GTDB lineage: Bacteria > Planctomycetota > Planctomycetia > Pirellulales > Pirellulaceae > CAYNJG01. Next base: position 3,315 of record CAYNJG010000018.1, read on the forward strand.
CAAGCAACGGCACGTGGCGATATCCACCGACAGACATGCGGTGTAGAGCGTAGACGAGCGGACTGTCGATGTTCAGCGTATCCGGATTTGTCGTCATCAGATGCGATATGCTGACTTGATCGTCGGTTTCCGTATCGGCAGAAACTTTGCACAACACATCGCGTTCGGTAAAGAGTCCGAGGAGTTGTTCTCCTTCGGTAACGATCAGGCAGCCAACGCGACGAGTTGCCATTGTCTTCACGGCTTCGGCGACGGTGATGTTGGGCCGAACCGTAACGAGAGGAGCTAGATCCAGCACTTCGCCTATCGGTTGTCGCAAAGCCAATGTGTCTTGAGCTTCAGCTCGAAGGCGTTCTTCGGCAATTTGGAATTCGTCATCAAGGTGTTCTTGAATCATCGTTGGTCTCCGAATCGTGTTTGGTGTGGTTTAGCTATTTAACGTGGCCTCTGTTTGATCCTTTTTTCTTGAGTGAGTTTCCCCGTTGGACTAGGCCCAAAGAGGAAGAAAGAAGTGTGACGGGCGTTCCGGCTTGTAAGTTTGATGAAAATCAACTTACGGTAGGCCTTCATGACGACCAGGTTCGCTCGCCCAGCATAAACCACGAAGCGTGCGTCACCAAAAACCGGGGCTTTAGAGATCAGTTCGTTGAACAGTGCGCGGTCCCAATTCGACCGCCTGCAACTTGCCCACTTTGCCAGCAGCGATTTCGAATCGCAACATGGTGCGCATAACATGAAACCCGTGTCGACCTGCTGCGCCAGGGTTGAAGTGCAGCATTTGGTTGAGTTTCGGGTCTCGCATCACGCGCAAAATATGAGAGTGCCCGCAGATAAAAAGATCGGGAGGATTTTGTTTTATTTTTCTTGCAACACTGCGATCGTATTTGCCTGGATAGCCACCGATGTGCGTCATCCAAACATCAACGCCTTCACACTCGAAGCGATCGTCTTTCGGATGCAACTCACGAATTCTGGTGTCGTCGATGTTTCCGTAGACACCGCGCAGTGGTTTGAAGTCCGAAAGTTCGTGTGAGACTTCAACTGGTCCGAAATCGCCCGCGTGCCAAATCTGATCGCAGTTTTCGAAGTACTCGTAGACCTTTGGGTCGAGGTAGCCGTGCGTGTCCGAAAGAAGTCCGATACGCTGCATGCTTACTCGGCGTCCGGCACTCGTTCGTCGAAAGTTGCTTCATCCAATTCTTCTACGACGCCCAGGTCATCAGCGACGAAACGTTTTCCTTCGACGCCCACAGCTTCGTACGCAACGATGCGTTTAGCTTTTCCGTAGGCAATCACGTAGGGTTCGTTGTCTCGTGAAGAGATAAAGATTTCGTCGATCGATTCGACTTTCAAAATCTGAGGATAGTCGGGACCCTGTTTGTCGAGCCACTTGCGGAAGGCTTTTTCGTCTTTGGGTGGTCGGCCACGGTTGTCTCGTGTGTACGCTCCGTAAGCAACCGCAAGAGATCGCATGTTCGACCGCATTTCGGTCGATTCGGGTGCCTCTATCTTGGGGCCGCAACCTAGCGCCGCGCCGAACATGAGGGCGAGTAGCAAAAAGCGAAACAAAAGAAGAGACGATTTGGGCATGCTAGGACTTTCCGGAGAAATGATTGAAGGCTCGCTCAACTTCTCAATATATCGGTTTGTGCTCGAAGATCACAAGTTGAGCGCCCGTGATCAGCTTGGAATTTGAGGACTGTTCGGACTGCCGGAAAGTTTTCCGCCCTGGTATATTCTTGACTCAAATGGAAATGACGCCGATTCTCTATCGGTCAAGCTTGAGACGCACACGATGATGCAGGATGCTGAAAATCCGGAACTCCATCTGCCGCGGTTTGGGCTTGATGCGTTTCGACCGGGGCAGCGAGACGTCATTGATGCCGTGCTCAACGGCGAAGATTGCTTGTGTATCATGCCAACCGGCGGCGGTAAATCGCTCTGCTATCAGTTGCCGTCGGTAGCGCGGGTGGGGACGACGCTGGTGGTCTCGCCATTGATCGCGCTGATGAAGGATCAAGTGGATAGCTTGCAAGCGATCGGCGTTAGCGCGGCCTTCGTCAACAGTGCACTCAACACGACAGAGCAAGAAGAACGATTGCTTCGATTTTCGGCGGGGGAATATGACTTGCTCTATGTTGCGCCGGAACGTTTTCGTTCGCCAAAGTTTCTGGAAGCAGTACGAAAAACGAAGATCGGCTTGCTGGCCATCGACGAAGCTCACTGCATCAGCGAATGGGGCCATGACTTCCGTCACGACTATGCTCGACTGGGTGAGTTTCGTGAGCGACTCGGTAAGCCACAGACGATCGCGTTAACGGCAACGGCAACCACAGACGTCCGAGAGGATGTGCTGAATCAGTTGCAACTGAAAGATCCCAAAGTATTCGTGGCGGGTTTCGCACGCGAGAATCTGCACTACATGGTGGAAAGCCATCGTGGCAAGCAGGCCAAGCAAGAAGCGTTGCTTTCGTTTCTGGAGAACACTGCGGGTTGCGGGATTATCTACGCGTCAACACGCGCAACGTGCGAAGAGATTCGTGATCTGTTGCTAGATCGCTCGAACCGCAAAGTGATTGCGTACCATGGTGGTTTGATGCCGGACGAACGTCGGCGTCTTCAGGATGTGTTCATGTCGGGCGAGGCGGAAATCGTGGTTGCCACGAACGCTTTCGGAATGGGAATCGATAAGTCGGATGTGCGTTTCGTCGTGCACTTCAATATTCCGGGCAGCCTAGAAGCCTACTACCAAGAAGCCGGTCGCGCGGGACGAGATGGTAAGCCGTCGGTTTGCTTGCTGCTTTATTCGCAAAGTGATCGTTTCATTCAAGAGTTCTTCATCGATAGCGCACATCCGCCCAAAGAATCGATCGCGAAAGTCTACAACTACTTGTGCAAGCATCCGGATGACCCGATTGAGCTTACACAATCCGCGTTAAAAGAAGAGCTTGGCTTGTCGATTGGCCCTGACGGTGTGGGGACATGCGAACGCATGCTAGAAAAAGCGAATGTGCTCGAGCGATTGGACTCGGCAAGGAATCTGGCTGCTGTACGAGTGGAAATCGACGTGCCGAATTTGGCGGAATTACTGCCGAGCCAAGCGAAGTCACAGCGCAAGATCGCTCGAGCTGTTGGGAATCTTGTTGGAGAACATCGGTTCGAACGGTTTTACTTTCATCCGAATGATCTGTGTACGCTCAGCGGCGAAGAGTTGAGTGCGGTCAATCGCGCCTTGCGTGAATTGAATCGCAACGACTGGTTTGACTATGTCCCGCCGTTTCGGGGGCGTGCGGTGCACATGCTGCGTCGCGATTTGCCATTCCATAAATTGGATATCGATTACACCCGTCTGGAGCAGCGGCGTAAGTCGAATCTCGATAAGCTCGACCGTGTGATTCGATTCGCGATGACACGTCGATGTCGGCAACGCGATATCTTGCGTTACTTCGGCGAGAACACCTCAGAGAAATGCGGGCATTGCGATAACTGCGATGCACAGCCGCCTCAAACGGTCGGTAGCATATCAGTGGAACGAAACGACGACACGTCGATAACGCCGGCAATGGTCGAGATATCACGCAAGGTGCTTAGCGGTGTCGCGCGTTCGCAGGGGAAGTTTGGCAAGACTGTTGTCGTGTCGATGTTGTGCGGGTCGAAAGCGGCGAAAATCAAAAAGTGGAATTTGGATCGGCTGAGTACGTTCGGTTTGCTCTCTGGTTTCAAACAATCGGAGGTGACGGACATCGTGGACGCGTTGATTTCGCTGTCTCTGATCAAAATGGTTGAAATCGATAAATTCCGCCCTACGCTCCACAATAGCGACGAAGGCAAAGAGGTCATGATGGGCCGGGCGACGCTGCCGGAAGTCTTGGAGCTCGACAATTCTTTGTTGCAGAAGATCGAGCGAACGCAGAAAGGGAAGCTGAAAAGACAGACGGCCGAAGAAGGGGCGGGCGACGTTTCGCCGAAAGTCAAAGCGATCAAGGAGGAGCAGTCGGAAGTGGTTGCCGTAACGCAAGCAACTGACGAATCGATTCATGGGCCAGCTAGTGAGTCCGCGGAGCCTGTCGAACGTGATCTAGCAAACACCGGGGTAAAGCTCTTGCCAGATTCCGTACAAGATCTTCCTTCTAAAGCGGAAGGTCTGAGCGGCGACGTTTTGCGGCCCAGTTACTACTGGACATGGCGTTTGCTTCACGACGGATACTCATTCAGTGATTGTGCGTCGATCCGAGGTAGCTCATCCAAGGAGTTGTTGGACGATTTGACGCGTGGGCACGAGGACGGTCTCCTGGTCGAGTCGCGTTGGTTTCTCGACAAAGATCAAATGAAATGGCTTACAGACCATATATCCTCAAACCCAGACGTTCGACCGCTTGCAGAAGACCTGCCGGACGGGATTTCCGCAGCTCATTTTCGGTTATTTGCCAAGTGTCGCACGAATCACGATGACCTCAGTCGGTCGCGGGCTTAGTGTCGTTTTCGCCTCTGTATTTCGAGTGAAAAAGTGTTTGTTGTCGTCATTTGCACTGACTGTCCTTTCAAATGGGTGGCCGGAATCCGTGTTAGTGACACAACCGGACGCCAAATTTGGATGAACCGTATGACAAGACAGGTGGTTTTTTTCCTATCTGTCGAAAGAATTGGGTTCATGGGCTACAATTCCCTGTCCGCGTGCTTTTTTGCTGCCCCGGAAGGAACTAGATGAACAAACCGCAGGAAAAAGAACCTCAAGACGGCGATCGCAAGCCACTTTTGCGCTCGTCGTATCCACCTGCGTGGATATTGATACTCGCGACAATTCTGATGATGGCGTTCTTTATTCGGAACGCCGAGGAAAAACGAGATGTCGTCTCGCAGTCTCACTTCTTCAAGCAGCTCGATGCCGATCCAGGCAATGTCGATCAGCGCGTTCAGATTGTCGGTAAAGATAAGATTCGCGGGAACTTTCTGAACGCGCCCTACCGGGAACCCGTTCGGGATGAGAAAGCGGAAGCCGCGGCGAATAAGAAGTCTGGCAAAAACGATGCCGTCATTCGTAATGTCCCCGAGGATAAAGACGGCAATCCACTGAAAAACACGAAGGCTTTCGAAGTCGTTCTTTCAGGTTCGGATAGCGATATCGAATACTTCACGTCTCGGCTTCGTGACAAAGGTATCAGCATTGAGAACGTTGTCGAAACGGACAACTCGCAGGTCTACATTCTGCTTCTCTACCTGCTTTTACCGCTTGCGATCCTAGGCTTCTTCTTTTTCATGCTGCGTCGTACGCGCGACCAAATCATGGGTGGCGGATTCCTTTCTGGATTTAGCAAAAGCCCTGCCAAAGAATACGAAGAAGAGCAAGAGCCCATTACGTTTGCCGACGTCGCAGGGCTGGAAGACACCAAGCTTGACTTACAAGAGATCATTGAATTCCTAAAGAACCCGGCCAAGTTTCAGCGACTGGGTGGCCGCGTGCCAAAGGGCGTGCTCTTAATGGGGCCTCCAGGTACGGGTAAGACGTTGTTGGCTCGTGCTGTTGCGGGCGAAGCGGGAGTTCCGTTCTACAGCGTGAATGGTTCCGAATTCATCCAAATGTTTGTTGGTGTCGGAGCCAGCCGCGTCCGCGATCTGTTCTTGAAAGCCAAAGAAGCGGCTCCAGGAATCATATTCATTGACGAGATTGATGCAGTCGGTCGTCAGCGAGGTGCTGGCTTGGGCGGCGGTCATGACGAACGCGAGCAGACGCTCAACCAGATCCTCAGCGAGATGGATGGTTTTGATCCGTCCTCGTCGGTCATTGTTGTAGCGGCAACGAACCGACCCGATGTACTTGATCCGGCCCTGCTGCGACCCGGACGTTTCGATCGACACATCACTGTCGATCGGCCAACGCTCAAAGGTCGGAAAGAAATGTTCAAAGTGCACGTTCGCGATGTGCCGCTTTCCGACGACGTGGACATTACACGTTTGGCAGAAGGCAGCGTTGGACTGACTGGTGCTGACATTCGCAACCTCGTCAACGAAGCAGCTCTCTGGGCCACCCGACAAGATAAAAAAGCGGTCGGCATGGAAGACTTTGAATACGCTCGCGACAAAATCCTTATGGGACCGAAACGCGAAGAAGTTTTGATCGGTAAAGAAAAAGAAAAGACGGCGTATCACGAAGCCGGTCATGCATTGATCGCTTGGCTCTGCGAAGGTGCCGACCGTGTCCACAAGGTGACAGTAATTCCTCGTGGACGAGCATTGGGCGTGACGCAAACATTGCCCGAAGAAGACAAGATGAACGTGACTGAAAGCGAATTGAAGGTTCGCTTGGCGTTCATGTTGGGCGGGCGTGCTGCAGAAAAGCTTATCTATGATGAGCACAGTGCCGGCGCGGAAAACGATCTCGAACGTGCGACCAGTATCGCTCGTCGGATGGTAACGAAGTGGGGCATGAGCGAAACGCTAGGTCCCGTAAGCTACAAACTCAGCGACGAAGATCCATTCCTCGGTCGCGAGATGAATCAGCAACGTCAATTCAGCGAAGCGACGATGGAAAAGATCGACGCGGAAGTTGCCTCGATTTTGCATAACGCTTCACGCCGAGCCCTCGACGTACTGACGCAACATCGAGACAAGCTAGATCGATTGACCGAAGCGCTTGTTGAAGAAGAAGAGTTGGGCGAGAAGCAAATCACGGAACTTATCGGACCCAGCGTTCACGCGAATCGCAAGCCACGGCCATCGGTTCCGTCGGAAGGCATTGCGGTCAAAGATTCGGTGCAGCAAAGCGATTTCAACGGCGACTAAGCGGCGCTACGACTAAGTAGCGCTCGGCAAGTGGGAAGGATCCGACGATGTCAGTACTAGTCATTAATTGCGGTAGCACTTCGATCAAAGCTACCGTTATTAATCCTTCAACTGGCAAACGCTTTGCTCAGCTTGTCGTCGAACGTCTCGAAACGGATCAAGCGTCGTTTCGTCTGGGTGATGGAGAGGCCCAGGCGTGTCCGAAGACGCACTCTGCGGCGATCGAAACTTGCTTACCACTTCTGATCGAACAAGTTCCCAAGGACAACGCAATTCAGTGTGTTGGTCATCGCGTTGTGCATGGTGGTGCTGAGTTTACGCAGCCGACCTTGTTGGACGATGCCGTCGTTGAGTCCCTGAAACGAACGATTCCGCTCGCTCCACTTCACAACCCAGCGAATATCAGCGGCATCGAGGCGGCTCGCAGTTTCTTGGCTGATGTTCCGCACGTTGCGGTATTCGATACAGCATTTCACAGTACGATTTCTCGACGTGCTCATACGTATGCGATTCCAAAATCGCTGACGGATAAGCATTCGCTTCGTCGCTACGGATTTCATGGTACAAGCCATCAGTACGTTGCGAACCTAGCCGCCGATTTTCTTGGTGAAAATTTGCGTCAACTTCGACTGATAACGTGTCATCTTGGCGGCGGTTGCAGCGTTTGCGCGATTGAATATGGGCGAAGTGTCGAAACCAGCATGGGCCTCACGCCGTTGGAAGGTCTTGTGATGGGAACTCGTTCCGGAGACATCGATCCGGGCGTGCTGTTCCATTTGGCTCGAACGGAAGAAATGGGGATCGACGAGCTGGATGATTTACTCAACCGAAAATCGGGACTCGCAGGAGTCTCCGAAATCGGCAGTGACCTTCGCGATATCGAATCCAAAGCAGAAGAAGGAGACGAGTCCTGCCGATTAGCGATCCAAGTCTTCTGCCATCGATTGCGAAAATACATCGGCGCCTACGCGGCCGTCATGGGCGGTGTGGATGCGGTTGTGTTCACAGCAGGCATTGGGCAAAACAGTGCCGTCATCCGACATCGCGTTGCCCAACGGTTAGATTTTCTGGGCTCGCGACTGGATGAGGACCTAAATCGCGATGCGAACGTTACATTCGAGTCGCCTGCATTCGAGATTTCTTCGAACCGAAGTCGCGTGAGACTCTTGGTTGCCCGAACGGACGAGGAAGCGGAAATCGCTCGGCAATCAGACACACTTCGTCTTGAAATGAAGCAGGCGCCTTCTCCGCAGACGATTCCTGTCGCCATTTCGGCGCGGCATGTTCATTTGACACAAGAAACCGTAGAAGCGTTGTTTGGCAAAGGCCATGAGTTGACACCCCTCAAGCAGCTTTCTCAGCCTGGCCAATTCGCGGCGGAAGAGCAAGTGACCTTAGTCGGACCCAAGCGTCAAATCGAAAGAGTCAGGGTACTCGGGCCGACCAGATCGAAGAACCAGGTCGAGATCGCTCGCACCGACGAATTCTTTCTCGGGATCGATGCTCCGGTCCGGGCATCGGGAAATGTTGAAAACACACCAGGCATCACCCTCGTCGGTAGCGACAGTCGGCAAGTTACCATCGATCGCGGCGTCATTTGTGCATGGCGGCATATTCACATGACGCCGGAAGATGCGGAAGCGTTTGGAGTAAAAGATCGCGACGTCGTGGACGTTGAAGTCGGTAAAGTGGGCGTCCGCTCGCTAACCTTCGGTGATGTTCTAGTTCGAGTCAAACCGACGTACAAACTCGAGATGCACATCGATACTGACGAGGGGAACGCTGCTGAGCTTGCGAGGTTCGACGTCGGAGTGCTGGAAGACGAAGATGACCTGCGATTGGTTGGAGAAGCATCGGGTCTGAAAAAGCGTGTCACTCAATAACGCGAGTAAGCTGACGCTGCAAGGCAACCGTTCGGCGTTTGTTTTCGATCCAGGGATGACTACTCTACAACGACGTTGTCCAAATCGTCTTCTTGTACCGGATACTGCGGATCCATCGTTTTCAACGTGCTGACGATCGTCTTCGTAATTGCAAGGTTTCGATACCACTTCTGATCTGATGGAATCGCGTACCAAGGGGCAAGGTCGGTGCTGCAGTTTTCAAGTGCGGCCTGATAGGCTTCCATGTACACGTCCCATTTTTTGCGTTTTTCTAAGTCGTCCAGCGAAAACTTCCAGTGCTTTTCGGGTTCGTCCAGCCGATCCTGGAAGCGAGACTTCTGTTCGTCTGGCGAGATATGTAAAAAGAACTTGAGTATCTTCGTGCCGTTTTCTGATAGAAGTTGCTCGAATTCATTGATTTGTTCGTAGCGTTTTTGCCAGACAGGCTCTGGCACGATGTTTTCTACTCGCACAACCAAGACATCCTCGTAGTGCGATCGATTGAAAACGCCAATCATGCCTTTGGCTGGTGCGACTCTGTGTATCCGCCAAAGATAATCGTGCGCGAGTTCTTCTTTCGTAGGTGCTTTGAACGAGTGAACGCGAACGCCTTGCGGATTGACGCCGCTGAACACTTTTCGAATGGTGCCGTCTTTGCCTCCTGCATCCATTGCCTGGAATACGACCAACAGTGATTGCTTCCCTTCGGCGTAGAGTCGCGCTTGCAGTTCGACAAGTTCTTCACGCAGTTCCTTGAATTCCTTCTCGGCTTTCTTGCGGTCGTCGTGGATTTTCTTGCCGTCCGTTTCAAGATCGTTGATGTTGAAACTATCGCTTGGTGAAATCAGATGTGAGCACATAGTCAAACTCGGAAAAGATCGGGTCGCTGAATTTGTCCGCCTAGAATGCTATGATCATAGACTCGCGATCTAGTTTCAGGAACATTTACTTATGGGGACGCTATCACTGCCTTCGGCGTTACTTTGGTGTGTTCCATGGATCGCCAAGCGAATCTTGGGGCAACACCGCTGCGGCCGATCAAAGGCGAGTGAGTTGATTTCGCAGCTATGCTTCTCGCATCCAGCCAAAGTTTGACGCGAGAACCAAGAAGTCAGCAAACGAAACGCTGGCGTCGTCATCGAAGTTGCTGTCGCCCCAGCCGCGATCGATTTGGCCAAAGTTAGTGCTGAGGATGAGGAAGTCGGCAAAGTTCACCGTGCCATCCAGATTTGCGTCGCCCCGACGTGTGTTGGCTAATTCGGACAGCCAGTAGTCGAGATCGTCGCTGTTGATCGAATTGTTTCTGTCAACGTCAAACCGTGAATCATTGCTGTCATCGGCAACGGCGTTGATCAACAAATCTAAGTCAGCCGCGTTAAGCGTTCCGTCGCCGGAAAAGTCCCCTACGGTCTGAAACTGTGCGACCGTCAACGCAGACCACTCGTCAGTTCCACGCAATGCTCGGGTTTGAATCGTTGCTGATGCGTTCAATACAATGCCGTCGGTATACTCGATCGCCGAATCGGACAAACGTGGATCGGTACCGTCTAGCGTGTAAAAGACGGTGCCTCCGGACGAAATAGTGATTTGGAAAGCACCGTCAACTTCGCCGCCATGCTGGTTAAAGCTGGGTGCGTCGTAGTCGTGGAAGAAGTTGGCATTGCGGAAGTCTTCAATGACCGCGTCCGTCCGTTGCGGGAAATATTCTTCGAGTAACCGATCGCGTTCTGCCACCCATTCTACATCGCGAGTGAACGCCTGGCCGCTTCGCTGATTGTCGCCCCAGCGAGCTGATTCGGCGATCACCGCTTCGTAAACGATGTCCAGGCTCTGCTGGTAAGCCGCGGTTGCATTTTGCGGAGTCAACATTCCGTCGTCAAACATTGTGGCTTGCACTGCATCCATGAATTTCAGTTTGTACTCTGGATTCAGCATCAGTCGATGGTGGACTTTAGTCGGTCCGAATCTGTCGGCGCGCGTTGTTGGGTTGTCGCTGAGTGATTTCAGTACGACCTCGGCGTCCCAACTGTGGTAACGCCATTTACCGTCACCGCTAGCTTCGTTCATCGAGGCGTACCAGTTTTGGTGACCCCAATCCGTATTGCCCACGAAGTAATTGACAAGCATGTAGTGAATGAAATCATCGACATCGAGCATTTCTTCGACGGCCCGGTACTCCGATTCTTGCGCGACGTTTTGATCAATCGCATCGAGTAAGTCGCGATATCCGTCGAAGCTACCGTGCACGACATCGTCATTGTGTTTCACGATGTTGTAGTCAGTTTTTTCACCGCCAAGATAGTCCTGAGCGAAGTGTTCGTCGGGGCGCTCGTGCAGGTTGTACATGCCCCAGTAGATTCCGTTCAAATACAAATGGACCCATTGTCCGTGCGGAGCCGTACCGCCTAACTCACGCTGCAGGTTTGCGACATACTGGTCTCGTGTGTATTGGGCTCGTCGGCGTTGATCTTCGGGAGTAACACCACCGCCGTAGCTCCAAGCTTGGTTGAGTCTCGCGTCCAAGATCAGAGTATCGAAACTGTCAGTGGCTTCCTCGCCGAACAACGGGTAGTCAAGCTTCGCGTCCCCAAATTCCTCTTTGAATTTCAACTGCATGGAGAGCTTGTCGGACTTCCAGCGGTTCGTACTAGACCCGCCCTGGATTTCGACCGACGCTTCGACTTGGACGTCGTCGTTCGTTTCGGGAAAAAGCATTTCCACGGAAACCGGTCGCGGCGAACCTTTTCCGCTCGGGTAAATCCCTTGTCCGCCTGCGGCAAACCAGTTGTCGATATCTGTGACCAACGAAACGGTAGGAATTGCTTTTAGGCTGTCAACGATTTCGTCGCGGTAGAGCGGGCTGTTGACTACGTTCGGATCCATCTCATAATCCGCCCCAGCATGGCCCCACGTATTCGGCAAGCCTTCGCCATCTTGTTGGATGACTTGGTCGAGGAAGAAATACGTTTGTGTATCAACGTTCGTCGACGTCCATCCATCGAGATACGCCATCGCCCGTAGCGTACTTGTGGAGTCGATCGTAAGCGTTGTGCTTGGGCCAGTGAAGCTGCTTGTGATTTGAACGCCGTTCGTCGGCGATGGTTCGCTTCCATCCAGTGTATATGCCAAAGTCGCGCCTACGGTTGTCGACTGGACCGTGAGACGAAAGCTGCTGGAAAAGAAACCGCGATCCACTGAGAACCTTGTGTCAGAAACCAAACCACCCGACGATTCATCATTCAATTCACCGGGAGTCGGATTTAAGAAGTGCCGTTGTCTGCCGTTCGAGTCGATGCCCAGCGATACATCTGTCGGCGTCCTGGGATACTCAGTGGTGCCACCTCCGAATTGCGAAACGATTTCTCCTGCCGGGTTTATTAACGCTAAGAACTCGCCGTCCGATTGGAGTTTGAAATCAGTATGGTGTTCGCCGTCGGTCGTCACCGTATCTCGGCCAGAAGCAAACACAACAATTCGGCCTTGTGGTGGCACGATGGTCGAAACGTCAAAAGACCAACGCGGGCGCTGGTTGGCTTCGTCGGTTAGATTCCAACCCAGAAGGTCGATGGGCTGGCCGGAATCATTGTGCAGTTCAATCCAATCCGGCGTTTCGTTAAACGAATCCAGTATCGTCGCATCATTACTGGCCATGAATTCGGAGATAACAAGCGTATCGCCGGTCAGCAAGTTTTTTGCTTCCAGAGGTTCAACTCGCAAAGCACGCGGCTTCGATCTTGTTTTGGTTGGCCGTACCATGGCATTCTCGTAGCGGAAGAAGTGTCGAGATTATAGCTGTTGCCGCCCACTGGTGTATATGAATTGGGCAAGCGCTTACCCCGTGTTTTCTCGTCTGGGGTTGAACATCATCGTCAATCGGTGAAGATTGTTACCAAATTGAACTCGACAGATTTACTCAACACACAAAATCGCAGGTCGTACTATGTCTCGTTCCCTTGGAAATGTCATCGCGGATTCTTTGCAGCTGAGCGTAGGCTACGGCGATCGACTTTTGAAAGAAATCGATTCCAATCGATTCGCAAGATTCGCTTCGCCCAGTGGTCAAGTGATTGAATCGAATCATCCGGCATTCGTCTACGGTCACCTTTGCATTTACGCACCGCGAATTGTTGCACAGTTGGGCCGCGATGACTTGTCCGTGTCGGTATCTGATTTAATTGAGAAAACGTGCTCGAAAGACGCGAAGTGTGTCGATGATCCAGACGGAACAATCTATGCATCGATGGACGAAACGGTCGAGACATTTCGTAGCGGTTACGCGAACGCAATGACTGCCTTGCGAGAAGCCTCCGACGATACGTTGCAGCAGGCGAACCCGGCCGAGGGTCGCATGGCGGAGCTTTTCCCTACGCTCGGATCGATGCACGGATTTTATGTCGGTGGACACATCATGATGCATATGGGACAGCTAAGTGCTTGGCGCCGCATGCAAGGCATGGGGCCCGCGTAGCCGCCTGCATTTCGTTTGCCGGTTGAATGAATGAGATTTCGGCCGGTACAGAGCCTCCACGATCAAACAAAGAAGGGATCGATACCTTGGAAACCCCAAACCCCTATAGCTATGTTCCTGGCGAGGAAGTTAAGGACCTCGGCGCTGCCGCTCCGTCCGCTTTGCCGACGTTCGCAATGGTGATGATGATCATCTCGTTGGTCTTCTTTGTGATTCGCGTTCCGATTGTTGCATTGTCCTGCCTAGCAATCGCGATGTTGAAGGACGATCCATTCTTCTTCATGGCCATATTGGAAGCGGTAACCGGAGCATTAATGGCGTTGTTCGGAATTACAGGAAATAGCCTGGTGTTAGCGAAGAAGCCTTTGGGCATTCCGCTTTGCTGGTTAGCGGTCGCGGCAACGGTGGGCAGTATCTTGGTGGGCGTGGCTCAAGTCCCAGCACAATTCGGCAAATTCGCCGCAGACAGCCCCGAGTTTATCGGGGCTATGGTCGGTCTCGTGCTATTCGGCGGCATCCGGATTGCGATACTAGTCGCCTACATCTTTGCGATTGTGATGGCAGGCCGAGCACTGCGATCCATCAACACGTCGGTAACCGCGCGCGATTGAACTAAGCTGCTAAGTCACCTGACAAGGCGCTCTACTTCGACCTAGGTTCCGGTTGAGCTCGCCAAGAATTGTTGATCAGTCATGCTTAGCTGAGACGCTGGCAACTTTGAAAGCTTGCCGTCGGTGCGTCGAATCCAAACCGTGCCGTTTTGTTGAGCGGCAAGTTTTCCTTGGATCGAGTAACGTCCCGTCGAGTCTGTCCAAACGCGAAAGCCTTCGGGGGCCGAAGTGAACTGAGTAGTTGAGTCGCTTGACGCGCTGACCAGCGATTTGTTTGTGGACCGACGACGCGATCGCGACGCGGTGCTGGATGAAGATGGTGCCGAAGATCGTGAAGTACTTCCTCCAGCGTAACTCTGTGTTCGTGGAGCTGATGCTCGTGAGCCAGATCCACCCGACCCGCCGGTCTGGCCACTTCGAACCATTGCGTTGGCATTGTTCATAATGCCCGTCGGTCGCGCGCTGCTACCGCCGCTGGGTATCGTTTTGCTTCTTGCACCACCAACGCGTGACACGACTGCGCTGGGTAGTCCTCGAGATCCACTTCCGCGTGCAGGTGCAGCAGCTCGCGAAGAACTTCCGCGTGAACCCGACTGCGCGAAAACATCGGAAGAAAAGATGGCGAATGAAAACAGAGCAAAAGACAAGACAAGACTAGCGTTTCGCATGGCTATTAACCTCAAAATCTCGAGAAGCGGTTCATTCAAATTATAGCATACGGATCGGCGTGCCAAGTCCGCCTATGCTGCGTCTGACTAATGTCACAAGCGCCTGGTGAACCGCTTATGCCGGTAAGTGTGAGCCATGCCACGAATACCAAACGTGGTTTCTCTCCATCGGGAGCGTCTGCCAGCACGGAAGTGGCGTCATTTGGCGATTTGCGAGTGACTGATGCCGTTACGCTGCAATGGCCAAACGTTGCATTTTTCGGTCGCTTCTGGCAGTTCAGTCAGCGCCTGCCAGTGGTGACTTTTTCATCGGAGAAGGACACTTAGCTCGATGTAGGTAATAGAAAACGAACAACGCGATAAACCAAGGTACGTATTCAAACCAAACAAGTACGAAATCAAAAAACGCAACGCCGGCGTACGAGCCGATGATTGGCTTCGTTTGATTGATCGCCTCGAAATAAAAACGCAGGTAGTAGATAAATAGTTGCCCGCTAAGCATCAGCCAAACACGGTTCTTTGCAAAGGCGATCCATGGCAGCGCCCAAATCCAATACCACGGATTTAGCGTTGGTAACAGCAACCAAAACCAAGCCATTGTTAGAAACACAAGCTCCAGCCATCGTTCGGAGTCTATTGTTTTGGTTGCCTGCCATGCGAACCAAAGAGCCAGTGCCGCGAAGCAACACGCGGTGGCGGATCTTGCCAGCGAGAAAGGAACTCGCTCGGGAGGTAGACCGAATCGTGAAGCGGCTGTCGCGACAACGTCTTCACGTAGGCTGTTGGGCAGAATGACGAACCACGGGGTTCGTGCTACGTTCGCTCGCAAGCTATCGGGTGTGAGATTCTCGATCGTGTTCAAAAAGAAGAAATCGTTCATCATCCAATGTGACAAGAACATCTTCAGGCCCGCTTGTCGATCATTCGGTTCGGCGGCGAACACATTGTCGACGGCCTCTTCCTGAACGGTTTCACGCTCTGCTTCGCTTGGTACGAGCATCGGTGCGACGCAAATGGCGGTTGCTATGAAAAAGACTCCACCGATGGCCAGCGATTTCGGCCAACCGACTTTTGCGATTGCAGAGAAAGCGAGGATCGGCGCGAGAGCAATCGGATAGAGCTTTGCTCCGACACCGAATGCGAGGCAGATTGCGCCAACAAAGAGCCATCGCATTGCCTTGTTGTTTTCTGGTTTTGCGTCTGGATTTGGGAACAACCCGAGTACCGCGAAATAGATGGCTGCCGCAGAGAAAAACACTGCGATCGCATCAAGGTGTCCGCTGTTTGCGAATTCCTTCATCACCAGTGGGCACCATGCGTATGCCAGCGACCAACCGGGGTGTACTCCGACATGCTGCATCGTTCTCGCGACGAAGAAAATCACACCGAGGTCGAACAGCAGCAATACTGCCTTCATTACGACCACACGAGCTTTGACCGATGCGGTGTCTGGCGTGAGCCACGACGCGGCGGCAAAGACCGACTGGCTAACCGGTGGATACACAGTCGGAAGATGGGCGAAGTGTACGCGTGCGAGCGTATCCCGAATTCCTGGTGATCGATCGCGTAGTTGTACAAGTGTGCGCAGGTCTTCTTCGACATGCGGCTCGAGTTGACAGTCCGCAACAACGAGCGGAGCATACTCAAACGGGCTGATGGCCTGATTGGAAACAAGTCCATCCCATAGATATCGATAGATGTCAACTTCTTGGATCGGATTAGAAAACAATAGTGCCAAACGAAAAGCGATGGCGAATCCGATGACGATGCGAAATGTTTTTATCGCAGGCAGCTGAATAGCGAAACGTAATGCCGTCAGATACATCAGGAACGAAACGACGAACAGCCCCAGCGTCGCAAACAGTGGACGATCAAGCTGAACGACATCGGCGGAAAATCGATGGCTGAGCGAAAAGATGGCGACATATGCGAGCAGCGATAGAATTCCGCATGCGAACACGACCTGCATAGCACGAGTCGTGGTATTTGTCTGGTCGGATTGCACTGTCGGCCTCGACGTTTAGACAGGAAGGACGCCTAGCTTGTTATTCAGCTTCGGGTTTCCCATCACAGCGTAGCGGAAGATAAGATACAGAATTTTCGATCCGGCTTTCACCGTTCCCGAAAGCGTACCGCTAATTTTGCTGGCGCCAACGCGTTTACGATACGCCGTCGGCAGTTCTTGGATACGAAGTTTCTGCTGCGCCGCTTTGATTTGCATCTCGACGGTCCAGCCAAAGTTCGTGTCGATCATGTTTAGCTGTTGCAACGACGAATAGCGAATCGCGCGAAACGGCCCTAGGTCCGTATAGCGATGTCCGACCGTCCATCGCATTAAGAAACAAGCGAGGCGATTACCCCACAAGCTTTGCGGTGGCATCGCGCCAGGTTCGCGCTGGCCCATGAGTCGAGAACCGAGTACGAAATCAGATTCGTTTTCGAAGATCGGTTCGACGAGTTCTGGTAGTTGCTCAAGTTGGTCGCTATAGTCCGCGTCTGCAAAAACAATCACACGCGGCGCGGGCTGTCCTTGCTCGATTTGATTGCGGACTTCTGAAAGGCCACGCAGACATGCACTTCCATATCCACGTCGTGATTCGGAAACAACATGAGCGCCCGCGGCCTTAGCGCGGGCGGCTGTTGTGTCGGTCGAACCATTATCGATGACGATTACTTGCCCAACTGATGGCAAGTCACGCAACACCAGCCCGATCGAATCTTCTTCGTTCAGGGCTGGAATAATAACGGTGACTTGATTCAGTGAAGACATCTTATTTTACGCTATCGACTACCTGAGCCAATCCCTTGCGACTGAAACGGGGGTGCCGAGATCGGACCATTTTGGATAGGTGCGCTAGGCGAAGTAAATCCAGTTGTAGTTGGCGCGCCAAAGGCACTGCTGGCTCGTGGCTGCGTCGAGTAGCTGTTTTGTGAGAGCGGATAACTTCCGCAACTTCCGGCGCCTCATCCACCGCCGCCGCCAAGACTACGATTTCCCATGCATCCAGACAGGCTTGCAACTAATAATGCCACGGCGCCAAATAGGCGGATAGTGTTTAACATGATTCTCTTCCTGAGAATAAACGAATTCCAATACTGCACTTTACGACGCCGCCTTTGGACAATCCCTTACAGCGGTTCTGGGGACTTTTAGACAATTCACCGATCTGACGATATACCGCATTGAAAAACAGTTTTGGCTCGATAGCTTGCCGTGCATTCAATTCGATACATGCTGCGAAACGCTATCTCCGGATGTGGTGTTTGATTAGAGTAACGGCTGGGAGACTTATGCTTTGCGCAGGAAAAACATGTCGGATTGTCGTTATCTTCGTCACGCGAATCGGTTGCGAGCGGAAACACTTGAGCCACGCTATCTATTAGCAGCGGACCCCATAATTTCGGAATTCTTGGCATCTAATCAATCGAACTTGCTCGATTCGAACGGGCAGACGCCGGACTGGATCGAGATTCACAACGCGGGGGATATCGCGATCGACCTGTCTGGTTGGCATTTGACCGACGATCCGACGGAGTTGACCAAGTGGACGTTTCCGACCATCGCTGATTCGATCATTGACGTTGGCGAGTACCAAATCGTTTTTGCGGCTGGCCAAGGAGACCCGTCGACCGAAGAAAGCCTACGCACGAATTTCAAGCTATCGGCGAGTGGCGAATACGTTGCATTGGTTTCGCCGACCGGGACCATCGTCAGCGAGTTCGGTGAAGGCGGCGCTGAATACCCAGATCAGTTCGAAGATGTGTCCTACGGTCTCGCGGCGGACGGTAACGTCGGATACTTCATTACGCCGACGCCCGGTGAAGCTAACTCACTGGGAATCGATGGCTTCGTCGCAGATACTCGGTTCAGTGTTGATCGCGGTTATTTCACGGAGTCATTCACGGTCGACATCACGAGCGCCACGAGTGGCGCCACGATCGTCTACACCGTGGACGGCAGTGAGCCAACTCTTTCCAACGGCACGCAGGTCGCTTCAACGACAGACGAAACGCCAGCGGCGAACGTCCAGATCGAAACAACGACTACGTTGCGTGCGGCGGCATTCAAAACGGATTTCGAACCGACAAACGTCGATACGCAGACTTACCTATTCCTGGACGACGTTATCCAACAGCCGAGACGGCCAGATGGGTTTCCAACCTCGTGGGGAAGTGCTCCCGCGGTGGACTACGAGTTGGATCCGCAGATCGTCGACGACCCAAGCTACACACAGGACTTGCTCGATGGCCTGCGCGAGCTGCCGGCTTTGTCGATTGCGTCAGACGTTGATGCAATCTTTGGCTCGCGCGGCATCTATCCGAATCCGCAGAATGACTCGCTTGAGGCAGTCGTTTCCGCGGAATGGATTTTGCCGGACGGCTCGACTGGCTTCCAGATCGATGCAGGTTTGAAAGTTTCTGGTGGAGCTAGTCGCTCACCGAACAATTCTCCTAAGCACTCATTGAGTTTGCGGTTTCGCAGCGAGTATGGTGCGGGGCGGCTGAACTACGATCTATTTGAAGATTCCCCTGTCGACAGCTTCGATAGTCTTCAGCTGCGTGCACTCTATAACAACTCGTGGATTCACTGGAGTTCTGACCAGCAACACCGGGCCACGCTCATTCGCGATCAGTTCATTCGCGATTCGCTACTAGCGATGGGGCAGGATGACGCACAACGCGGTACGTATGCGCACCTGTATTTGAATGGACTTTACTGGGGGGTCTACAACGTTCACGAACGCGCAACCGCTGCACACTATGCCGAATACCACGGCGGTGATGAAGATGACTACGATGCGCTAAACGGCGGGTCGGCAACTGACGGCAATACGCGATCGTATAACGCGATGCGCAGCACGGTGACGAGCCGCGACTGGGCGGCGATTCAAGAAGTGTTGGATGTGGATAACTATATCGACTGGACGATCGCCCAAGCATACGGCGGCAATGCTGATTTGAAGTTCGACGGCAATTGGCGCGTGGCCGGTGGAGGTTCTGGCGATGGGCTTTGGCGTATTTATGCGTGGGATAGCGAGCGGACTCTAGAAGGTCCGACGGCTCAGCCTCCGAGCCAGATGTTGGATCCATTGTCGATCTTGGACGATTTGGTTCGCATTCCGGAGTTCGTCACGCGGTTTGGGGATCGTTTGCAAAAGCACTTTTTCAATGATGGCGCACTCACGCCGGATGCTGTTGAGGACCGTTGGAATGCACGTGCAGATGAACTTCGCAATGCGATTGTTGCCGAGTCCGCGCGTTGGGGAGACTACCGTCGCGACGTTCATCGCCGAGGTAACGATATTGAACTCTACGAACGCGACGTCCATTGGAACAATGAAATCGACCGTTTGATCGAAGATTACTTTCCGGTCCGTTCCCAGTTTCTCATCGACGAATACGCTTCCATGGGCTGGTATCCCGAGGTGGATGCACCCGTTTTGCAAGTGAACGGTGTCGACCAGCACGGTGGCGAACTTGCGTTGAATACCGACTCGATTGGCTTCACCGTGGATCCCAGTCAGGCCACGGTGACGGAGTCAAGAATCCTCATTGGCGAAGACGCCGCGGTTTCCGCGTTCGTGCCGACGGATAACTCTTTGGAAACCGGAGCTGGCCCGCATTGGTTTGAGGAAGCGTTTGTGCCTACTGGCTGGACCACCGGGACCAATGGCGTTGGCTACGAGAACTCAGCGAGCGGAACGTACGATGACTTTATCGGCACCGACGTCCAAACGGCTTGGAACGCAAATCAATCATCGGTCTATACGCGATTCGAATTCGAAGTAGGCTCAGACTTTGCTGACTACGAGCGACTTACGCTGAACATGACGTTTGATGATGGCTTTGTCGCTTATCTGAACGGGGAATTCATAGACGTTGACGCAATCGGGAATCGTAACTTCGCGCCAAGCACCACGAATTGGCAGTCCTTGTCCAGCGGCGACGATCGGCCGGATTCCGTGGTGCTCAGTTCGCCAGTGACATTCGATCTGACGGAGCACCTGTCGCTGTTGAATGCGGGTACCAATGTTCTTGCGATTCAGGGGTTGAGTCAAAGCCGAGGTAGTTCGGACATGTTGATACTGCCGGAGCTTGCTTTGGAGAAAACATCGTCCGCCCTACCAACGATCTACTACACGATCGATGGCAGCGACCCGAGAGCAGATGGTGGCGACGCCGTTGGCCTGTTGTTTGAGGAGCCGTTTGCGCTGTCAGCTGCCGCTACGGTACGAGCTCGGACATTCACGGGCAACCAATGGAGCGCGCTTGTTGAGTCGGCATTCACGCCAGCGCCAATAGAATTTTTGCAGGGTGACATCAACGAAGACGGTGTTGTAAGTTTTGCAGACTTCTTGATTCTGTCCACGAACTTCGGTTCGGAGGGTACGGAGCCCGCCAATGGTGACATCGATCTAGATGGTGTCGTGGGCTTCGCAGACTTTCTAATTCTGTCCGCGAACTTCGGCAACACCGCGTAGGCGCGGTCAATGCGTTGATATTCTGTAGAATGATGGCAATCGCTAGTTCTCAGAATCCGACCATACGCCGATGTCCGATCAAGAATCACCGAATCCCTACAGAGCACCGCAGGTGGGAGAGGTCGCGGCCGAGCGATCTGATTACTACGTCGACTATCCCTATTTGGTGGTGAAGAGCGGAGTTCGGCTACCGCTGCGATGCGTGATTACGAATACGCCAGCGTCTGTTTATCTTAGTACTAAGCTTCAATATCCCACCAAGTGGTATCAAGTCTCGATTGGCTCTCGACGCTGTCAGATAGATTGGGCGGTTGACGATGGAATTCGCCGTCGACAAAGGCTGCGGTCTTTCAGCCACGGACTCGCCGCTATAGGGACTTTCGCAATGGCCTTCACCCCGCCATTGATGTTCAATTTTGGGTCGGCAGCAGCATGGTTGTTCATAGTACCGGTAGTGCTCTTTTGTTTTGGGCTGTCCGTGTACTTTCGCTCGAAAAGCTTGCCAATTCCATACGTGGAAAAATACCGAAGAGGATTCTTCTGGATTGCGGGACTTGGCCCAGAGTTTCTAGCGAGTATGCAAGAAGAACAGAGTTCCGATTACTGCTAGAGCCGTGCGACAACGTTGCGGCAATGTTGCGCAGCTTGGCGATTTCCCGCGATTCAAAGGTAGCTTTCTGCACCGACGCTATGCCAATGGAAATACGGGTGTTTTTCAGCGTGTATCTGCGATTTTCGACAATTCTTCAAAAGCGATGTCCCCTCCGGGCCCAGGCTTTCGCATGGAGTATTGAAGCCAAGACGCTTGAGCTTGGAAACAACGCCACCTTAGACGAAAGAATTCGAACATGTCCCGCAAAGCAATTCTACTGACCGCCACTCTTGTTCTTGGTTTCAACAGCTTACTTGTTGCCCAAGTCGTAGTTCCTGGACCTAACGGGCCTCGTGTTTTTTCCCCGTACCAGCCAATCGCACCGTTGCCGCACCCTGTTCAACCTCTGCCGCATCCTGTTCAACCGCCACCAAAGTTCATTCCGCCATCGTACGGCCAGTATCCGGTCTACGTGTCACCAAACGAAATTGTTGGCGTGAATCCGCAGACAGGTGGCATCGATACTCAGAATCGACAGATCGACAATACCGTGTATCAGCCGGGTCGAAACTCAAGCCAGAACAATGGCACCAAGCGATGGGTTCGTCGTCCCGTTTATAACGCACAAGGCCAGGAGGTTGGCTATCAAGAAGGATGGGTTTGGAATAACTCGTACACCGGACAAGAGCATGGCGAGTTGTCGAACTACACGCCGAACGGTCTCAGTCTTGGCGGAGTTGTTGGCGGAGGTGGTGTTCACGAGAACCAGCATTCGTACAGCGTTCAGCGACCTCAAGGCGGAGTTCACAAGAACACGCAGCTGTACAGCACGGCCCCTCGAACGTCTGGCGGCGTGCACAAGAACGTTCAGTCCTATAGCGTCAAAGGCAAGTAGGCCTGCAAAGACGAGTCGCTCGGATAGCCTGACACGGTTGAATCACAAGAAACACGGTCCAATTGGGCCGTGTTTTTGTGATGGTGGGATCAACTTGGCTCCAAGTAGGGATTTTTTGAGAGCCTGGCTATACCGCCTGCCTTCTGGGTTTGGATACGAACTATACTAGTTGCTTCGGGGGTAGCTTTTTACCTCTGCATTACTGGTTTTTCTGCGTTCGAAGCAGACCCGAAGCGAGAGCAACAATGAGCGAATACGTTGATATGGAAGGGCGGTTGGAAGCGTGTTTGGCGAAAGCCAACGCTGGCGATGACACAGCTCGGCAGCAACTGTTGGCGATTGCCGATGAGCGATTATTGACGCTGTCGCGGAAGTTGAAACGCGGCTTTCCACGGGTTGGTCGTTGGGAGCAAACCGAAGATGTGTGCCAGCAAGCTTCGCTGAAACTCTACGACGCACTGCGAACCACAAACGTTGCCGACTCACGTCATTTCTTTCGGCTCGCGGCAAAGAAGATTCGCGAAACGCTGATCGATCTTGCTCGGCACTATCAGGGTGCGCTCGGCGTAGGTTCGAATCATGCAACGCAATTGAATGTCGGGTCAGGCGAGTCGCCCGTTTCGCCACTCGAATATGCCGGTGAGATGACGCAAAATCCTCAGCATTTGGCCGAGTGGCAAGAACTTCACAAGCAAATTGAGTCGTTGCCCGAATCGCTGCGCGAGATGTTTGATCTGCTCTGGTACAACGAGCTCTCGCAAGATCAGGCGGCTGAAATCGTTGGCGTTAGCACGCGGCAGGTGAAGCGTCGCTGGCGTGATGCCAAGCTCGCGCTCTCCGAAAAACTAGGCGGTGCCGCAGGCATCCTCGGCTAGTAAAAATTGGCTATACAACTCGTTTGCAACATTTGACGGCCATGACTGACGAAGATCGTATCGACGACTTGCTCGATGAATGGGAAGCTGCGATGGACGCCGGTCGAGATATACCGGCCATCGAGTTGTGTTGCGACCACCCCGAATTACAGCCGCAAGTCGAAAAGAAGATCTTGCAGCTGAAGAAACTCAACGGTTTTCTTAGCGATGAAACGGAAGTCACTTCCTCGTCGAGCAACGCCCCACGAAAGCAGCCAGCGGACGACATTTCCATTGAGTCGCAGTTTTCTCTCAGCCAGTTCCTCGATCAAGGCGGGCTGGGTACAGTTTACGTCGGCTACGACAAACTACTGCGACGCGAGGCTGCGATCAAATTCTTGCGTCAGCCGCACGCGGGGCGAGAAGAATGTGTTAAGCAATTCAAAACGGAATGCGAGATAACGAGCCGGCTTGATCATCCCAGCGTGGTGCCGATCTATGGTCACGGAACGTTAGAAAACGGACAGCCCTACTACGTAATGCGGCGGATCACTGGCCAAACAATGTCCCAGCGGGCCGAGCAGCTACATGAGAAACTTACTGCTAGAAGGCCAAAGTCTGCAGAACGCTTGGAGCTGCACTCGTTGTTGTCGACGTTCGTCGCTGTGTGTCGCACGATTCACTATGCACACTGTCGTGGTGTGATCCACCGGGATCTCAAGCCGGCAAACATCATGCTGGGCAAACATGGTGAGACAACCGTCCTGGACTGGGGCCTCGCGCAAACGATAGCTCGCGATGAGAATCACCAACTGCCACAAGAAGAAACGCTTCAGGTCACACGCAACGCTCTTGTTGACAATTCACAGATTGGCACGCCGATCTATATGAGTCCTGAACAGCACGCGGGCACGGAAAGCGTCGGCGTTCACTCGGATGTCTATTCGCTTGGTGCGACTATGTTCGTCTTACTAGCCGGAGGTCCGCCGTTCGAGGCGGACTCATTGGTTGCGTTGCGAAGCAAGGTGATGCGTGGTGAAACGGTTGACATCAAGCAGAAGTACGCGTGGATGCCTCGTGCACTAACCGCCATCTGTGAGAAAGCAATGGCAACGGATCCTAAGGCTCGTTACACAACAGCACTCGATATGGCGCAAGACGTCGAGCGTTATCTAGCGGACGAGCCGGTGTCAGCTTGCCCCGATAACTTCGTACGCAAGGCGGGGCGTTGGCTCTCACGTCATCGATTTAAGAGCTTTGCGATTGGCACACTCTTACTGGCCACTGTATTGGGCTCGTTGGCATACTCGGCCATCGTCACAAAGGCCAACGGTCGTGAACGCGCTGCGTTGAAGCATGCGAATCTCGCACGTGAGAGATCGATGAAGTTGGCGGCTGGGTTTGCTGCGAATTCGGTAGCGCTGAAAATGAGCGAACGTTGGCGCATTCTTGAAATCGTGACTCAGGATGACGAGCTGATCGAGTTGCTCGCGAATGTGCCTGAACGGAACGAGGATGTCGATTGGCCAGCCTTCAAGAACAAGCTAATGGATTTCAAAACCGAGTTCCACGCGGCTGCGGGTTCGCCAGATAGTTGGTTTATCTGCGATGCCAACGGTCGGCAGGTTGCTCGGGCGGCGCCGAAGGACTCGATCGGTAAGAATTATGCGCACCGAGACTACTTTCACGGGATGGAAAACGAGACGCCAACCGTCGAAGACGGTACGCCTCCGCCGCATATTACGGCCGTGCATCGCTCGAAAGTCTATGTGAGTTCGTCCACTGGTCAGTTGAAGGTGGCACTCACTCGCCCGATCTGGAGCCAAGCAGACGTGAACCCAAATCGCAAATTCCTGGGCGTGTTGGGAATGTCGGTTTCGCTGGGCGAATTCACGGAGCTAGAAACAAACGTCGGCACTGACGAAATCATCATGGTCGTTGACACGACAGAAAACGTTTTGCGAGATCAGTCGCTACGTGGATTGATACTCCACCATCCGCAGATGCAAATCAGTCCGGATGCCAAACCCGTGACGGTTGATAGCGAAATGTTGAAAGAAACCGAAGCGATTCGCAACCAAGTGCGTAGCCAGTTGATGCAGAACGCACGCGTCGGTCACGGCGGCTCCGCACAACTATTGAAGCGTTTTCTTGACCCACTATCTGAAGACGGCGATACCAACTGGGTTGCAGCTTTCGCGCCGGTGGTCGTCAATGGCCGTCCGATCGAGATCGCCGACACAGGCTGGGGCGTCATTGTCGCGGAGCGAAACTAGCTTGTGTGGCCAGTTGCTTTTCGACGCACGCCTCCGACTTCAATGAAGTGCTGAGAAATCGTAAAGCCCGGGAACCGTCTTAAGTGCTTGCTTGATGGTCAGCGGGTTTCTCTGGCGATGGGAGTCGGCTGCGGCGTGCGACTCCTAAATGTTGAATGAATGTGTAGACGATGATCGGCAGGTGCACGTCCAGTCGATCGGGCATTGCAAGTGTAGCCATGACTAGCATGAGACCTGAATTGCTCATAGCGGTGCCAATCATCTGGCTGTCCAATTGTTCTTTTGACTTAGTGAATTTCCTGCCGATGCGTTGGCTTGCGTATGCCAGTATCGCAAACAACGCGGCGGTTCCGGCCAGACAGATCAGAGACTGTTCCATTGAAAATGTCTCTGCGATTTTTGGGAAACTTGACGCGGCGTTGGCATAGTTGAGCAGCAGCAAGAGCACTGGATTGAGTTGCAAGCCAACGTCGCGGCATTTGGATGCAGTGGCTGGCAAAAGGCTTTTCCAGGCCATGCCTGCGACCGTTGGAAGTACTACCCAGGGTAAGGCGAAGCCGGCGCTAAAGTACTGGCGGAGTAGCGTCAGGTCTTCCGTGCATTTGGTGGTTGCTAGGACTTCAGTGAGTGCAAGAATGGCGGGGCCTATTAGTAGGCTTAGCAAGGTCGTTCCAAGAATCAACGCAATCGTCGTCGTCTTGCAAGAACCGAGCTGCAGCGACCAACTTGCCGATGATGCTGCTGTCGGAGCGACGCACACCATGATAAGTCCGACGAAGTTCCCGATTTGACTATCGACAACAAAGTGCGTCGCTAGTGCAACGAGCAACGCCGCCGTTATTCGCACCACGTAAAACAGGCTTACCGCTCGCAGGTTGCCTGCGATTTGTTTTAGGCCATCGAGTGGAGTCGACAATCCAAGCGTCAATAATACTGCTGCCAACATGAAGTTGATGCTGCTGATTTCTGATCCGCTAAATAGGGGCGTGCGAATCAGAAGTCCCAAATGCGGAAAGAAGACGCTGCAAACATACGCGACCACGAGCAACGCC
The DNA here is from genome assembly GCA_964397295.1 of uncultured Pirellulaceae bacterium. Taxonomy (GTDB): domain Bacteria; phylum Planctomycetota; class Planctomycetia; order Pirellulales; family Pirellulaceae; genus CAYNJG01. The sequence continues at coordinate 29,876 of CAYNJG010000018.1, forward strand.
AGGAAATGCTGGCGGGCGAAGCGAAGGGCGGTGATTGTGGCAGGTTTCATGTGGTTCTGGGATTGGCTCGAAGGGCCATAGCTGACGCTTATACACCATTGCGAGAGCCGGACGACACAAGGGACACGGAAACTTGGGATTTTCTCGTGAGGCCCTTTTTCTGCGTAAAAACAGCAGATACTGCTTTGCCAGCCTGGGCAATTTGCAACATGAAATCTAATCGTCGTGCGCGTCGGGCAGCGTTACCATGCCGCCCGACTTGATCAACTGACTAGACGAAACTACCGTCGTCTCCATCGTAGGCAAAGCTCTCGCCAACAAACGAATTGGTTCGTGTGCAGGAAGAACGTTGCACTAACCAGTGCTAGGACCGTTGCGACGACGTGGATACAATGCTGCGGCGGCCGACGATGTGTTCATTGTGGCTTGAACTCAATACGGAACGGACTCGGCGGAAATGTCGGACGATACATTGCCGAGCCTCGACGGATCGCAGGCTTCGAATCCCTACGGGCCTCGTTTCTGGTTAACGTACGTTTCCAATATTGGGCTCATGGCGACCGTGAGTCTTCTCTTTCGCTACGCTGACTTTATCGAGCATCTTGGCGGCACTGAAAAGCAACTAGGGCTGATCACCGGTATCGGCATGTTCGGCGCAATTACGGCTCGCTGCTTTCAAGGCGTCGCAATTGATCGCTATGGTGCGGCTCGTGTGTGGCATTTGTCGTTGATGTTACTCGTGGTTTGTTTGCTGGGGCATCTTTCCATTGGTTCGCTCAGCACGCCGTGGGTTTATACGCTCCGAATTGTCTACACAGTAAGCTTAGCCGGTGCGTTTGGATCGTCGATCACTTACGTTTCGTTGCGAGCTCCGCCGAGTCGTATGGGCGAGATGATTGGCATGTTAGGGTCGTCGGGCTTTATTGGTATGGCGATCGGCCCATCGATCGGAGACTGGTTGTTTGCCGGAGTCTCGCCGGAATCGTTGGTGAACAAACTTTTTCTCTGGGCCACCGCGACGGCCACATTTTCGCTAGTCAGTGCGTATGCGGCGACGTACGGCGAGGCCGTGGCCGTTTTGAGCAATGGAAAGGCCACCGTTTCAGGACTTTGGAAAAACGTGCGGACGTTTCATCCGGGTTGGACACTGCTGGTTGGCTTTGCAATGGGCGTTGGCATCGGCATGCCTGGTACTTTTCTAAGTGCTTTTGCAGCAGAACGTGAAATTGCGAATTTGGTATGGTTCTGGCTTCCCTATGCGGTGATCGCTTTTGTTGTGCGCATTTTCACGCGGACGCTTTCGGATCGCTGGGGTACGCGGCCTACGATCCTTGTTGGTTTGGCGTGTATGTCTGGAAGCATGCTGGCTTATTTAGTCGTTTCGGATGGACCGAGTTTGATCTTTCCCGCGGCGCTCGGTGGCTTTGCACATGCTTTTCTTTTTCCCGCCACCGTCGCGGAAGGCAATCACAGTTTTCCGGTCGAGCAACGTGGTCTCGCCACGAATCTGATTTTGACGATGTTTGATATCGGTCTTTTGCTAGGTCAGCCGATTTTCGGTTGGACCGTTGAGCTTTCGAGAGCCAGCGGTTGGGATGGCTATGTGGTGGCTTTTTCTAGCTTGGCGACGCTGCTGCTGGTCGTAGCCATGGTTTACGTTCGACTGAAAGCAGTTACCAAATAAGTTGAACTCGTGGTGTGCTTTCTCTAGTTTTCCCGCTCAAAATAGCCAGATTCAGCGAGAAAACGATCCTTTGCTATCAAAGCTGAAATATTCCCAAACACCCTACGACCACCTTGGTAGGCCCTCACGTTGTGTGAGGGCAATTCCGGCGTTTGTTGGCACGTTGTCGACGTTGAATCGCCAGTAACTCGTTATGCCGAGGAGAGTTAAGATGATTCGGTTCCTCAAGTGGGGGTTGGCCGCAACGACTGGAGTGATTCTGGTTGGCGGCCTTTTGTTTGGTTCAGATCTGCTTAGTTACGCACGTTGCGGATACTCGAATGTTCAACAAGAAGTGCGTGCTGCGATTCCGATCGATGTGGAGTTGGAGCGAGCTCGACAGATGATCGACAAGATCACGCCCGAGCTGCGATCGAATGTACGTTTGATCGTCAACGAAGAAATCGCAGTGAAGACGCTGCAAAACGACATCGCGAAAGTGGCGGAGAACGTCGCTGGTCATCGACACCAGGTCGCGTTGTTACGAACGAAGCTGGGCGATACGCAAATGGTTTCGCTAGAAGTTGGCACTCGCAAGCTTCCTCGTGAGAAGGTTGTCGAGAAATTGTCCAGCCGCTTGAATCGTTTCAAGCAAGCTCAGGCCGAGTTGGCCAGCAAACAGCAAATGCTGGAAGTGCGTGAGCATTCTTTGGAAGCAGCACAAGAGTTGTTCGAGAAGTCGCGAGCTCGAAAAGCGGAACTTGAGCAGCAGGTAGAAGCGTTGGTTGCGAAACATCGATTGATTAAAGCCCAGTCGGTTGCCAGTTCTGTCAACGTCGACAACACGCAACTTTCTCGAGCTAATCGTTTGATGGAAGACATCTCACGACGATTGGAAACGGCCGAGCGACTGATTTCCTATGAGGCAGATCTCGATACGCCTCACTTCGACGACATCATCAGCGAAGTCGACCTGCTGCAAGATGTTGACGCATGCTTGGGTAACTGCGACGAAAGTGTGGCTGCTGAAAGCCATGACTTCGAAGCTTAATACTTTGCACGCCCCTGTAAAAAAGTAAGACCCTTGTAGCATCCTGCTGACCCCCGGCTCGTGAGATCAGCCCTTGGTCTCACGAGCATCTTTAAGCGGAAACCACGCTGGATACTCCATTCACGACGAACCATAATAGAGTCTGGATCGAACGATGATGTTAGCCTTGCGAATCAGAAAAGCCGAAGTGGCTGTCAAGGATGGGCGGCTCGACGAAGCCTACCAGATGGCCGTGCGAGAAGACGTTCGCGATCACCGCAAGGGCCAGCGGTTGATTACGAAACTAACAAGAGCGTTTCACGACCGAGCAAAGAAACACCTCAAGACGGGAAATGCGTCCGCGGCCATGGCGGACGCAGACCGAGCTGTCAGGTTGGGCGGCAACCAACCGGAAATCGTCGCGCTGAAAGACAACGTTCGTCAAGAACTCGATCTTCAGCTCAACGAAAAACGAACGCGAAGGCAGAAAATTGACGCGGTTCGCAATTTGATCGCCGCCGGCAACTATACAATGGGTGCGAAGATCGGCGAAGACTTACGCGGACGAGCGAAGTTCTTCGGTAACAATCAACAAGACAACACGCTATACGGAATTATGCAAGACGCCGAATTCCAACGCGGGCAAGTCGAAGCCATCTTGGCACGAGGACAAAAGTCACTCAAAGCCTCGCAATGGGATCAAGCTCTCGACGCACTCGACGAAGTACAGCGCAAGCAGCCAAACCATGCTGGCGTGGCCACGTTCACGGACGACTTGGTTCCTGCGATTGCAAACCAAGTTCGCAAAGTTCTCGCTAGTGGTCGACTCGACCAAGCGAGCCATTTATTGAAGCGAAGCTTGCAGCACAAACCGAACAACTACGAACTGCGTGAACTAGCTCAAGTGATTGAGCAATGCCGAAATGTTGCCAACGTTGTGCAGTCGACCAACGTGATGACCGCGGTCGAGCGATTGAAGTCGTTGCAGGCAGTGGTGCCGGAGGCGAAATGGATCAGTGTTGCAATTAAGGAGGCTGAAACTATGGCAAGCAGTCTCGAGTCGTTACGAACGGGGCCACTTGGTTCCTTGCAGCTGACTGAAACACCGATCAACTTGGCGGATACGACGATGAGTGTGCAAAAGAACAACGCAGCACAACCGCCGATCTTTGCCGTGCCTGCAGCTGTGCCTGATAGTTTCCTGTTGCACTTGGACGAAGCGGGAAGTTTCCTCGTCGTACGACAGGCTTCTATTTCCATCGGCCGCACGAGCAGTTCAAGCATGGTTGATGTGGCTTTACAAAGCCAGCCTGGCATCCCGAATCTTACGATCGAACGCACGGACGACGACTACTTTCTGACAGCGGACCAGGCGGTGAAAGTAAACGCAAAGCTGACCACCAGTACTCTATTGCACAACGGTTCACAAATTCGAGTTGGCCGACGAGGTTTGCTTGAGTTTGCAACACCGAACGCCGCCAGCACGTCAGCGGTTGTTGATTTGCGTGGTATTCGACTCGCTTCGGGCAATGTGAAGCGAATTATTCTGATGGACGATGACTTGGTGATAGGCCCGCAAGCGTCCGCACACATACGCTCGCCGTCGCTCGAAAGATCGATGGTGTTGCATTGGCGCGATGGCGAGTTGCGAATTCGACCCATGATGCGAGCGTTGCAGGCTGAAAGCCAAGTGCTCGCGATGAATCGCCCCCACGACCTAGATGGATTGTCGCTGGTGGTGACCGAAGTTGCTTGAAAGTTAATTTAGACGGGAAGTTACAAAACAGAATCGTGATTAGTGGACTGACGCCACCAAATCTAAACTAGGGCAAGAACATGGCCATTTTTCGATATCAGCACGGCGAGAAGCCGCTCGAAGGTTTTACGATCCAGCACGGTCTGGGGCGTGGTGGTTTTGGCGAGGTGTACTATGCGATCAGTGATTCGGGTCGCGAAGTTGCGCTGAAGGCTGTGCAGAACTACGAAGATATCGAGCTGCGCGGCATCAAGCACTGCATGAACCTTAAGCATGCTCAGCTGGTTTCCATCTTCGATATCAAACACAGCGAACAGGGCCTTCCGTTTGTTGTCATGGAATTTGTTGATGGCCCGTCGCTTCGGGACATCATGGACTCGCACCCAGAAGGACTTGGGCCCGCGAAGGCAGCGTTCTTTTTCAAAGAGATGGCGAAGGGACTTGGCTACTTGCATGACAGCGGCGTCGTGCATCGTGACCTTAAACCGCACAACGTCTTCTACGAACAAGGCGTCGTGAAAATCGGCGACTACAGTCTGAGCAAAGCGATTAGCACCAGTCATCGCGGCGGTCACACGATGGCGGTTGGAACCGTGCACTACATGGCGCCGGAAATCAGTATGGGACGCTATGACCACACGGTTGATATCTACGCGCTGGGCGTGATGTTGTACGAGATGCTCACCGGTCATCCGCCGTTTCTGGGTGAGTCGATGGGCGAAGTGCTGATGAAGCACGTTAGCGGCAAAGTCGACGTGTCCAATCTACAAGAGCCGTTTGCTCGCGTTGTTAAAAAAGCCATGAGCAAAGATCCTGCCGATCGATATCAAACAATGCAGGAAATGTCTGACGACTTGATGGGCCACGTTGATTTGCAAGCAAGTGTTGCTTCGCTTGGGCCTGAGACACTAACGATGGTGGCAGACCGAGCAGCAAAACAAGCTCGACGTGCACCAAACCCTGACGTGGCAACGCAACCGCATCAGGCTGCTGGACAAACCCCTTATGCGGCGAGAGCCAATGCACATGCAGCAGCACAGCCTCGCGTGGTTTGGAAGAAGAAGCCGTTCCTGAATCGGCAGGAGCGCGGCGACAAAAGTTTCGGATCTAACGTGTTCTATTGGTTCGGGTACGCTTTTCTTTCCGGGCTCGCCCTTTTAGTAGGGTTTGGGATTTCGAATGATGTTCGCCATCCGGGACCATTCTTCAGTGTGATTGCCGGCGTATTCATTTGCACGATCTTTTCCATTGCGACGAGTAGCTTCGAACCCAAGCGACTCGTTTTTTGGGCAGTGCTTTTATTGGGGGTGGTTGGAACTGGTGCAGTCATGTCCGCTGACGTTAGTCATCCAGGGCCTATGATTGTAAGCATGATCGTGTTTGGCTTTGTGCTGTTTGTGAGTGTGTTCGTAAAAGCATTGAGAGGGCAGCGAGCAAAAGTACCTTTGGAGGCACGGTTGGACCCGATCTTCTATGCGGCAGTAGACCGTTCTTCGCATGAGCCCGGGCCACCCGTGATGCCGCATGCCGCGGTTCAGCGACCGCCAGCCGCGCCGCAGCCGGTTACACCTCCTCACGCCCCGCAGCCCGCGCACGCTTCGCCAGTTGCAGGCTTCGGTCCGTTCCCAAATGCGTCTCCATACAGCCGATTGATTTCACTGTGTGTGAGCGTGCCTATGTTTTTGGGAATTCCAGTCGCCGGACTGCAACGTCTGTATGTCGGCAAGATTAAAACCGGTTTGCTTTGGTTGTTCACGTTTGGCCTTCTGGGCATTGGGCAGCTCTACGACCTGATCATGATCGCTCTGGGCCATTTCAAAGACGTGGACGGCCGTCGAGTTTTGCATTTCACGCGAGAAAAGTTCGATGCGATGAAGCAACCCGTGAATCAATACTCAGCCGTTGTGAAAAACCACTGGACGGAATCGCGAGTTGGATTTCGGCTCGGTAACCTTGTGCTCAACTTGCTTGGCGGAATCGCACTCATTGCGGCATTGATCTTTGGAGCGATAAGAGCCATCGACATCCCTCAAGCGATTGCCGTTGGAGCATTTGGATCGCCTTTGGAAAAGGAGTTGTACCAGGAGTTCGGCGCGCGAGATTGGAATGTTCTAGTTTCGCTAATTCTTTCCGTGCTCTCCATCATAACGGCAACTATTGCAGCGGTTAGTTTGATTTTCGCCCGGCGCGAGTCGACCTGGGTGCACATGCTTCGAGTGCCAGTCGCTTGCATTGCTTTTGTGGCCGCTGTTTTGGTGATTGGCTCTATTCACGTCCACAACACAGGGGAAAGCCTTTGGCCAGAGGTCGCTTCGCATGTTAACGATCACATGATTGGTAGCGCGATTGGCTCACTACCGAAACTCATTCCTTGTTTGATTCTCTCCTCTGTGTTGTTCACTGCAGGAGTATTTACCCTGGCTTGGCCTGCGAAGCGTGGGAGTGCCGCCGAAGTTGGGGCCGCCAGTGTCGAAGCCAAAGTTGCCGAGTCTCAAGAAAAAGTCTCGGCGTAGGAAATTGGGAAAGGTTTGCGAAAATGAAATGTTGGAATGCCTTGACTGCTTTCGCGTTGTGCGTGTGCCTAGCTGGAATCGCGAACGCTGAAGAACTTGACGCGCAATCGGTTTGGACACCGGAGGTCGAAGAGCTATACGAATTCCAGGCAAGCGGTCCGAGTTGGTTAGCTGAAGAGTCGTCCGAACTGACGGTCGCCAGGGGGGTGAAAGACAGCGAACAGCAGTCTGCGTTGTCGATCGCGATTCGTGATCTGATTCTGCCGCGGATGATCGAAGATCGGGGTTCGCCCTTAAGTGAACACGAAGAAACCGTTGCGACCGCGGAAATCGTGCGACGACTGTACGACTCGGAAATGATTCTGGAAGAGTTCGAACAACCGTTTTACAAAGTCGTCGATGGCGAACGGTATGAAGCGTTTACTCGAGAAGCCCTGCTGCTTGACCTGTCAGAGGGCAATCTGCAGTACCTGTATCGCAAGGCGGGCCAAGCTATAAAGCAAAACGAATTCATGCGAAACAACACGCAGCGTGCCTCGATCGGAGTGGTTGGCACCCTTTTCGTCCTCTGTTGGTTTGCGTATTGGATTCTGGATCGACTTACCAAAGGTTACTATGTAGGCTTGTTAAGGTTGATGACGGCCACGGTGTTTCTGGTTTCGGCCGGACTCACAATTCACGTCGCGCGTGTCATTTTGAGTTCTCTTTGACCTTACTTAGCAACATGACCTACGCTCCGCTGCTTCGGAGCCAACTACGCAGCTTCAATGAATGACTGAACGCTCCAAGGCCGATATCTTCCTGATTGAACAGGTGCGACAAGGCAGCGAAGACGGCTGGTCTCAGCTGGTGCAACGCTACCACGGCCGTTTGCTGGCGTTTGCGAGGTCGCAGTTGAAGGATAAATCGGAAGCAGACGACATCGTCCAAGAAACGTTTTTAGGTTTCTTGAAAAGCGTCGATTCATTCAAAACGCAGGCAAGCCTCGAAACGTTTTTGTTTACGATTCTACGTCGAAGGCTTGTTGACTCCTTTCGGCGTAGAGGACGACGTGACGAAGTGAACCTCTGTTCGCTGCAGGATAGTTCCGTCGATTCGTCAGCGGGCAACTACTTCCAGCCTGCTGCGGAAGGCATGTCGGCCAGCCAATACGTTCAGCAAGGCGAAGCTCGTGAACAGCAAGGCGAGGTTCTTTGGACAGCGCTAAATAAAGCGGTTTCGCGATTGCAGTCGGATCAGCGGTTTCGCGATTTGCAAATCATCGAGATGCTGTTCTACGCACAGATGCGGAACAAAGAAATCGGCCAGATGCTCGAGATTAACGAGAAACAAGTCGCACTGGTGAAGCATCGTTTGGTAAAACGCCTGGCCGACGATGTTTCGATCAGCGAAGAACTGGCTGATGATATGTTGCTCACGCGATTGTGGGAGCAACATCGTCCCAGTTGTCCGAAACGGAGTACGCTTGGCAAATGGTTGTTGGGAACGCTCGACGCTGACTGGGATGGTTATATTGCGTTCCACGTCGATACGCTGGGCTGTCGGTTCTGCCAAGCAAATCGCGAAGACTTGAATTCGGACAACAAGCCGATCAGCTCAACTTCGTCGCATCAACGCATAATGCAGTCGAGTATTGGTTTTTTTAGACCCTCGTAATCGTGCTCGCCAACTACGTGTCTCGCTCTGCTGCCCGTCTCTGCTCTGGTGAAATAAGTGAGATGCACTTCTTGCAAGTCACTTTGTAGATGTCGTCGGTTGCGATACCTTCGACTTCCGCACGATGAGCCGCTTCTTTGTCGCGTGGATTGCAGAGTACCATTCCGTCCTCGTTCAGTGCATGAAGATCTCGTTTAGTGCGTCTGTCGATCATGGAGGCCTCCGGAAATAGGTTGGAGCTAAAGTCGAGTTTGAATTTGCGGAACGATCGGGATACGATTCGCAGTGAAAGGGCGAAGTGATGATCAAATACGAAAAGAAAATTCGGCTGTTTGTCGGACTCGCGACAATGCTGATAATTTCCGCAGCGTTCGGGTATCTCGTTGTTACATACGAAGGCGCCTTGAGCAATACTCCTGTCGGTGAATTGAAAGTGTTACGCGCCCAAGCTTTTGCAGTCGCGATCGCAACATGTTTTGGGGTCCAATTTGTCTGTTTCGCCGCTATGCGTTTGGCGATTCGGTCGTCGCGTTAGAGTCACCGAGCTGAAATAGTTTCTTTGCGTTTGATGTTGTTTCCTGCGCGATGGTTTCCGCGTCTTCATCACGTAGCTCGGAAATGAATCCCCAGATGTCTTGCAAGAATGCTGGCTGATTGAGTTGACCACGACGATTCGCGGTGACTTGGTCAGGCGCATCGGTTTCAAGCAGCAACGCGTCAAGCGGTAGTTCTTTCGTGAGTCGATGTAGCCGGTGGGCACGCGGATAGGTAACCGCTCCGCCCAAACTGATACGATATCCCAAATCAATCAGCTGCGTCGCCTGCTGTATTGATCCGTTAAAGCTGTGCACCATTCCGCAGTGATGTGACGATGATCGAATCATGTGGATCACATCGTCGACCGCTTTTCTTGCGTGGATGACAATGGGCAGCTTGAATTCTTTTGCGATCGCAAGCTGCGCGGAGAAGAATTGCTTTTGCCGCACTTTGTCCGGATTCGGAATGAAATAGTCCAAACCACATTCACCAATAGCAACGGGCGTTTCGCGTTGTAGCCAGTCACTGAGTTGTGCAATGTCGTTGTCTTGGTGTTCTGCCATGAAGCATGGATGCAATCCGTAGCACGCAAATACGTCGTTGAATCTCTCGCACGTTTCTTTTACGCGCGGCCACCAGCGTCGTGCAATCGCCGGAACGATTTGTGCTATTAGGTTCGCCTCACGAGCCGCGTTGACGATTTCATTTTGGTTGAGCTGGAATCGTTCGTCATCGAGATGAATATGGCTGTCGATAAGCATCGGAACGGTTCAAACGTTGCAAGGAATCAATCGATGGGCAGTGCATTCGCCGAATAGATTTTGGGTTGTTTGTGCGGATCAGGCTACGTGTCTTGATAAAAAGTCAGCCCGTTTTTATCGCAGTCGTAAAAGGCAAATTCACGTGTGTTCCACGGAGTATCACGAACTGCGGTATCCGGGTGAAAGACACCCTTCGTCTCGAACTCTTGAAATAGACCGTCCACGTCCGAAACGCGGAATCGCAACATGGGGCGTTCAACAGCTGCCCATTCTTTGGCGTCGTGCCATTGAAGGTGGATTTCAACTCGGTCACGGACGACGCCTGCGTAACGCGGATCGCCCATGGAATCTTGAAAAGAAAGACGGAAGTCTAGGGTCTTATAAAACTCGATCGCCATCACAACATTTTGCGACGGCAGGACTGGGTGTACTGCATCCAGTGTTGGCTTATTCACGGGCCATTGTCTTGTGCGAAAGCGTCGGCGTGCCACCTAGCATCGTGTCCAGCCGAGAGCGTTCGTCGACGGAGAGTTGATGACGTGTTCGAAACGGAATGGCTCCGACTTGCTCGTCATTCAATAGTCTTTCACGCACCGGAACGTTTCCAGCCAATTTCGCAACCGCGCGAACGAATTCGTCCGGTGATTCACAGTAGTCTGAGTAACTGACGTCGATCCAACGTTTTTCGTCTATGTGCGGTAATTGTTCTTCAATGCGACGATCGATCTGTTGAATCTGCTCGACTACCCGATCGACATATGCCAGTGGATCGTCGTCTGATTCGGTATCGGTCGATAGTAAGCCCCAGCGTAGATTTTTGTCACCTTGGACGTATTCTCGCGCGGCTATCAAAGAACTGGCCACTTGGGCCGGATCTCGGCGAACAACAACGAAAACAGAATTCGGTAACTCACTAGCGAGCCACTGCATTGCATCAAGATTTCGATTGTTTTTATTCAACAATGGTTTGCCAAAAGCGGCTGACCAATTGGCAAAAAAATGACGCATTGCATCTGCCTTCTGGTCGATTGGATTGGCTTGGTAGCGATCATCGCCTAGCCATTCATTCCATATCGTAAAACCGTCGTTGATACCGCGTAGGCCGAAAGTATTTCCATATAAGCTGCCTGCTTGTAGTCGAGCAGTTGGGGCGAATGGATCACGGTATAGTTGCGTTCCCCATAGCGGAGACTCCGAAAATATTTCTGTCGCATTGTTGAAGAAAGAGACGTCCAAGTACCTTGCGAGCAATTGGCTTGCGAACGTGGTTCCCGTTCGCGGTCCACCAACGACAAGGATGATCGGAAGGTCATCGGCGTGATGTGAGTTTTTGACGATCGCCCGTTCACGCCGCGCGAATAGACGTTGGAGTGGTCTTAGGGCAATAGTGGCTGCCACCTGCATCAGTGCCCATCGGCCAATGGCATCTGATCCAAATGCCATTTTCGAAGCAAGGCGAAGTGGACTTCGAAAGTTTTGGTAGTTAGCCGCCATGCCCACTCAAGTTTGCTAGATGAAATGACGCCTATGAACAGGCTTTCACCGAATCCTACTCGACCAAGGTTGAAGCTTCTACGGTACGACGCTGAACTTTAAGTGGGATACCGTACCGTTTCATCTTGCGATAAACGGTGGCTTGTCCGACACCCAGAATCTTTGCGGCGGAGACGGCATTACCGTCAGCCGCTCTTAGTGCATCAATGATTGCCTTTCGTTCGATCTGCTCAATTTTTCGAAGATTCGTTGGCCGATCCAAACGCGCGTTACTGCTTACTATTTCTGGCGGCAGTTGGGGCAGATCAATTTGAAGGCTGTTCGAGCTGATAACAACGCGGTGTACCGTGTTCTCTAACTGGCGGATATTGCCTGGCCAATCAAACTGCTGCAAACATTGCATCGCTCGCTTCGTAAAGCCCGATACGTTTTTTGCGTATTGATGACGTGCTTGATCAAGAAAGAGATTAGCTAAATCCGGAATATCTTCACTACGTTGCCAAAGCGTGGGAAGTTGAATCGGAAAAACGTTAAGCCGGTAATAAAGATCGGAACGAAGTGTGCCGTTGCGAATCATTTCCATTGGATCGCGGTTTGTGGCGGCCAGGATCCGCACATCGACACGAGTGGTTTGTGTTGCGCCGATTCGTTGGAAGGTTTTCGATTCTAAAAAACGCAACAGTTTCGCCTGCAGTCCAAGATCAAGCTCTCCGATTTCGTCTAAGAAGAGCGTTCCGCCATGGGCTCCTTCGCACCAACCTTGTTGGTCACGGTCTGCGCCGGTAAATGCACCGCGTCTGTGTCCGAAGAGTGCTCCTTCCGCCAACGACTCAGGCAAGGCGGCCATGTTGACAGGCAAGTAAGGACCCGCACTGCGGTTGCTTTGGTTGTGAATTTCGCGGGCTACTAGCTCTTTGCCCGTTCCGCTCTCACCAAGAATCAAAACCGTTGCGTTTGTGGCGGCGACTTCTCGGATCTGCTGTTGGACGGCTTGAAACGATCGACTTTGACCGATCATTCTCGGGATGTCGGAAATCGCATCGGATTGGTTTGCTTTGTCGGACTTTGGACGTAGTTCCTCTATCGACTGTCGCAGGCAAACGTAATCGATTGGGTCTGAAAAAGCGTCGTGTGCTCCTTGCTTGATCGCTTGTGCAGCAACGTGAACGTCTGCGTCTGGGGCGAGCAAGAGGACGACCGAGTGATAACCTTGGCGATTGAGTTTTTCGAGAACGGAATGAGAATCATCTAAACCGAGTAAAACAATGGTGTTTTTGCCTCGGGAGATTTCACCCCAAAGTCCATCTTCGGTCGTGGCAATCGAGTGTGGTAGCTTCCAGCAAGCAAGTCGTTCCGTGATCGTTCTCTGGCGGGAGGCGTTGGCGTCGGCGACGACAATGTGCGTTGGCATTTGTTTTACTATTTAGGATTATTTACGGTCCGACAAAAACAACCGATTCTTGTCCGAGCACCGGTAAGTTGAAGATAATAGTGTCTGACGGTTCGGCAACCCGAAGAGTAGGGGGGCACGGGGGGCACTTTCACCATCTGGCACGTTTCCTTCCCACCGACGACCTTAGCTGCTGAGAATTGGCTTATCAAATTGGTAAGCAGATTATTACTGGACAGATTTTTGTTACTTCAACTTTTGCGAGAACAACGATTTCTCCATCGCAATTCAGGTGATTTCACGGTTGGATGTAAAGATATGCGGATCACGGTATCTGATTTGCGTAACGTAGTCAGATCGGAGATGTCGGAAATCTACTGTGAGTAGCCGACATGCAGGTGGTCACCTAGTTAGAATCCGAGATTCCATGCGTTTCAAAATTTAAGGGTAAGTCTTACCAGTGAAAACCTATTTAATTACTGGCGGCGCCGGGTTTATCGGCAGCACGTTTGTGCGACAGCTTCTGGCATCGTCTTCATGCCGCATTATTAACCTCGATGCCCTGACTTATGCCGGCAACCTTGGTTCGCTTCAGCATGCGATACAAGATAAAGAGCGTCATGTATTCGTTAAGGGGGACATCCGCGACCGACAGCTTGTGAGCGAGTTGTTGGAAAAGTACCAGTGCTCCGCAATCGTACACTTTGCAGCAGAATCGCACGTTGATCGTTCGCTGGAGAACCCCAACGAGTTCGCTGAAACGAATGTGATGGGAACGCTGCAATTGTTGCAGGCCGCGCTCGCATATTGGAACAATCTTGAGGGAGAGGCAAAGGACGAGTTTCGCTTCCTGCACGTCTCGACGGATGAGGTCTACGGCTCACTGGGTGATGAAGGCAAGTTTAAGGAGACCACTCCGTATTCGCCGAATTCGCCTTACTCGGCGTCGAAGGCGGCAAGCGATCATTTCGTTCGGGCCTATCATGAGACATTTCATCTGCCAACATTGATGACGCATTGCTCGAACAACTATGGACCTTACCAGTTCCCCGAAAAGCTGATTCCGTTGATGATCTTGAATGCCGTCGCTGGTAAGCCATTGCCAGTCTACGGCGATGGAAAGAATGTGCGTGACTGGATTCACGTTGAAGATCACTGTGATGCGATTCGCGTTGTGCTCAAAAAAGGCACCCCGGGCCAGACCTATAACGTCGGCGGCAATTGCGAAAAGTCGAATTTAGATGTCGTCCACACGATTTGTGATGCGGTCGATCGACTAGCCAAGAGCGATTCTGATCAGCCGTCACGCGAGCTTATTCAATACGTCACTGATCGACCCGGCCACGATTTTCGTTATGCGATTGATGGCTCTAAGATTGAGAAAACGTTGGGGTGGATTCCCAAGACTCCCTTTGAAACTGGTATCGAGCAGGCTGTGCGTTGGTACTTGGAGAACAAAGAATGGGTTGCGGAAGTATCCCAGAAGTACGACGGGAAGCGACTTGGCCTGAGTGCATCGGATTCGGTAAGTGGCTCCCCCGATGATCTCCCTCAGCAGGAGATTGAGGGCGTTGTCTTTGGCGACATTAAACGATTCACGGATGATCGTGGCTGGCTATGTGAATTGTTTCGCCACGATGAGATTGATCCAGAATTCCATCCTCGCATGGCTTACGTTAGCGAAACGTTGCCAGGCGTTGCACGTGGACCTCATGAGCACGTCGACCAAGCAGACTATTTTGCGTTTTACGGTCCAGGCGATTTTGAGCTCTACTTGTGGGACAACCGCGAGAGTTCGCCGACAAGTGGTAATCGTTCCGTAGTTGTCGTTGGTGCGAGCAACCCGTCAACGGTAATCATTCCTGCGGGAGTAGTGCACGCATACAAGAACATCAGTCCTGTTTCCGGACGTGTTGTAAACGCACCAAACCGGTTGTATGCAGGGGAAGGGAAGTCGGAACCCGTTGATGAGATTCGCCACGAAGACACTCCCGGCAGTCCGTATTCAATCGAAGAATTCGCTCGTGCACATCAAAAATCGTAACGCGACGTTGTGTATGCGTTGCACTAGGTTCGAACGGAGAGAAACAATTTGACCAAGAAATGCACCAAGGGCATTATCCTCGCGGGTGGTTCCGGAACGCGAATGTATCCGCTGACAGTTTCCGTTAGTAAGCAGCTGTTACCCGTTTATGACAAGCCGTTAATCTACTATCCGTTATCAACGTTAATGCTGTCTGGCATCCGTGATGTGCTGGTGATTTCGACACCGCAAGATTCGGAGGCCTTTCAGCGACTATTGGGCGATGGCAGCCGATTCGGTATCTCGATCAGCTACGCCGTCCAACCTTCGCCGGATGGACTTGCTCAAGCTTTTGTGATCGGTCGTGAGTTCGTCGGTGATGAACGAGCCGCATTGGTTTTGGGCGATAACATCTTCTACGGTCAAGGTTTCGAACGCATTTTGGATAATGCAGCGAGCCGTGAATCTGGGGCTACGATTTTCGCCTATCGCGTTCGAGATCCAGAACGCTACGGTGTTGTGGAGTTTGATACCAACGGAAAAGCGATTGGGCTTGAGGAAAAACCAACGGCGCCACGTTCTTCTTATGCCGTGCCCGGTTTGTATTTTTACGACAACGAAGTGATCGACATAGCTGCCAACTTGAAACCGTCGGCGCGTGGCGAGTTGGAGATCACCGACGTTAATCGGATCTACCTCGAGAAAGGTAAATTGCAAGTGGAAGTGTTCGACCGCGGTTTTGCGTGGTTGGATACAGGAACGCACGAATCGATGATGCACGCTGCGTCGTTCGTGCAAACGATTGAAGAACGCCAAGGCTTGAAGATTGCTTGCCCAGAAGAAATTGCGTGGCAGAAAGGGTTCATTTCGAAAAGTGAATTGGTTGCCTGCGCCGAGGGCATCAAGTCGTCGTATGGTACCTATCTGCGTGGTCTCGCTGAAGGGGAATCGTGATGATGAGAACGGTAGTCTTAGGCGCCAACGGGCAGCTTGGTCATACGCTTTGCAAGAAGTTAGGCAAAGCAGCGATTGGGCTAACTCGAGATAAGCTCGATATCACCGATCGAGACGCCGTTTTGCTGGCCTTCTCGGAAATTCGACCGGATGTCGTGATCAACGCTGCGGCTTATACAAACGTGGATGCAGCGGAAACGAACGTCGAGCTCTGCAACCTAGTAAACGTTGAAGGAACAAGAAACTTGGCCGAAGCTTCAGCGGCGATGAATAGCGTGTTTGTCCAAGTCAGTACGGACTATGTGTTTGGTGGCGAGGGAGGTCGAGCGACTGGGCATCGCGAGGGGGATGAGACATCGCCACAAGGTGTATACGCAAAAAGCAAGCTGGCGTCCGAACAGATCGCGTTTGAAGCAAACCCCAAGAAGTGTTTCGTCATCCGAACATGCGGGTTATATGCCAACAATGACGGAGCTGATGCGACGTTTAAGAACTTTCCAAGTACGATCTTACGACTAGCTGCGACTCTACCAGAACTGCGTATTGTTAGCGATCAGATTTGTACTCCCAGCTTTGTCCCTCACGTCGCGGATGCGATACTTGCACTCGCATTCACAACAGAATTTGGAATTTACCACGTCACCAATCGAGGTTCGGCAAGCTGGTACGACTTTGCAACAGAACTGCTCAAGATGGCGGGCTTGGGTACACCCGTTAAAGCAATATCAACAGAAGAATTCGGAGCAGTTGCTGCACGCCCTGCCTATAGCGTGCTTGATACACTAAAATACGACGCTCTTGAATTGTCTGAGTTGCCGACTTGGCAGAAGGCACTTCATGAATACATTAGTCATCGATCTCGTTCTCGCGAACTTTCGACGTCGACTTAGATCTCAATTAGCCCATCGTAAACATAAAAAGTAGTTCAACGGAAATACTCGTACGCATGTCAAACCTCGTCGACGAAAACCCAGTCCAGCAACTCCCAACTCAGGGCAAACCAATTAGCTGCAATCTCTGCGGCGCCGACGATTACAAAGTTCTTTTTGAAGCAGGCGTTGCTCAGGCTAATCGAATTGTTCGATGCAACAAATGCGAACTTATCTACGCCAACCCACGTGCCAACGGGGCGGACTGCGAGAGTATCGTCAATTGGGATCCGAGTTGGAACCTTGTCGAACGCAACCAGCAACGCTTCGCGAAAGAGCGGCTACAGGTCAAGGACTACGGCGATACACGTAAGTTTCTCGATCAGCGACACCCCGACAAAGGCACGATTGTAGAAGTCGGTGGCGGGCTTGGGTTTTTGCTTTCCACGTTCAAGAACGACGGCTGGAATGTTTTGGCGGTCGAGCCATGGCTGGAAGCTTGCCGATATGCCGAAGCAGAATTTGATATCGAGGCGATACCTAAAACGCTCGAAGATGCCGCACTCGAAAGCAACTCGGCGGAAGCCGTCATCATGTTGCACGTCATCGAACACGTGCCAGATCCCGTTGGAACGTTGTCAGAGATTTACCGCATTTTGAAACCAGGTGGTTACGCGATCGTAGAGACTCCGCGATACGACACGATGTGGTTCAAAATGCTTGGTCGTCGCGAGCGAAGTGTTAGTTGTGATGGTCACATCTATTTCTTCACCAGCGATACGCTTCAAAAGAGTGCAGAGAAAGCTGGCCTCCAACTCGTTCAGCGTAAGTACGTTGGTCGCCACCTCACCTTGGATCGACTTGCTTGGAACCTTGGTGTCGTAAGTAAAAGCAAGTTCATCCAGAAAGCGTTGTCTGGGATCTCGGACAAGCTTGCTCTTGAAAAACGCACGCTCTGTCTCAACATGGGTGACATGCAGCGACTCTATCTACGTAAGCCTGCGGTCTGATCAATGTAAGAAAGCGACGAGCTCAACAAGAGCTCGTCGTTGTTTTTTCGTCGCTATCGGACAGCGACTGGACAGGCCGTCCGTTCTAACAGCAGTCTGTCTTTGACGAGCAAGTTAGGCGTTCACGCTCGTCTCTTTTGATATCTTCTAGATAACAAAAAACAAAAGATGCTGATCGCACCCAGCGAACTGCTCGAAGGTTCGGGGACGCTCGAAAGTGCACCGGAACCGGACTGTCCGAAATTGCTCGACAACACGAGGAAGTCCGCGAAGGCAACGCCATCTACTAGATCGACGTTTCCGTCCGAGTAGGCCGTAGCGTCCGTTCCGAAATTGTTGGACAGCACTAGGAAGTCCAGGAATTCAACTTGTCCGTTTCCATCAAGGTCACCGGGCAACGAATTCAATGCTGACAAGATCGCATCACGTCCTGCGATTTCAGATACGCAAGACAGATCGTCCTCATTCAACTCTGTGTCCAGGTTACAGTCGCCCAATGCAGCTACGGGCGTATCGCCAGCGACTCCCGGCAGCGAAATGTTTACCGTGCGTTCCGGAACGCCATCGCCGTCGATATCGCCGACCTCTTGACCGTTCGTGAATCCGTCACTATCCGAGTCCTCTGCGGCTAACGCCGGCGACCAGAACGGGTCGAAACCACCGGGCGATACGAGCTCTTCAACGTCTGATCCAAATAGATTCCTAGGACCACCACCGTTCGGATTGTCGTGACAGTTGGAGCAACTGTTGACCACTCCGTTTGGGAACAGGCCGACTCGAAATCCCCGAGCCGCAGCGTCGTCCCCAACGAGAGCGAATGTGAATACTGCCAGAGCGGCGATGAAGTAATTCTTGAGTTGCGTCATGGTGTCTCAATTCTTGCGTCGATGGTATGTCGTTCAAAATCGTGTTCGAACGCATTGCATTGTTTTCTTGACTAAATCGCAGAATAACTGGCAGCGGCGAAACGTGCAAATTTCGGTGGCTTTGCGTTTTGGTGACGTTTTTCGCCTGTTGCTACCTTCTAGCTTAATAGGCCCATTCTCACGGGCCATCGGATTTCCTTCTGAGTATTCCAACTCTTTGGCTAACGCATGAAAACCAGTTCGCCAATGTTCGGTACTTTGATCGATTTGAGCTTGGGGTAGTTTCGGCGAAAATCGCGGATCGATCGAGTGTCGGGGGGAAGTTGCCTGCGATCGGCGGACCCAGTTCGATGTGGAATCTATTGCCCGCCCAAGCTTGGTTTGTCGAGGTGAAATAGAGTCCGTTCAAGGTCTATTCCAATGGTCGTTAGCGTTGCACTGTGAGTGGACTCGATTTTCTGTGGATTTCGGAGAACAATAACGGTGGTTTTGGTTTCCCTCTGAAGTACCAGAAAATGACAAAGAAAATGCGTTCGCTCGAATCGTTGTTGCGTGATTCGATGCCCTCTAATTCCAAAGAAGCGTGCTGGCGTCCGCCGGTTGACATCTATCGTGCTGGACCCGCGTGGTTGGTGAAGTTCGATCTTGCCGGAGTTCGAAAGGAAGACATTCAGGTTGTCCTGGATGGTAACCGATTGACGGTCCGTGGCGTTCGACGTGACATGACGATTCTTGATGGCCAGCGAGCCTACTCGATGGAGATCGCTTACAACCAATTCGAACGAACGGTTGAGTTTCCTACCAGCATCGAATCGGGACGCTTTGCTAGTGACTATCGCGACGGCATGTTCTTGTTGACGATCACGCCGAACAAAGAGTAATTACAAAACCTCATATCAATTGGGCATCTTCCAAATGGATTCTGTAACTACCAACTTGCCTGTCCTTCCGCTCAAGGCCACGGTTATCTTTCCATTGCAAGCGTCGCCGTTAGTCGTCGGGCGTCCGGCTTCACTGGCCGCCGTGCAGGCGGCGCTCAGTACAGAAGACAAAACGCTAGTTGTCGTTGCGCAACGTGATTCCGATGTTGAGACTCCGGGGTTCGACGATCTGTACTCGATCGGCACGAAAGCTGTTATCAAACGCATGATTCCAACCGAAGGCATGATGCAAATCGTCGTGCAGGGCATCGAACGAGTGCGTATTGCGCCGGTGGTTGATGAGGCAACGAAATCGACCACAGGCCAAGGAACCGATGACGCACCAAGCGTTGAAGTACGACCTCTCACCGCGCGCGTCGAAACATTGGCTCGTCCGGAGGATATGGACACGGAAACGGAAGCCCTCCATCGCGAGCTGCTGGAACTTTCGGGAAAGATCCTTGAAAGTGTCAACCCAGATGCTCGGGCCGCATTGTCTGCGATGATCGAACAAGTCGATGTGCCACTGCATCGCGTCTACTTGTTGAGCTCACTTAGTTCGATTGAAACTGAAAAAGAACAACAGTTGTTGGAATCCAATACGCTGAAGGGCGCGTTGACACTATTGCATGAATATCTGACGCACGAGTTTAACGTCGTCCAAGTTCGCCAGCAGATAGCGGACAAAACGCAATCGGCAATGAGCAAGGAACAGCGCGAATACATGTTGCGCAAACAGCTCGCGGCGATCCAGGCGGAGTTGGGCGAACAAAGCCCCGAGCAGGCGGACATCATTGATCTTGGTAAGCAGCTCGAGGAGGCGAACTTACCCGAGTCGATTCGCGACGAAATCGATCGCGAGTTGAAACGGCTTGAGCGACTGCCGACTGCGTCACCCGACTATCAATTGACGCGCAGCTACCTTGAACTGGTGAGCGAGTTGCCGTGGAACGACGTCACGCAAGACAATCTTGATTTGAAGCACGCAAGAGCGGTTTTGGATGAAGACCATCACGGCTTGGACAAGATCAAGCAACGCATCATCGAACATCTCGCTGTCTTGAAACTGAATCCCGAAGCGAAAGCACCCATTCTGTGCTTTGTTGGTCCGCCGGGCGTTGGCAAGACTTCACTAGGACATTCAATCGCCCGGTCTTTAGAAAGGAAGTTCGAACGGCTAAGCCTGGGTGGGCTTTCGGACGAGTCTGAATTGCGAGGCCATCGTCGGACGTACATCGGCGCCCTGCCGGGCCGCATCATCCAAGCCGTTCGTAACGCGAACGTTCGCAACCCGTTGATCATGCTCGATGAAATTGACAAGCTGGGCCGCGATTTTCGTGGCGATCCGTCGGCGGCGTTGTTGGAGATTCTCGATCCCGCTCAGAACTCAACCTTCCGCGACAACTATCTGAATTTGGCGTTCGACCTGTCCGGTGTCATGTTTATCGCGACGGCGAATTCACTTGATGCGATTCCCGGTCCGTTACTGGATCGTATGGAGCTGATTCAACTTTCTGGTTACGGAGACTTAGAGAAGCTCAACATTGCCAACAAGTATCTCGTGCCTCGCCGACTGAAGGAGACAGGACTTGCGGATAGCAAATTGACGTTCACCGATGACGCGATTAAAAAAATCGTAAGACGCTACACACGCGAGGCCGGCGTACGCCAATTGGAACGTGAAATTGGCGGAGTCTGCCGAAAGATCGCAACGATGGTCGCGACCGATGAAACACCGCCGGAACGTATCGAAGAAGAGGATGTCGTGAATCTTCTCGGTCCTGAAAAGTTTTCTGACGAAGCAGCTCGTCGAAATCTGCAACCGGGTGTTGCGGCAGGAATGGCATGGACTCCAGTCGGCGGCGACGTGCTGTACATTGAAGCTGTTTCGTTGCCAGATAGCCGTGAACTAACACTGACCGGTCAACTTGGTGATGTCATGAAGGAATCAGCCAAAACAGCGCAGAGCTTTATTCGTTCGCAGTGGGCGGAACTTAATATCGACAAGCAATCGTTGACCGGTGGCGTTCACTTGCACGTGCCCGCAGGCGCAACGCCAAAGGATGGGCCATCGGCGGGTGTCACAATCGCAACGGCTCTGGCGTCTTTGTATACGCTTTTTCCTGTGGACGACAAAGTTGCAATGACCGGCGAGATTACGCTCACGGGAATGGTGCTGCCTGTCGGAGGCATCAAAGAAAAAGTTCTGGCCGCGCATCGAGCTGGAATGCGGACAATCATTTTGCCCGCGAGAAACAAAAACGATCTCGATGACTTGCCGGAATCCGTGCGTGAGGAACTCGAGTGCCATCCGGTAGAGCATGTCGTGGAAGTTTTGAAGATTGCAATTCCGCAATTGGCTAGTCGACTCGAAGATGGATTGGTGGTTTAGAGATGAAGTGGGAATACATGACGCTCAAGATCGGAGCGGAAGGCGGATTCTTATCACCGCGGACATTGAACTGTGCTGTTCTTAACGAAAAGATGAACGAGTTTGGCAAGTATGGTTGGGAGCTTGTTTCAGGTTTCGATATCAATGCTTTCAAGGGTGAAACGAACTCCGCCGTCTTGATTTTCAAACGTCCGCTCGATGTCGAGGACTAGCTTTAGTTTTGTGATCAAGGAACGCCGGATCCCGTCGGGTGCTGCTGTCAAAGTTTCTCAATCAAACTACGTTTCTCGCTTTGGGTTTTGCGTTTTTCGTTGGATTTCCAAACGAGTGGGTACAGGAAATTGACGAAATTCTCTGCTGCGAACTCGATCGCGCGGGCCTCGTCTGTCACAATGGACTCGGTAACTAGATAGGCGGGGCGTGCTGGATTCTTTGAATGCCAATTCGAGTCAAATGTAAATGCGGGAACAAGTTCGGTGCTCCCAGCAAGTATGCGGGCAAAAAGGTAAAGTGCCCGGAGTGTTCCAATCCACTGGTGATTCCGAAAACGAACGGTAGCGCCAAGAAAAGTGCTGCGCCGGCCGACAAGCCCAAGTCAGGCGAAGCTTCAGCGACGAGCTCAGCGAAATCCAAAAAGATCGCCGTCAAATGCAAATGTGGCGAGAAATTCGCGGCAAAGCCAGAGCTGATGGGTAAGACGGTAAGATGCCCGAGTTGCCAAGATCCAGTAAAGATCGGCGGCAAACGCAAAGACGCGCCCGCGAAAAAGAAATCCGAAGCCGCTCCGGTTGGTTTGACAGATGATGTGTTCGACGAGATGGGGATCGGTAGCGCGGACGGACCAGAGCGAAAGTGTCCCGAGTGCAAAGCCATCATGTCCGAAGAGGCCATTCTTTGCATCGATTGTGGCTACAATGAAAATCTCGGTCGAAAGATGCAGGTCAAGCGACCAGTTACGCAAGAAGATCGCGACAAAGCTTACGAAGAAAAAACGCTGACTGGCGGCGGGCAGGCGTCGAAGACGAAGAAAAAGAAGTGGTTCTAGTCCGAAACGAAAATCATCAGGAAAGGGATTTCGATGAGCAAATTCATTCTCGCAATCGATCAAGGTACTACTGGATCGACCATTCTGGTTTTTGACCACAGCGGAACTATCTGCGGCAAAGCCTATTCTGAGTTTCCTCAAATCTTTCCACAGCCAGGTTGGGTTGAGCATGACGCAAATCGAATCTGGGAAGATGTCAAAAAGCTCACCGTAGAAGCCTTGTCCAACGCCGGAGCAACTCCGTCCGATATCGCGGCGATCGGGATTACAAACCAACGCGAAACAATCGTTTGTTGGGATAAGGCAACGGGCAAACCTTGTTGCAATGCGATCGTATGGCAAGATCGACGCACTTCCGACTACTGCTCTCAGTTGAAAGAAGCTGGCCACGAAGACTCGGTGCAAAAGAAAACCGGCTTGTTGCTGGATCCCTACTTCTCGGGCACAAAGCTTCGCTGGATGCTTGAGCAGGACCCGTCACTTCGAGCTCGTGCTCAAAAAGGAGAAGTGCTTGCGGGGACAATCGATTCTTGGCTCATTTGGAATCTCACCGGCGGCAAGCAGCATGTTACGGACTACACGAACGCGTCACGCACGCTGTTGTACAACATTCGTGAACTCGATTGGGACGACGAGCTACTGACACTCTTTGGCATCCCGCGCGAAATGCTTCCGCAGGTCGTATCGTGTTCGGGCCAAGTCGGCATAACAGACGAGTCGCTGTTCGATGGTGTGCAAATTCCGATTGCCGGTATCGCAGGTGATCAGCAAGCCGCTTTGTTTGGTCAAGCCTGTTTCAAAGTCGGGCAAGTCAAAAACACCTACGGCACTGGTTCGTTCCTACTCATGCAAACGGGCACAGAAGCACCGGTCAGCAAAGAGCGGTTGCTCACGACGATTGCATGGCGAATTGGTGACGAGCCTGTCGAGTATGCACTCGAGGGAGCCGTGTTTGTTAGCGGTGCGGCCGTACAATGGCTACGCGATGGCTTGGGGATTATCGAAAACGCAGCAGAGACGCAACAACTGGCCGAATCCGTGGAAAGCACCGACGGCGTTTATTTCGTGCCGGCACTGGCTGGGCTCGGCGCGCCGTACTGGGATCCCTACGCACGAGGGACCATTGTTGGGCTCACCCGCGGAACAACGAAAGCTCATCTCGTCCGCGCAACACTTGAGGCAATCGCCTATCAATCGCGCGACGTGGTTGATGCGATGAGTCGTGACGCGGGAATCCCTCTCACCGAACTTCGTGCTGATGGTGGGGCGGTTTCGAATCCGTTCTTGATGCAGTTTCAAGCTGACGCGTTGGGTGTCCCGGTTCGGGTTCCTGTCGTTGCCGAAACAACTGCCCTCGGTGCCGCCTATCTCGCTGGCTTAGGGGTAGGGTTTTGGAAAAGCCGAGAAGAAATTCA
Organism: uncultured Pirellulaceae bacterium; assembly: GCA_964397295.1. Lineage (GTDB taxonomy): Bacteria > Planctomycetota > Planctomycetia > Pirellulales > Pirellulaceae > CAYNJG01. The sequence continues at coordinate 54,170 of CAYNJG010000018.1, forward strand.
GTCGCAGTGGCAAGAAGCCGCTCAGTACTCTCCTGTGCTAGCGGGAGAGCAGCGTGATGCACTCTACACACGTTGGCAAGACGCAGTTACTCGATCGCGAGACTGGGAAGCTAAATCCGACGGCTGAGCGTGACCTGGCGTGCATGATATGTTTGCAACAGTTCCTCTTTAGTTGCGGGCTTTGACGGTTCTCTTTCGTTCATAAATGTATCTGTACAGATTCGATGAAAACGATTCATTGCTAGCGTAATGCGGGTTCCGATACGCCCAATACGCTCGAGGTGTGTAAGTGCGCACATGATCGAAGATCCGTTACGACACAGAGGCCGTTGGAATGTCATTGGCATCGGAGCCACGTTCTGCCTATTGGACGAAGCACTTTAGTAAGTTGGCTCAGGCCGAGGCGGGGAATGAGCAGCTTGATTTTTCAAACCAGGCGCTGGTAGTTCAAAACTACTCGTTCATTCTAGAAGCGTGCGGCCATGTCGCGGACAAACGTGTGCTCGATGTCGGTTTCGGCACGGGCGATCTTTCATGTATGCTCGCTAGATTGGGCGGTAAGGTTTCCGCGTTCGATGTGGTTGCAACGCGAATTCCACAACTTCGACGAGAAGCACCCATCATCGCCTGGTGGCATGACGACATTTCGACTTGGAAACAACCACGCACTGCTGAGCCGTACGATTTAATTGTTGCATGCGAAACGTTGCAGTATGTTGAGTTCAATAGCGCTGTCCAGAGACTCTTGCATGTCTTGGCTGACGATGGCCGGTTTGTGATCCTCATTCCAAACTCCGATTGCCCCATCGTGCGTCGAGTCAGTGAACGATTCGATTACAAGTACGATGGTATTTCGATACAGCAAATTGGAACGCGGCTCGCCGGTATATCGAATGACCTTTACGTTTCCTATCGCGGCATCTATTTCCAAGACGATCAAACGCTTGGTCCCTATCAGAGCGGTCCCTGGAAACGTATCGAAGTCGGCAATCGTTTGCCCACTCCGCATTTCGCAGTCAACAACGCATTCCATGACCACGAATCGCGCGTTGCCAATCGAATTCAGATTGTGATCTCCAAAACATCAGTCAGCGGCGAAACATCCATTAAGTCAGCGGCGACCGTGAAGAACCGCCCGTGACTTGTCCGTTTTGCCACTGCTTGGCTGTCACCCAAGTGTCTACCAAGGGCTGAACAAGCAATGCAGTAAGTCGGGCATTAATCGGGTATTTCTAACCTGGCTACTTTCCCGCAAAACACTGCCGATCGTCTTTTCTACGCAGAATGCCGTCTCGAAGCCATCTTCCCATTCTTCCGATCCATCCGAACCTAATAACCCTCTGGTATTGGGTCGTCATTTCCGAGAGACTATCGACTAGCTGGACTTCGATTCGAACTAGCTCGGGAATATCTATACTCGGAATATTTGATGAAGTGCCCGTTCTGTAACGTTGATAATGACAAAGTGATCGATTCGCGATCCAACAACGACGGATTTTCGATTCGTCGTCGTCGCGAATGTTTGGGCTGTCAGCGACGCTTCACGACCTACGAACATGTCGAACGTTCCAACATTAAGGTCATCAAGAAGGATGGCGTTCGCGAACCGTTTGATCCGGAGAAGATTCGTGCGGGCTTGGAAAAAGCCTGTTGGAAACGCCCCGTCATCGATGATGACATTCGCGATCTGATTGGCGCAATCGAACGGGATGTGCACGATCGTTTCGAAGCCGAAGTGCCGGCCGAAGTGATTGGCGAGCTAGTCATGAAACACTTGCACCAACTGGATCAGGTTGCGTACGTGCGGTTTGCGAGTGTGTATCGTCAGTTCGAAGATGTGCACGACTTTGTTGACGAGCTGCAGCCGATGCTCAAGCTTTCGAAGCAGCCGCCGAAGTAGCCCGCAACTTCTTTGTGTCACCGTTTTCACGCGCGAAGATAGCGGGGACGGGTTTGCAAACAGGAGTAGACATGCCTGACGACTTGAGCCTCGAAGTCATTGAAGGAATTAGCGAAGCCCTTGCCAAGGGAAGTAAGATCGAAGCGATCAAAATCCATCGTCAGCACACCAACCAAGGGCTCAAGGAGTCGAAAGCCTTTATCGAAGCCCTGATTCCTCGGCTAGTCGAAGAGGATCCGACACGATATGACGGCCTCGCCAAAGGCGGATCCGGCTGCGCCGGGGTTCTACTTGCGGGAGTGATGCTTGGTGCTGTTGTTGGAACGCTATTCTCAGGCACCTAATGATCAAGCTTTAGGGAAAACCTCTGTAAGGTCGCCGCTAGCGTGCGGCTGCCAGCACCGATCTCGACGTCTGTTTCAATTGCATTAGCAAGCGATTTCTTTTTGACTTTCGCCGACGACTTCGACGATAGCATTGTTACGCAAGCAGCACTGGCAAGGCTGGCGTGTCAGTGCTGGCGAACTGGCAGCCTCGAAGTCGAAGCCGCATGTTGTTTGTCCCACACCTGTGAGCACATGGATTGTGCTTGCCTCCGAAATCGAAAGGAATCTGAAATGCGTCTTCAACTGTTTACCATCATGCTAGGCTTTTTAGTGTCGGCCCTAGGATGTGCTACGTGCGGCAATTCGTTGAGTTGTTGTGACAGTGGTATGTCGTGCGATGGTGTTTCCTGTGGTGCAGCTATCGACTGTGGTTGTGTTGATAGTGGATGCGACTCGGGCGGATGTTGCGAAGTTATCTATGACGGCCCGGTCTACATGCCTGCACCTGCCGCCTCACAATCGTGTGTCGGTTGCAATAGCGGAATTGCTACGATGAATGCCCCGGTATTTGCTGCTCCAGCAAATACGACGATCGTCGAGCCACAAGTTGTTCGCGACACGTCGCCAGCCATTCCTTCAGTAGATTCGATCGTGCGACCGAATTCAGTTCCCGCGCCTGAGCCAGCGATGGCCGCGCCGCCTGCAACGCCTCGGGTCACGACACCTAAGTCAGCTTCGCCCACGAAGCCAGTGAAAAATATATTGCCGTCTATCATTTCAGAAGGAACCTAGACCGAGCGTCTAGTGACAGGGTGGGAAGCCCGGCATCAGGATGATGCCGGGCTTTTTTTTTGCGTTTGCGACATCATTTTCGTCCGTCAGCGTTTGGGCGTACAATCACCGGATGATTTTTGTTTTGGTCCGCTAACACGAGAAGCCTGAAAATGAATCGTTTGATCGAAACGCTACGACAATGTGTTGCTCTCGTGTGTTTTCTGTATTTTTCTTTGGGGGCAATTGATGCGGCTGAAACGAAACCGAACCTGATCTTCATTATTGCGGACGACTGTACGTTTCGTGATCTCGGTTGTTACGGCGGACAAGCTCACACGCCGAACATCGATCGACTCGCGTCACAGGGGATGAAGTTCTCAAAGTGCTTTCAAGCAGCACCCATGTGCTCGCCAACACGTCACAACATCTATACGGGAATCTATCCGGTGAAGAGCGGAGCGTATCCGAACCATACGTTTGTGAAAGACGGAACGCAAAGCATCGTGCATTATCTCAAGCCGCACGGTTACCGGGTGGCGCTTAGCGGCAAGACGCACATTGCTCCACCGGAAGCTTTTCCATTTGAGTACTCGGCAAAAGCGAAGAATCCCGATATGAAAGTGATCGATAAACTGTTCGCTGAATGCAAGGACTCGAGTACGCCGTTTTGCTTGTTCGCGTGTTCCAATGAACCTCACACACCGTGGGACAAAGGTGACGCTTCTCGCTATCCGCCGGATGATGTCGTGCTGCCGGACTACCTCGTCGATACGGTCGAAACGCGAAAGGATATGTCGAGATACCTGGCGGAGATCACGTATTACGATGGCCAAGTTGGCCAAATCGTTGATCTGCTCGACAAGCATAACCTAAGCGACAACACACTGCTGATGGTCGTCAGCGAACAAGGGTCCGCGTTCGCGTTTGGCAAGTGGACGTGCTACGAAACTGGTTTGCAAAGTGCTTGCATTGTGCGATGGCCGAACCACGTAGAGCCTAACTCGACGACGCAAGCAATGGTGGAGTATGTGGATGTGTTGCCAACATTCTTGGAAGCTGCCGGCATCCCGCGTCCAGATGTACTTGATGGCAAAAGTTTCCTGCCCGTGCTCCGTGG
>CAYNJG010000019.1:0-57457 GCA_964397295.1 uncultured Pirellulaceae bacterium
GCCGAACATGATCGATCAGTTTCTTGTCAATCGCGGTATGCTTGACGCGGACGGTCCGATCAAACTTGCGCGAATTGCGATGGCTGGCAAAAAAGTACCGTATGTCGGAATCGTGAAGTTCGCCGATATGGTGATGAAGTCTGGGTCGGGCAAAGGAGGACCGCGACGATTCGGTCGACCCGCCAAGCATTATGATTCTGAAGGGTTTAGCGATCATTTTCCAATCGCTATTAAATTGCTCGAGGCGGGCGATTCCCCTGGAAATAACTGGGCGTAGTGCTCTTTAAAACCGCGTATCCGGCGGCGTATGCAAACGGCTGATCTGCCCTCGTTTCGCGGTTTTGTGTAGACTCCGCGGAAATTCAACCTGCAAGACAACGAATTACTGCGAGAGAACTACCAAATGGACATGCTGTCTGGCCTGCTATCGACTGAGAGCTTCGTTCTGGCCCTGATGGATTTAGACCCGAAGGGTTTGTTTTCGATCGAAGGTTTTTTCACGCTTGGCATGCTCATCCTGTTGCAGGCCGTTTTGGGTTTCGACAATTTGCTGTACATCTCTCTCGAATCTAAGCGAGTGGAAGAGTCAAAGCAAAGTTCGGTTAGAAAGTGGGGAGTGGGGCTGGCGATCTTTCTGCGTCTGGCTTTGCTGGTTATCTTGCTCATGGCGATCGACAAAATGCAAGATCCATTCTTCACGTTCGGCTTGTCGCTAGAGGACGGTGCTCGCGCACTTCATCCTGCAGCCGATCACTCGATTGATTCAGCTCACAGTCAAAAGAATTTCGAGCTTACCGATTCGGGGAAGTGGTTTGCAGCCACGTTCAATATTCACGCGCTGGTTGTTCTTTGCGGTGGTATTTTCATCATCTACACCGCGTTCAAAGAAATCATGCACATGCTGCACATCGAACACGGGCACGCAAAGAAAGAGGAGAAACCTCGCAGCGCCGGTGTCGCAATATTTTGGATCATGGTGATGAACCTCGTGTTTTCTTTCGATTCAATTCTGAGCGCGATTGCGCTTACAAAGAACGTTTGGATCATGGGCGTCGCCATTGTGGTCAGTGGGCTAATGATGATCTGGCTCGCCGATCATGTATCGGAATTCTTGAAGAAAAACAGAATGTATGAGGTGCTCGGCCTGTTCATTCTTTTCATCGTTGGAATCTTGCTCGTGTCGGAAGGCGCCCACCTCGCGCATCTACATCTGTTCCAATACGAAATCCAACCGATGGCGAAAGCGACGTTCTACTTTGTGATCGGGATTCTTGTGGTCGTGGATATTATCCAGTCGCAGTACCAAAAGAAACTGATCGCAGAACGAGCCGCAGAGGGAACCGCACACGCGGCTTAATTAGACAAACGAATCGAGGGCAATGATGACAACCAAAGAAGACTTCACGGACGAACAATGGACTTTGTTGTTGGATGTACCACCGGCCGTTGGAACGGCAGTGATGTACGCGGGTCGTAGCGGACTCGGCAGTGTCGCTGAGGCGATGGCGATGGCGAGTGAAATCTTCGCAGCGCGTCACGGATACGATGGTATTGAACTAATTCAGTCGTTGTCAGATGCCCGGACGAAAGATCGTGAGAAGTCTGAAATCGAGACCATCAAAAGTCCTTATCGAAGTCTCTCCGATCGTGAAATTCTCGCGGATGCTGTTGAGAAGTGTCACCAAGTTTCGGAATTGCTCGCGGCTAAAAGCTCTCCTGCCGAAACAAACGCCTACATTGATTGGACGATTTCTGTTGCTGAGAAAGTTGCGAACGCCGCGAAAGAAGGCGGGTTTCTCGGTATCGGTGGGACACGCGTCAGCGATGAAGAAGCGAACGCGTTGGCAAAAATAAAAGAAGCCCTCCACGCAAATGCGTGAAAGGCTTGTTTTCGCTGGAGTTGTCGCCGCCGCTTACTGAGCTCGGCGTCTAAATCGTCCAATACCCATACCCATCAGTCCGAGAAAAATCATCACAAAGCTTGATGGTTCAGGGACAATGCTGAAATTGACTTCGGTTGGACCAGTCAACCCGATCACGTTGATCTGTGCATCGAGCGATGGCAGTGTGTCGTTAATTATCAATTGAAATGCAGAAACATCCGTGGGATCTGCCTCTCCGACGAAAGATGAAAACGGCACGAAACGTTGGGATTGTGGATCAACATTTGGGTCGAACGGAAAATCAACACTTGCTGTTGAGGTTCCGCTGGGTGAATGTAACAACAAGTCTAAAGCCTGGCCCTCGCCAGCTCGGTCAACGGCTAATCCAAGTGTGACGCCGGTGAACATACCTCCAGAAGTGAAGTCCATGTCGAGGCCGCTGTTTGGAATGATTCCATCCGATCCACCTACGCCGTCCCAAGTGACGGCAGCCACACTTGTGACTCCGGCCGACGTATCCAATTGCAAATTGGATGAAAGCGAGAAAGGATTCGCTCGCAGCATGCCATCCCCGGAACCGCTGAGAATGCCGAGGTACAGATCGCGAAATCCGCCAATGATCCGATCCGTCGGCCCTGTCGTGGAGCTCACGCGGTTACCAGTGATCGGATTGGCCACCACGGACTGAGTTATGTCGAACGAATCGATCAAATATCGTATCTCACCCATGCGTTGCGCTGGGCTCACTTCACCGTTTGTGAATACAAAGTACTCACTCTCGAATTCGAGGTTGTCAAACCGGTACGCACCACTGGCGTCGGTCGTCACTGTTTCAACGAGTGAATCCAAACTGGGATCGAACATGCCATCGCCGTCGTCCTGAAACACTTGTACTTCGGAACTTGCTCCGCCTTCGACGACGCCCACAATACCAGGGCCAGGCATAATCTGTGCGAAAGCGATGGAGGAGGAGTAAATTAAGACGCCACATAAAACTGTGACGATGCGTCTCCGGGTCATTAGTGCTGCTCCCGCCATTAAGGCGTAGGTGCTGCACCTCCATGTAAAATGAAAACTTCCCATGCGGGCCGAGCGTTACGCTCGGCCAATGCTGAAGTGAAACCAATAAAAAATGCTGAGTCAGCGTTCGCCCACTTGGACGAGCGCTAGCTCAGCACTTCGCATTGAAAATCGAGTTGTGGATGGTCATCACTAGCGTCCCTTTCAATCTACGTAATCAGTAAAGGCAGAATAACTGCTACAGCCGTACCATCGCCTGAGAATCGGGCAATGTCAACGGTTTGCCACGAATTTCGACCAAATCCCTAGTGGTGTGTAAAATCTCAATATCGTCTTGAAAACGATCCGAAACAGAACGTCAAAATCTGCGAGATTGGTGTGGGGAAGTCGGGTGTCACAGTGTTAAAGAAACTGATCGATGTTTGCCGTTTTGCGGTCAGGTTTGACCAATAAAACTTCGAACCGACTTGGCAGTATCAAGAAGTCTGTCCCCTGACAGATCGAAACGCGTGATGAGTTTCCACGGATGATAGTCCAGCAAGGAATCTAGTTCAGAAACTATGGTGTGCTGTCCATGTTCGTCACGCTGTATGAGAAGTTTCCATTCTCCCGAGTTTGAAACCCACGCTTTTGACCAAGATGATTCGTCGTCAATGGGCAAAAACAAGTCAGCGAAGGAGGACCATGAACTGGATTCGACTTCCAATTCGGCAACACAGTCAGAACATGACACACGAACACGCAAGCTCTCGATCTTGATTGTTGAGTCTGTGGGCCCGCGGTGTTTGAGCTTCAGCGACGTCATGCCCTCATCACAGATCAGGTCAAGTTCTTGCAATGGTATGTACCTAAAGAGATTGCACGCGTGCGTTCTTGCGGGGTGAGCCTGATTTCAGTTTACGCTTACGACTTCACCGCCAGCCATCGTAAACAAAGAGACGAACACTTCAGGGTCCATGTCTTCTGTGCGAAAGTGCGTCGAACCGTCAGCGTGGACGAAGCCAGAAACGCCGGAGTGGAATGAGTAGACCTCAGACGTGTTGGTGCAGTTGATAATTTGACCGGAGCAGTGCGCGTTTACGCTGATCGAAAGGTTGCCGAAGAACCATTTGTGAGACGTAATCTGTTGCGTCGTCGTTTTTCTTCGGGCAAAGCCTTGTGGGCGACCTGCCGTCTCGCTCAGCAGTATGGTGTTCGAGAGGCCGTCCTTAACATGAGCACGTTTGATACTTGCGTCGTCTTGACTATTGAATGGCCGCAAAATCCCCCACCAGCGACTGTTGTCGCTGCTGTATCTTCCCCGCGAACTGTCTGCATCTCGAAGAACTTGGCTGGCCACTAACGTACGAAGTCTGTCAATTTTTACATCTTCGAAAGTGCCCGTACCGGCCGTTGAATCAAGGTTGACCGAATGGATCGGCACATAATCCACCAACGTGGAGACTTCGGCATTGATCGTCTCTTCCAAATTACCCGAACGATAGCGGTTTCGAATTGACGGCGCCTCGGGACAGATCAAGGCGGCGCTCAAATTGAGACCGTTAAAAAAATCGCTGGTTTGTGAAGTTGCGTTCCAGTCTTTGCTGAAATCGATGCGATCGAATGCGGCGTTTTGCTCCATGTAAGGAAGCAGGTAAGCGTACATGCTGAATGCATTGTGTTCATCGGTAGTGGTCGCGGGAGGAAACGCCTGTCGCGTTGACTCGTAGTTTAGAATCGCCAACCCGATTTGACGCATCTTGTTCTGGCACTGGGTACGTCTCGCTGCTGACCTCGCGCCGGTTACAGCCGGCAGGAGCAGGGCCACCAGCATGCCGATGATTGCAATGACTACCAGTAACTCAACCAGGGTAAAAGCTTTTCTCGAGCGTCGCACAACCATTCTCTTTTCTTGCCTGCGAAGAAGATCTGTTACCGAATGTATGGAGGTGATTCATTTTTACTCGGGTACCAGCGAATGCTCAAGCGCAGTGCACGCAATCGAGTGCAGCCCAACTAGATCTTGATGATTTTGAGAGTTATGCGATTGTTTGGAACCCATTTTTAATTGGGCGGACTCGGGAAGTCGGCGAGCGGCCAATCGCAAAATTACAGGTGTTTGCCGTTAATGATTGCGCCGTGCATAACGCATGCGGTTTAGCGCAGAAAAAACGGCCAGTTCATATCGAACTGGCCGTCTCACATTGCTCGTGGTTTTTATTTGATGTTTAGCGACGTCGGCGACGCAACGCAACCGAACAGAATCATGCTGATTGAAGTCGGCTCTGGCACAACTGCACCAGGTGAACCGAGTCCACCGTCCGATGCTGCAATGACACCCAACGCGCCAAAGATCGGTGTGATGAATTCTGGAGAACTTGTACCCGACGTTGGATCCCAAATGGCGGAATCAATATCGGACGCGCCGACCCATTCGCCAGCGTGTAGATCAGCCTCAGGATCAAGTGCAGGGTCGAAGTAGAGTTGTTGTAGGACTAGTGTTGGTGTCGCGTCGAAAATAGACACTCCATCGTCACGGCCAAGCCCTGAACCGGTGTGGAAGCCAACTTGGACGCCGTCCAATCCGCCCCATGCCGTACGAAAGGCGTTGACTTGGTTGTCACCCGCCTCGTCGTCGAACTCAAAGAAGACAACGGACTCGCCTGCCGCGATACTGGTAATGTTCTGTAGAAGTGCGATGTTGTCGACGTTCTCAGGATTGTCGTCGAATCCCCATCCGGTGATGTCGACGGGTTCGGAGCCTGCGTTGGTTATTTCGAACCAATCTTCAGTGGCGTCCGAGCCAGAATTGATTTCTGTGATTGCAAGTTGTGCGGAGGAGATGCCTGCGAAAATTACGACGAAGGAGATGGTCTTGCTGACTAGATTCATGGAAGCTCGAAAGGAAAGTAGTTTCATTTGTTTGGACAAAGGTCAATCGTCACGAAGTGTGCCCAGTGTTTCACGACATTGGACGGGAGATTCGTTTCGTTGATGGACGGTAGTTCAAAACCACGCAGTCCTTCAGATTCGATTGTTGGGATTCGGATGCGTACGCATGTGAGATCATCTGTTAGAACGCTTCGCCGATGAAGGCGAAGTCACAGATTCGATAAAGAATTCACTAGCGTTCCCAAGGCAAGACTTTTTATCGAGGTGGCAGCTTAACGCCGCTAAACAAGGTTTCAACCACATGCGCTAGTTCTGCTTGTCTTAGGCGAGCATGATCAGAGCGGATTAACAAAAAAACTCGATTTCTACTTCATCTTTCTTCTGTCGGAATCCAAGAACTGGATGGATATTACACAGCCTGATAAAATACGATTTCTCAAGATCCATCATCTCTTAGGTCCTTTCTGATGCTCTCTCGTATTACCGTTTCTCTTGGTCTCGTTGGAATTCTCACCTTTGGCACGGCCCAAGCCCAGTTGAGCGAACAGCTATTTATTACCGAAGTCATGTGGGACAGCAGTCATCCTGGCACCGACGATTTTGGAAACGGAGGCCACGCCAATGGCGATTGGTTTGAGTTGCTTAACGTCAGTGACGAAGCCATCGATCTGACGGGGTTTTTGTGGGATGACGACGACAGGCTTGCTGATGATGACTTCACGATTTTTCCAGAGTTCGTGATTCAACCGAGAGAATTGATCATCTTGGTTCGAGAGGAAGCAGCTTCAGTGGACGACGAAGATGGTTTTCGAATCGCTTGGGATATTCCCGCTGAAATGCGAATCTTGCACGAAGAGTTATTTGCTGATACGGGATCCGGAGATTCGTTTTCGGGCCTTTCCGGTAACGGCGACGAGGTTAATCTCTACGATGCCGAACGCAACCTTATTCAATCCGTTACGCTCGATGAGGCAAGGACTGGATTTTCACGAGCTTGGTCATTTTTCGACGGAGTCTATGAAGACATCGGTTTATCCGTCGATGGCGTTGCAGGTGCCACGCAAGCATTTTCGGACGGCAGTGGTTTTCGCTTGGCGGAACCTGCGATATGGGAAGAGGATCTGGCGCAGGGATTGATCGATCTGGATGTGGCGTCAGCGGGGCGAGTCGAAGGCTTTGACGTAGTCTTTCCCGGAAACACTCAAGTGAGTATCGATGAGCTTTGTAGTCAGATTGCTTCGGGAACGGCAACCGGTGACGAATTGCCCGGCGCCCTAGCAGCTGCGGGGTTACTGCCAGGGGATGCAGACCAAAACGGCACGGTCGAGTTTGCAGACTTTCTAACGATGTCGGCTAGTTTCGGCCAAGCGGGAACGTATTCGAATGGCGACTTCGACTGTAACGGCACGGTCGAGTTCGCAGACTTTCTTGCTCTTTCTTCAAACTTTGGTCAATCCGTAGCTGGTGCGCAGGCAGTACCGGAACCCGGGGCAGGTTCGCTAGTGTTGTCGTCTCTGGTTTTTATCGGTTTACTTCGTCGACAGCGGACGAAGTAAAAGTCGCGTGACCGTCGTTGTTCTTGTCTTGATATGACTAGCCCGTAAAAAACGCGCGCGCCAAATGGAAGAATACGGGCGCGGCGAAACATAGCGAGTCGATGCGGTCCAGGACGCCAGCGTGTCCGCGAACGAGTGTCCCGTAGTCTTTGACGCCGCGATCGCGTTTGATAGCAGACATCGTCATCGTTCCCGCGAAACCCATGATGGCGATGACAAGCGACAAAAGGGCTGCTTCGCCCGGGCTGAATGGTGTTGCCCAGAACAGTACCGAGCCAATCATTGCGGTAGAGAGCACTCCGCCAATGAAACCTTCCCATGTACGGTTCGAGTTGATTTCGGGAGCGATCACATGTTTCCCGATAAAATGTCCCCAGGCGTACTGCAACAAATCGCCGAGTTGAACAAGCACAATGAAGAAGAACAAGACGCCGGCGGGGCTGCCGGAAGGCTCACCGCTTGCGTTAACCCAGGCGTCGCCATTCGAATGATGAAAGTCCAGATACAGCAAGGCGGGGGCGTAGCTAACCGCGTAAACGCAAATCAAAAGAGCGGCTTGCGTTTTGGCTGCTCGTTCCAAGAAACGTTTGGAATCGCCCGCGATCGCGATGCGTGTTGGGATGAAGAGAAATCCGAAGACTGGTACAGCGATGAAGAACACTTCGTTCCAATTCACGTAGTCGCCGACTCCGTTGATTCCACGGTTAAGTTGCGACACGAAAAAGTATTGGAGCGGAGTGAAAACGAAGAAGACCCAGAACAACGCGCGGTGGTCGCCCATGCGTGTTGGCGTGAGCGTGATGAATTCTCTCAGTGCCCAGAACGAGACTCCGAAAAAGAGTAGAACGGCGGCACCATTGAATCGAAATAGGATCGCGGTCGTTAAGATCGCGCACATCAACCAGTACGAGCGAAGCCTCAGCGTGAACTTTTGAATGACGGCGGGGTTCCACGTTGATTCAGGTTGGCGGCGGATAAAGAACCCTACCACCTGCGCAATCAACAGTGATGCCAATACAATCACCATCAAGATGATGGTTGGCGTTGTCAAAAATTGCGGCTGTATGGCCACCTCTTGAAACAAGAAAGCGAGCATTTCGGTGTGGATATCCTTTGGATCGATCCGTGCGGGCCTAACCAGGTAAAGCTTTTAGGCTTATTGTGGAAAAGCCAAGTTCCCTCTCTTCGCAGTAATGTCTAGATTCTAACGAATAGCCACTCGTTCGGTCACGGGCCACTCCAGAAGTCTTGGGGCTTTTTTCGGCCTTGTTGTGTCAGTGTCACGATCCAAACAAAGTTACAAACCATGAAGCTTACCGCACCTGTCTTGGCGTTTATCGCGAAAGCGATCAGCGGCGTCACCGTGCGATGGGTCGATTGCCAGCCTGACACCTGTCAACGAATCTATTTTGCCAATCACACGAGCCACCTCGATGGACTGCTCGTTTGGGCCAGCCTTCCGCCGGAAGTGCGAGTATTAACGCGGCCGGTAGCGGCGCGAGACTATTGGGAAAAAGGCTCGATACGTCGGCACCTCGCCAAATCGCTTAATGCGCTGCTCATCGATCGAAAGAAGATCAAGGTCCACAACAGCCCCGTGAACATGCTGCTGCGGGAGATGGGCGAAACACACTCCGTGATCGTCTTCCCGGAAGGGGGAGAAATACCACGGGCGAGCTGAGTGATTTTAAAAGCGGTATTTATCACTTGAGTAAAAAGCGACCGGACATCGAACTTGTGCCTGCCTACATGGACAACATGAACCGCGTCTTACCTCGCGGCGAGTTTTTGCCAGTACCTCTGCTGAGTTCCATTACGTTTGGGCCACCGATTTGGCTCGATCCTGGCGAGCCAAAACGCGAGTTCCTCACACGTGCTCGAAAGTCCGTCGAGTTACTACGGGACGAGTACTGAGGCTGCGTGTTCTACGAATTCGCTGGTTTAGCTGAAACTCCTTCAATTTAGGCGCAATTGCGGCTCGATTCTCTTTGGTATTCACCGAGATCCAGTTCTCGGTCAAACTGCAGAATATTGAATGCCAAACTGGTTCAAAGAAACCCATTTAGCTAGCGGTGCTATGAACAAAGACGCTCAACTCGTAATTATCGACGGTGTAAGAACCCCCTTTTGCAAAATGGGGACCGATCTAGCCGGCGTTGATGCCGTCGAGATCGGTCGTCAGGCGGTTGCAGCTCTACTGACTCGAACCGGTATCGATCCAGCGATCATTGATGAAGTCATCATCGGAAACGTTTCGCAACCAGCCGATGCGGCCAACATCGCTCGCGTTATTGCTCTGCGAGCTGGCATTCCGAAATCCGTGCCCGCGTATTCGGTGCATCGCAACTGTGCATCGGGCATGGAGGCGCTCACGACAGCTGCCTGTAAAGCTGCCGCAGGGCAGGGTGAAATATTTGTTGTTGGTGGCGTCGAAAACATGTCTCGCACGCCGTTGTTGTTTCATCATTCGACGGCGAAGAAGTTCGCGAAGCTCGCGCGTGCAAAAACGATGGGCGCGAAGCTTGGTGTGATTGCGGGTTTCCGACCGAAAGACTTTAGTCCCGTGATTGGCCTGAAGCTCGGTCTTACTGATCCCGTCGCGGGGTTAAACATGGGCGAAACGGCGGAAGTATTGGCACGTGAATTTGATATCTCGCGCGAAGAACAAGACACTTACGCGATGAACTCCCATTTGAAAGCCGCAGCGAATCGCGAAAACCTGGCGGAAGAAATCACGCCCGCCTATGCTGAAAGTGCGAAAGACGGTCATGCGCTGATCGACAACGGAGTTCGCGAAGGCCAGAACATGAAGGCACTCGGCAAGCTTCGTCCGGTTTTCGAAAAGACAACGGGAACGGTCACGGCTGGCAACTCATCGCAAATCACCGACGGCGGTGGCGCCATGTTGGTGATGACCGAAAAGAAAGCAGACGAACTGAAAATGGAGCCCATCGGGAAGCTGATCGATTTTCACTACAGTGGGTGCGAGCCCGAGCGTATGGGTGTTGGCCCGGCGTATGCCATAGCCGAAGTTGCAAAGAGGCAAGACTTCTTGCCCGAAAAAGCGGACGTTATTGAAATCAATGAAGCGTTTGCGGCCCAAGTCATCGCGGTGCAGCGGCTGTTTGAGAAAAAAGAATTCTGCAATGGATCAGGTTCGCTAGGTTCGATCCCGGATGAGTTATTGAACCCGAACGGTGGTGCCATTGCACTGGGCCATCCTGTTGGTGCAACGGGCACACGGCTCGTTATCACGACACTCAAAGAGCTAAAGCGTCGCAACGGAAAGCGTGGCTATGCGTCACTGTGCATCGGTGGCGGTCAGGGCGGCGCTGTCTTACTCGAGCGGCCCTAAACAGATCTCAAAATTGGCCCACTCGATCAGGGCGAGCAAAATAAAAGCTGGAGGCAAGTGAGTTGAGTACTCTCATTACACCGTCAAACGATTCGGATACCGCCATGGCCGATGCGAATACGCGATTGGAAATCGAAAACAGCGTCGCAACGATCACTTTCGATCGACCGGAAAGCAGCGCGAATGTTTTCGACACGGCGACGCTCGACGAGCTGAATGCGCATATTGAACAGCTCGAAAATGAAAAGAACATCAAATCGGTGTTCATCAAGTCGGCGAAAAGCGGCATCTTTATTGCCGGTGCCGATATCAATACGCTTAGTACCGCTACGGAAGAAGAAGTCGCAGATTTTATCGACAAAGGTCAGCGTGTTTTCGATCGTCTCGCAAAGCTACGTGTTTCCACCGTCGCCATGATTCACGGCACGGCGCTCGGTGGGGGACTCGAAATTGCACTCGCATGCGATTGGCGAATTGCGAGTGATGATAAATCGACGAAACTTGGTTTGCCCGAGACAATGTTGGGTATCTTGCCCGCGTGGGGTGGGTCGACGCGGCTTGCGAAATTGATTGGCCTACCGTCGGCATTAAACATGATTCTGAAGGGCAGCTCTATCGCCGCTAAGAAGGCTAAAAAGATGGGGTTAGTTGACGGAGTGGCACCGCGCGAACGAATGGATATGTTGGCGGGAAAGTTGCTCAGCAAGGGCCGCCCCAAACGTAAGGCTCATAAACTCACAAACAACGCTTTCGCCGCGTCCGTGATCCGTAAAAAGGTTACGAAAGACGTTACAGCCAAAACACGTGGTCACTATCCGGCGCAGATCGAAGCGATTGATGTCGTCTGTGACTCAGTCGTCAAAAGTCATGACGAGTCGCTGGAAAACGAACGTCGAGCCGCGATGAAGTTGGGGCGTCACGACGTCACTGCAAATTTGATGCGTATTTTTTCGCTAACGGAAGCATCTAAACGTGCTCGGACGGGCGATGCCGAACCTCGTGAGATTCAAACGGTCTGCGTCGTGGGTGCCGGAGTTATGGGGTCCGGTATCGCACATTGGCTATCGACTCGAGGAATAAAGGTTCTTCTGCAGGATATCTCCGCGGACGCAATCGCGCGAGGAGTCAAGACAATGGACAAGCTTCGTGGTGCGATGGTTAAACGCCGAATAATCTCCAAAACGGAAGCAGCAAAGTGTCGCGATCGCATTCACACGACATGCACGCCGGCGCCATTGCAGAACTACGACATGGTGATCGAAGCTGCGGTAGAGAATCTCGACATCAAGAAAAAGATTTTTACTGACCTAGTTGCTCGCACACGTCCAGATACGATTCTCGCAACGAATACATCGGCGCTACCCATCGGCGAACTCGCTGCGCACGAAGGGCTGACGAACCCCGAACGAATTGTTGGTCTGCACTTTTTCAATCCGGTTCATAGAATGAAGTTGGTCGAGGTTGTTGCGGCACCCCAAACAAGTGATGAAGTGAGCAACACGTGTCTGCGTTTGGTGCAAAAGATCGGCAAATTGCCCGTCCTTGTAAACGACAGTCCGGGGTTCGTTGTAAACCGAATTCTGATGCCGTATCTAATTGAGGCTGGCGAGTTGTTCGAGCAAGGTGTTGATCAAGAGAAACTCGACAAGGCGATGCTCGACTTTGGTATGCCGATGGGACCTATTCGCTTACTCGATGAAGTTGGTCTAGACGTTTCTCGCCATGTCGCTGAAACGATGTCGACGTCTTTTCCCACGCGATTCTCGGTTCCTAAGATTTTGGATCAGATGATCGAAGCTGGTGAATTGGGCCGCAAATCAGGCTCCGGTTTTTACTTGCACAAAGGCAAAAAGACCAGCCCCAATCCGAGCGCCAGTAAACGTCGAGCACGAAGCGGCGCCGAGTCGATGGGTGAGAAAGAAATCGCAGACCGGCTTGCGTTGTTGATGGTCAACGAGTCCTACCGTTGCTTGGAAGAAGGTGTTACTAACGACTCGGAAGCGATTGACTTGGCCATGATCATGGGCGCCGGCTTTGCGCCGTTTCGCGGTGGTCCCGTGCAGTACGCTCAAAAACGCGGACTGAAAGAGATTGTAGAAATCCTTCGAAAGCTCGACGATGGTTGTGAAGGCGATCGATTTAGCCCTTCGGCAAAGCTCGTCGAAGACTCAAAGCAATAGTCGTAAGCTCAGCGGCAAAAGTCAAACTTGCACGAAGTCTTTCGTATCAGACTTTCTTTGATTGCTGCGAGTCTTTTTCGTCGCATCTTTTTCTTCCGATGACATCGCCTTTTCGTCGTAGATCCGCGTGATCATATCTTGATAGCCGCGGACCATCGCATCGACCGACCAATTTGACTCGACTATCTCACGTCCGTTGCGACCAAGTTGCGATGCTTTGTCGAGGTCGTTCAAAACCACGGATACTTTTTCAACCAAATCGTCGACGTTGCCTGGTTCCACCAAGAATCCAGTTTCGTGATCGATGACGGTTGTCGGAATACTACCAACGCGGGTTGCAACGACGGGAACTTCCGTTGCGAGCGCCTCCAGAATCGAAACTGGATTGGCTTCCATTTTGGATGTTAGCATTTTGCAATTCATTGCGGCCAATACCGACGGAATATCACTTCGTGAACCAAGAAAATGAACCACGTCGTCGATACCCAGGCTTCTCGCCAATGCTTCGAGTCCCTCACGTCTGACGCCGTCACCGACGATCAAAAACTGTGCATCCGGAAAGCGTTGGCGAATCTTTTGGGCACCGTTCAAGAACAACTCGTGGTTCTTTTCGGGCCGAAGTGCTGCCACGATTCCGCAAACCGGAGCGTCCAACGGAATCTGAAACTCTTCTCGAACGGCACTGCCGGCAGCAATATCTCGCCGGAACCTTTCGGTGTCGACCCCGTTCGGGATCACGCACACTTTCTTGTCCGGAAACCCGCTTTCTTCTCGTAAGAATCGACCGTGCTCTTCCGCAACAGCGATAAACGTATCCGTGATGGGCGTCAGCATACGATTCAGTCTACTAACGCCGTCAGGCCAACCCGTTGAGTGCAAAGCAGAAGCCACAACCGGTGTCCGAGCAAAGAACGCCGCCAGGCGGCCCCAAAACATTTTGTCTCCGGCGCCAATGGTCACGACAGCATCGATCTTACTGCGAATGAGATAGGCCGTCAGTTTAGGGAGTACGGACAGATCGTATTTATTGGAAAGGAAGTTTGAACTTGTCTTTACTTCGCGAGACATGACTTCGCCCAACTCGTCCAAATCCTTGAGACAGGCAATTTCTGGAGTGAATCGATGTGGTTCCATCCGTCGAATCAGATCGACCAACAGCGTTTCAGCGCCACCGACAGGCATCGTTGTCAAAAGAAACAACGTCTTCAATGGTCCACGCTGGTCGGATGGTTTGCGTCGGCTGCAAAACGTTTTTAAATTCATCATGACTTGGTTGCCGCTGCTGGCTCGTTATCCGGCATATGCTTTCGTTTGAACGGTACGTATTCGAATTCTGGGACGTTGAAAATCCATCGCGGATCGTAGCTAAGCCAGTTTTCGAATCGCACAGCGACTGGATCCGCATGAAATCGCTTCAAATGAAAGGCGTTGCCTCTGGGAAAGTTGTAGCCGCCCATTGCGGACGAATAACTTTCGAAGCCGATGTCATAGAGGTATTGAACTGCACGTGGGTTGAGATTTTCTGGCAGTCCAAATGGAAACGCGAAGTGTCGAGGTTCTTTGCCGGTCCAGTCTGCCAGATCATCACGACATCCGCGAATCTCCAACTCCATATCACTAAGTCGAGACAGCGTTGCCATGTCTGGGTGAGTTCGAGTGTGAGCACCGATTTCCACTCCAACATCACTCATCGCGCGAATCTCGTCCACGGAGTTGGGGGCAAGTGGGGCGTTTCTCTTTAGGTCGTGCGGAAACGGCTTTCCGTTCAACACGTTTTGAGTTGTCACATAGTACGTGAATGGTACTTTGCGGCTTATTAACTCTGGAATCGCGAACAGACAGTTGTCAGCATAACCATCGTCGAAGGTGATGAAGACCGACATTCGCCCAGAGTGACCTTCGCGGATCCGGCGTGTCGCTTCGTCAATCGACACGATGTCAACGTTCAATTGAAGCCACGTCAGCATCCAATCAAAATGTGCGTTTGTGATCGTCCAAGGGTTGGGAACGTCGTCAGCGACTCGGTGCAAAAAGAGACCAGCAACGGGAGCACGATTGTGATAATTCAAATAGCCGCGCATAAACGACCGCAATGGCCACGTTGCCATCATGTAGGTACGTAGAGCAAGATCTCGCTTGATCATGGCTAGATTGAAGGGCCGTGTAGAGTTGAATAGCGCGAATTACTAAGAAACTCTGCCTTCTAACTAGATCCAAGCAAATCTCAGGGCAGCGAAGTTTGCAAAAGTCTCGGGCTCGTGCGGGTTGTGACGACCAAGACGATTGCGACGGGAACTCGACCAGTGAAATGAGCAGTTACGACCAGGGTTCGTCGCCGTTGGTCGATCCGCGATGCCATTTCTCAATTGATTCTAACAACGAATCGCGTTCCTCTCGGGTTCCAAACACGGACTCGTCTGCGTCCAAGCGAACTTCATAGCGACCTTCAACTGTACAGTCTTCTGCACCACAGAAATGAGGCACGTCTCCGATCCACAGGACTCGATACAGTGGCACGTTCTTGTCGTCGACGATTGAAAAGATTTGCACATTCGGCTCCTTACGTGGCATTTTCACACAACCTCATCTTAGATCGACTGTAAGCAAAGCAGGTAGAGCGATTCTTACTTCCGCTTGCAAGCCAGCGAAAACTGCTGATAATTCCGGAACAAGATTGACACTCCGAAAGAACACTATGTCTTTATTCGAGAACAGCGAATATCAGTGGCGCGAGACGTACTTTGTGTACTTCGAAGCCAGCAAACGCCCAAGCACTGCCTCGCTGGAATCCATGCTAACAGAATTGAATAGCGCTTATGAACTTTTGAATGTTCGGTCGAGCGACGATGGTGAATTCGAATCCTTGACGCTGATCTCAAAAGACGACTACGCAGCTATGGACCTAACTTGTGTTGCGACCGAAGAGATGCAAGAGCAAACGCAGGAGTTGGCTGATGAGCTCAAGGAGAACGCGATGCCTGATGAAAAAGAAATGGTCAATCGCGTCCGAGACAGCACGTGCCGATTGGAAGTCTATCACTTCGAACAGTTGGTGTTTGTGGGTGCAAGCGGATCAGAAGATGAACCCGATGATTTTATGGACCCAGGTTCGTTACTCGTTGTGCTGAATCAAATCGCCGAAATGTGCGACGGCATTGTCGTTGATCCGCAGTCGAGTTCTTTTCTATAGTCGCCCCGCTCAAGAACGACGTCTTTTGGATTTGGTCGGGCGCTCAAGAATACGGAGAGCGTTGGCTTAGCTGTCTTCACTGGGCACTCTCGAACGAGAGCAAATTGCTGCCGCGAGTAGCGCGTACAAGCTCGCGGAAATTAGGCCCACGAAGAACACGATCTTCCACAATATGCTCGAACCGTATCGGTCTAGTATTTGACCACCAAGCGGGGCTCCAACCACCACCGATAGCGCGAAGCACATCGAAAAAACACCTTGGTACCGTGCACGCAAGTCCTTCGGCGCTAGATCGAGCACGACTGCCTGCATAAACGGTGCTTGAAACATCTCGCCGCAAGTCCAGATGACGATCGAAAGTAACACCATTGCTACGGAGTTACCGAGCGCGTTGCTGCCAAATCCGATTGCGATCAACGTTGCTCCCAATGCGATAACCGTGACTCGATCGAATCGACCAAGCAAGTGTGTAAGTGGCAACTGTGCGAGAACAATCAGTACGCCGTTCACCGCGATCATGCGCCCGAACTCTGCCTTTGAGTAGCCATGCTCTAACATCGTGATGGGCAGGGTCGAAAACGCCTGCGTCATCATTAGTGCATTTAACAAGGTCGCCAAACAAAAAAGCAGAAACGTGACGTCGCGGGAGATGTGCTTTATGGCTCGCAGTGCTGACGTCGAGGTCTTGGCTCCATCCGTTTTGTCGTTACCATGCTTCGTGCTTACTGGTTTTGTCTCGCGAATGAAGGCGATGATGAGCAGTCCAAACGCGGCAGTTGTAAAGGCGTCGCCCCAAAAAAGCCAACGAAATGAAAAGTCGGCCAAGATCCCGCCAAGCGTCGGCGCGATAGCGAATCCCAAGTTGATCGAGATATACATGAGTCCAAACGCATGTTGTCTTCGATCGGTGGAGACGAGATCGCCAATCATGGCCGAACCGGCAGGTCGATACATGTCGTTGATGAACGAGAACGCGAATATGGCCATCAAGAACGGCAGTTTCTGCGTGATCCAGCTCAGGATAAGCAGCATCACCGCGCTCCCAAATACAGCGCATAACATTACCGGTCGGCGACCAACCTGATCGGCAAGCTGACCGCCGCAAATGGCTCCAATCATTGAGCCAAGCCCCGCGACACCCATAGCAAACGTGGCGAATGGAACGCCAAACCCTAATTCTTCGCTGAGATAGATCGTGAGAAAGATCATGAAGAATGCGCCAGCCCGAGTGATGAACATACCCATGCAAAGCACGTGTACGGCTTTCGGTAAGCGTAGGTATTCATTCAACACAGACTTTGCCTTTTTCTCATGGCCACGAAGACACATCGTGGTCGAAATGGTTCACGGCCATGGTCGATTTTGAGTAACAGTACCGTGAATTCGACTCGGGTACCGTTCAAAAGAAGGCTTGGCCGACAGTTTCAACTGCAAGAAAATGGCACGTCAAATGAAGCGTCGTCGGAGGAGCGACCATTCCGCTTCGAAGTTGATGAACGCATCACTCACTTTTCTTCAATGCGATAGAGCGCTTGATCCGTCCGCACGAACAGTGCCGAATCATTGGCCGCAGGCGATGCCATGATTTGTCCATCTAGCTTGTTCTCGGCAAGCTTCTCGAATTTTTTTGCGTTGGGTTTCACTACAATCACCTGGCCGTTTTGGCTAGAGAAGTACAAACGATCTTCGCTATGCAACGGTGATGCGGAATAGTTGCCACCCATCCGAGCCGACCAATTCAAGTCGCCAGAGTTCACGTCGACGCAACTTAATACCCCAGAGTCACTGACCATGTAGATTTCAGATCCAACCAATTGTGGCGACGACTTTTTTGGCACTTGTTTGGGTTGCTCCCACAACACGTTGCGATCCTCCGTCAACTCACCACGTTCTTGTACGGGGATCGCCCACAGTTTCGGTTTCGTAAAACCTGTAATCAAATAGCCGATTCCGTCAGCGAAGACTGGCGCAGCAACATTCGAAAATCCACGACCGTGGTTGATCTGCCAAAGTTCTCGCCCAGACGTTGGTTCGTAGCTGACAAACCACTGTGCTCCGGGAATAAGTAATTGCGGTTGACCGTCCCATTCGATCGCCAATGGTGTGCTGAATGCCTTGTGGAAATCGCCATCGTCGCCGGCCATTTTTGGGCGATGGGTCTTCCAGACTTCTTTCCCTGTATCGCGATTGAGGGCCGTGACGTATTGCGTTTCCATTCCGTCACAAACCAAGATTAATAGGTCACGCCATACGATCGGCGAACTGCCAGGGCCGACTGCGTGTTGGAGAGGCAGTTGGCGCTGCCAGACTTCTTTGGCGTCGGAACGATTTATGCAAACGGTGCCGTACGTGCCAAAATGGAAATAGACGCGATTTTCGGTCAGCACGGGCGTTGGTGAAGCGTAGCTGTTGAGAGTATGAATCGATTCCGGCTCAGCCACCGAAATCAATTCAACGTCGCGCGTGATCTTACCGCTAACTTTGTCGACGCAAATGGCACGGAGTGAGACAGACTCAGCGAGGAAGTCCCTCGGTTTTTTCTTCTTCCCCAACGCGGTGTTTTCCACCAATGGCTCAGTCACAACCGCCGTCGACATCCAGACCTCGTTACCCATAATCACGGGCGACGACCAACCTTTGCCGGGAATCATGGTTTTCCACGTTACGTTTTCCGTTTCTGAAAACGTGAGTGGCAGATTCGTTTCGGTAGTGCGACCCTGGCCGGTTGGTCCCCGGAACGCTGGCCAATCTTCCGCCATGACGCTGCTGAGGAAAAAAACGACAAGGACGCTGGTAAGCAATAGGTTCGAGCAACGACTAGAGGCAGGTTTACGCATCGACGAGTTCCGCAGAGTGGCAAAAAACTGAATGCCTCAATATACGGTACGCGCCGCGCGAATGTACCCCTTGGTCTACTTACCCTTGCGCTGCTTCATAAGCTTTTGCATCGCTGCACGCTGCCGTGTCAAATCGGCTTTGTTACGAGAGTTTTTCATTCCACTTATTGAGAACCCCGCACCCGACGATTTGCGCGTTGCCGGAGTTTTAGCTTGGCGTGTTGGAGCCGGTCGACTAACGGGCTTCGGTCGGGCGGTTTGCGTTCGTGTGGCTGGCTGTCGTGGTGACTGCGTTCTTGTGCTCTGGGGGCGAGGTCGCTGCGTTGGTGTCCTTGTGGTCTGAGGACGAGCTTGTGGTCGCGATGTCTGTGGTCGCGATGTTGGCGTTCTCGTGGCCTGTGTTCGTGCTGTTGGAATTCGATTGGTTTGAGTTCTTGTGACTTGGCGGGGTGGGTTAGAACGAGTTACCTGTCGAGAACTTTGCCTCGAACGGTTGTCTACGAAGGTATTCGGACGCGATTCGAGTCGAGGGCGTGGCGTAGCTGTCGGATTAGGCCGCGATGTGTTTTGTGGCACGGGTTTTTTTCGTACGGGTCCCTCTGTTTCTACCCTCGTTGTCGCACGCGATCTTGGACTCGCTACGTTGTTGCGATTGCCTCGAGATTCGGAGCTTCCGGATCGTGGGGCGGCGCTGCTTAGTCGGCGGTCGGTTTGCGAACGACTTCTGTTGTTTGGGGCACGTTGATATCCGTAGTCTCTGTTTCCATAGCTACGGCTGCGTCCATAGTCGTACAAGCGGTCGAGGTAGTCACCTCGCCGATTGGGAGAGCGAGAACTCAGATTGATGCCAGCAAGCCGAGCGAGTGCGTAGACGTCGCCAAATGAAGAGTAGCGTCTTCCTCGACGAGCCCAGTTGTCGTAGCCGTAGAACGAAACACGCGGTCGCTGGGATGCGTGCGATCCATAGTAAGCGTGCAGACTATTGAGGTAGCCATACATTCCGATTCCGTAAGTCCTCGGAAACTGCCAACGATAGTACGTGTAGAATGGATCGTAGTACGCACGGTTGCTGCCGTAGTACTGGTACCAAGGTTGATATCCGAGCTGTCCGTAGTTGTGGTAGTCACCGAAGTGATAGTGTGCGGTGCGCGGCGCGACCCAAAGGTTCGTCAGCCACTGGTTGGTGTCAATCACCTGTGTAGGCCGATAGCAAACCTGCTGGTCCCCGGCTGCGGCGAAGGTACACGGTGCGTAGAGCGTGCCGCGACGGTCCCAGGTGTAGTCCCAATATCCCGGTACGAACAGACAACCGTCAGCAACCGAAGCGTAGTGATCCGGCACCCAGACCCAGTTTTTCTGCGAACGCGACCAATAGCCGGCTCGCCATGCGTACCTCGCATCGTTCCGTTGCCAAACACCCGGCACCCAGAAGTGTTCGTCGGATGGCGCTGGGCTGGTTGGACCTTGGTCGAGGGACCTGGGAGGAAGCGGTAGCACTTCCCGTTTGACAATCTGTTCTTCGCCATCGGTCGGCATCCACGCACCGGGGATCCATTGATGACCGTCGTTTACGACTTCCCATCGACCGGGCAACCAGAGACGGTCTTTTGGCTTCTTGCGCCAAACTCCGCTGACCCAAATATAATCTTCTGCTTGCGTATCCCATGCCCAATAGCCAGAGATCCACTCCGTATTGCTGCCAGCTTGTTCCGGTCGAGTCGGCGGAATTTCTTCGACAGCAGCAGGTGGAGTTTTCGGAACGATGAGCGTGTCTTGAGGAAGCATCGAGAACGGTTCCGCGAAT
This sequence comes from uncultured Pirellulaceae bacterium, assembly GCA_964397295.1. Taxonomy (GTDB): domain Bacteria; phylum Planctomycetota; class Planctomycetia; order Pirellulales; family Pirellulaceae; genus CAYNJG01. Next base: position 20,697 of record CAYNJG010000019.1, read on the forward strand.
GCTTCATGAATCGGACCGCGTGTGACGGGCTCTCCCTCGAACTCTCGCACTTGTACGGGCAGCGTTTCTGTCGCGGCGGTCCGAGCTGCATTGTCATTGTCTTTGTTTTCGACAGCCGGTTGTTCGTCCGGTGAAGTGAAGTCGAACAATCGCTCGATATCACGTTCGCTCAGGTCGAGGTCCGATTGCAGCGACTTGGGTTGGGGTGGCGCCGGCAATTCCAGCGGAGGATTTAGCTCCGGCCCTTGTGCGTTCAATATCGGTGTGCAACCGAGCACAAGGAAAATGATGAGCTGCTTGAATTGCAAATGTTTCGCCATGATTTGATCCCTCGATTCGGTTGTCGAAATTGCTCCTGCACTGTCCAACCTTTTGTAGGGCAATTGCCAGACCAACCTAGTCAAAGCTTACCTTGGATGCTGGCAACAACTGCAGAAATCGCTACGCTATCGACACTTACGGTGTGAAAACGGCGGCGACCACCACTTCGAGATACATCGTAGCATGTTATCAAATTGACAGCTCGCGTGATCGATCTGTTCTCGATCCAAGGCATATTCCCGCGATGAATAGATGGAAATTCTGGATTGATGTGGGCGGGACATTCACCGATTGCGTGGCCGAGCGTCCGGACAGCAAACGCGTTCAACACAAAACGCTCAGCTCGGGCGTCGTAAAAGGGAGAGCTGAATCTGGTTCTCGCGGCTGCACGATTTTTGATCCTCGGCGAAGCAGCGATCCTCCCGAGGTTTGGAACGCGTACGAAATTCGAATTGGCGGTCAGGTCGGCACCGTTCTAACTTCAGCACCGGGCGAACTTACGCTCGCGAAAGCGATCGTCGAAGCTGGCGAAGACTACGAACTCGTTAGCCCCGAGTCAGCACCCCTCGTAGCGATTCGATATTTAATCGGTTCATCACTCGGGACGGAACTGCCACCGCTCGATGTCCGACTGGGCACGACACGCGGGACTAATGCGTTGATCACACGTACCGGCAGCCGAACGGCGCTCGTTACCACGGCCGGCTTTCGTGACGTGTTGCGCATTGGGTATCAAGCTCGGCCGGATTTGTTTGCACTCGATATCAAGAAGCCCGATGAGCTCTATGAAACAGTAGTCGAAGTTTCCGAACGGTTAGATGCGTCAGGACGAGTCCTCATCGATTTGGATCTCGACGACGCCCGGCGGCAATTGGACAAGCTTTACAACCAAGGCATTGCGTCGCTGGCGATCGTGCTGTTGCACGCGGGAGTAAACCCAACGCACGAATTGCAACTCATGGAGTTGGCTCGCGAAATTGGGTTCGATAGTCAAAGCGTTTCGCATGGCGTTTCGTCCATTCGCAAAATAGTACCCCGTGGCGATACGACCGTCATCGATGCTTACTTGAATCCGATCCTGGAACAATACGTTGCATCCATTCAATCGTCGCTTCATTCCGATAGTAGTCTGCACCTCATGACGTCATCGGGTGGGCTGGCTTCGATTGACCAGTTTCGTGGTAAGGACAGCATTCTCTCGGGACCGGCTGGTGGCGTCGTTGGAGTCGCGTACGTTGCCAAGCAGCTGGGGCGGTCGGCCGCGATCGGTTTTGATATGGGCGGTACATCGACGGACGTGTCTCGGTGGAGTGGCGATCTAGAGTTAGAGTTCGAAACAGAAAAAGCCGGACAACGGATTGCTACTCCGATGATGGCGATCGAAACCGTTGCGGCAGGTGGTGGTTCGATATGCGAGTTCGACGGAGTCCGGTTAACGGTCGGCCCAAAGAGTGCCGGAGCCAATCCAGGTCCGGCTTGCTACGGACGTGGTGGACCGCTCGCCGTCACCGACATCAATCTCTATCTGGGAAAGATCCTGCCATCCGCGTTTCCTTTTTCGCTCGATACGTTGGCTGTTCAGCAAAAGCTTGAACAACAATGCGAGCAATTGTTCGCAGCAACCTCCAAACGCATGACACCTTTCGAGCTTGCAGAAGGGTATTTACGTATTGCCAACGCGAGTATGGCTGAAGCAATTCACTGCGTGAGCGTCGAAGAAGGCATCGACCCACGCGACGATTTATTGGTCGCATTTGGTGGCGCGGCGGGGCAACATGCGTGTGCTGTTGCCGATGAACTAGGCATGACGGAAATCGCATTGCATCCGAATGCGGGCATTCTTAGCGCACACGGTATTGGGTTGGCTCGCCTTACTACTCACGAAGAACGTGGTGTCTATCGAGGTCTGACCGAATTGCCGGTGTCAGAATTGAAAACGCTCTTCGCTGAACTCGAAGTGAGTGCTTTGCAGCGACTGAGGTTACCCAAGGACGATGTCGAGTTTGCACACTATTTGGATCTTCGATTCGTTGGGCTCGACGGCCCGATTCGTATTCGAAAGCCGTCCGATAAAGACTTTAAGAAAGCTTACGAACAACAGTTTTTTTCTCGGTCAGGATATCTTCCCAACGATCAACCGATCGAAGTTGTCGCCGCACGCGTCGTTGCAACACAAAAGGAAACGTCGTCCACGGAGAACTCAATACCTGTCGATTCACAAAACAGCCCGGCACCGCAATCATTCCAACAGGTCGTATTTGACGGTCAGGCACTCGCTGCGAACGTATTCGATCGGCAAGATCTTTCGGCTGGCGACACGATCGTTGGACCTGCCATCGTCACCGAAACGATCTCGACCATCGTGATTGATCCCGGTTGGACAGCGACGCAAATGACAGGAGGCGAACTGCTGCTGCGGAAACACTCCGATTCGCACAAAAGAACAACGCGAATCGATACGACGCGATCCGATCCGGTCTTACTGGAAGTTTTCAACAAACGTTTTGCCGCAATCGCCACGCAAATGGGGACGACATTGCGGGCGACGTCGCGGAGCGTAAACGTTAAGGAACGTTTGGACTACAGCTGTGCGATCTTCACAGCCGCAGGCGAGTTGGTCGTGAACGCACCACACGTACCGGTACATCTCGGTGCGATGGGCGCGACTGTGCAGCATGTGCTCGAAGCGATCGAACTCAACCCCGGCGATGTCGTTGTGACAAATGATCCGTACCACGGTGGTTCCCACTTGCCGGACGTGACCGTGGTAACGCCCGTGCACAGTGACGATGGTGAACTCTTATTCTTCACAGCAAGCCGAGCTCACCATGCCGAGATCGGGGGCATCACACCCGGTTCGATGCCCGCGTTCTCCCAAAACTTGGCAGAAGAAGGAAAGCTCATTCGCGCAAGGAAAGTGATCGAGGCAGGTGAGTCCCGCATGGACGATCTTGAACGGCTGTTGTCCGAGCCACCTTATCCGTCTCGCGACCCGCAGCTGAATATCGCCGACATCTCTGCTCAAATCGCCGCCAATCGCATGGGTAGCCAAAGCTTGCAGAATTTTGTGCAACATTATTCGTGGCCCGTTGTCGCTGCCTACATGCAATTCATTCAAAGTGCAGCGGAACAAAAAACGCGGCAAGCGATCGCGCGGCTACGGAACGGAGAAAGAAAGTTCACGGATTACCTGGATGACGGAACTCCGATTTCTGTGACGCTTACGATCGATGATGACTCGGCACGCTTTGATTTCACACGAACGGGCGGAGTCCTTGCCGGTAACCTCAATGCGAACCCGGCGATCGTAACGGCGGCAACGCTTTATTGCCTGCGCTTGCTGATCAACGAAGACATCCCACTCAATCACGGAGTACTACGCCCTATACAGTTGCATATCCCCGATAGTCTTTTGAATCCACCAAGTAACGACGATCCGAACAAGTGCCCCGCGATCGTTGCTGGCAACGTCGAAACATCTCAACGCATTGTGGATGTCATTCTCGGAGCGTTCGGAATCGCGGCCGCCAGTCAAGGCACTATGAACAACCTGTTGTTCGGTGACGATACGTTTGGCTACTACGAAACGATTTGCGGCGGAGCGGGGGCGACGCTGACGTCACCCGGTGCCAATGCAGTTCATACGCACATGACGAACACTCGACTGACAGATCCCGAGACGTTGGAGAGTCGCTTTCCGGTTCGGTTGAGGCGTTTTGAGATTCGCGAAAATTCGGGCGGGCAAGGACTAAACCCCGGCGGTGAAGGCGTGATTCGCGAGATCGAATTCTTGAAGAACCTGCGTGTCTCAATTCTTACTCAACGCCGGGGGCAATTTTCTCCGTATGGAATCGAAGGAGGCAAGCCGGGTGCAGTTGGGACTAACTACCATCTTCGTCCAGGCAAAGAACCGACGCGTCTCAACAGCCTTGATGCGCTGGATGCAAATCCAGGAGACGCAATACGGATCGAGACGCCCGGCGGCGGCGGGTGTGGTCAAGGTTAGCTTGTGATAGATCCGTTGAACGTCAGTTGTTCCAAGTGATCGAAATCTGCAATACGGATGCCAACGAGACCCAAACAAAATACGGAACTTGAGCGAGGGCGATCCATTTGTGATGTTTCCAAATCGCCCACATCATCCACAGGATCGTGACCCAAACCAAAGCGATATCGACGACTGCAAGGTTTAGGTTCCGCAATCCGAATTGGATGGGTGAGAAAATAAGATTCGCTACCAGATTGATTGCGAACGGTAAGGCAACACTAAGTGGCAGTTTCTTACGTATCGATTGATAAAAGACGAAGCCAAACGTGAAGAGAATAATCGGATAGAGGCACTGCCAGATGAGTCCGATCGTTTCTGGTTCCGGCGTCCACGAAGGTTTCTCAAGCGAGTCGTACCATGTATGCCAATCTGTCATTGCTACGATCACCCAACTATTTGCCTTCAACGTATTTCAATTGAATCGCAGTTTTCGGCAGGGTTTTCTTTAGTTCAGCAACGCCCTCTTCCGTAACACCCGTTCGCGTGACCTTCAAATCGTCTAGGGAAGTCAGCGGCTCAAGATGCTTCATTCCAGCATCGGTGACGGCGGTCGACCCAAGGTGCAAGAACTTCAGTTTGGTCATGCCCTTCAAATGAACGAGTCCGTCATCACTGAGGTACTGCACATTGTCTAAGTTCAACCATTCCATATTTGTGAGTCCCGCTAGTGATACGACGCCTTCGTCTGTAATGGGGACACGCCAAAGGTTCAGTTTCTTCAGTTGTGTCATTTCGGCGAGGTGCGCCAAGCCGTCGTCGAAGATCGCCGTGTTTTCACTGAGGTCCAGCTCTTCCAGTTTTTTCATTTTGGCAATCGATTGAAGTCCTTCGCTAGAAACCTGCGCAGCGGAAGCTCGCAACTTTTTTAACGACGGAAACGTGGTTGCCAATACTTCGAGCGTCTCGTCATTGACTAAGGTTTTGCTGGCGTAAACTTCTTCTAAGTTTTTTAGTGTGCTGAGTTGTTGAAAGCCTTCCGCGCTGCCGGCAAAAGGAGCGAAATCGATTGCGAGCAACTTTAGGTTCGTTAGTGTCCCGATGACAGCCATCGACTTGTCGGTGATATCCGTTGCGCCGGACTTGCCGGAGAATCGGAGTGCTTTCAATTTTGACAACGAACCGAGAGACGCCACACCTTCGTCCGTGATCGCACAATCACGCAAATCCAAGTGAGTTAGTTGCTTCATGCCAGAAAGCGACTTCAACGCTTCGTCGTCCACCGAAGTGCCGCGAAAGTCAACGTTAACGACATTGCCATTGCCATCCTTTTTCAGCTTCGCACCGGTTGCTTCAACAAGTTTGACACTTGCTTCGTCATCAGCGACAACCGAGTTTTCTTTCGTCGCGGTCGTAGTAGTGGCCGATTTCGAACAACCGACGATGAAAAGCAAGCAAACAAAAAGAAGAAAGGCAGGGAAAGATCGCATTGCGTTACCGTCGTAGGCTGAACTGGTTCTGGGAGGACCGCGAGGAATTTGTGCCGCCAGTATAGCGTGAGTCTGTCCACGCCGTAATCGAGTTGGCCGCTGCGATTTTCGGCTTAGTTCTACGGGGTAGATTTCTGTTGCTGAGTCTTTAGCATGAGAGGTTACGCCATACAAATCCGGCCGGAGTAATTCCTTGTCTCGTATCTTCATGTCGCTTTCCGTTCTTCCGGCGTTGCTGGTCTTGGTCACGATGGGCGTCGGTTGGTGGATTGGCGACTACAACGGCGTTCACACCAAATTGGCTCAAGGTGCTGACCCGACCGCGAGCAACGATGAACAGATCGCATATTGGCAACCGTTGGATGAACCACAGAGCCGATTCAGGACGCACTTTCAGCTAGGGCTCGCTAGTGCTCTTGCTGTCGTGCTGATTAACAGCCTTTCGGTCACGTACTTGATTGGTACGAGCCGCTGGGTGAAAGAAGTTTGTGATGCTTACGGCTTGGACAACGAATACGTGGCACGAAGTACGAAGCTGAAACGCGCTACATTTCCCTGGTCCATCATGGGTGTGTTTTCGATTCTCGCCATTGTGGCATTTGGCGCCGCAGCCGATCCGGGCACACTTCGTCCGACGACCGCGAACTGGGTGACGCCGCACATGATTGTTGCGATGCTTGGATCGTGTGTGATTCTGATCGCGATACTGTTGCAAGCGACGAATTTACACCAGAACTCTCAAGTGATCGCCGAAGTTGTTGCTGATGTTCGGAAAGAGCGGCAGTCACGCGGATTGCCGGTGGACTAGTTTTTATGCGCGCAGTTGTACAACGAGTCAGCCAAGCCAGTGTTACGTCGGATGGTGATCTAACTGGCGAGATCGGTGTCGGGCTGATGGTGTTGTTGGGTGTTGCGAAAGGTGATTCAGACAAAGACGCGAAATACCTAGCAGACAAAACGGTAGGGCTTCGCGTTTTCGAAGATGACAAAGATAAGATGAATCTCGCGCTCAACGATGTGGGCGGAGGAATGTTGGTCGTTAGTCAATTCACATTGCTCGGCGATTGCCGGAAGGGACGACGTCCCAGTTTTGTAGACGCCGGGCCGCCAGAAGAAGCAGAACGGCTATACGAACTTTTCGTCACCAATGTGAAGGAACACGGTGTTGACGTTCAATGCGGCCGTTTTCGAACGCATATGAATGTGTCGCTGGTGAATGACGGTCCGGTCACGATGCTGCTGGACAGCGGAAAGCTCTTTTGAAGCTGGGCTTCAGAACCAGAAACGCAAGCCAAACACCACACTGCCAATATCTTGGCTGCCGATGCGGAAGTAGTCGTATCCGCCGTAGATCTCGGTGTGTTCGTAGTTGACGCCAAGCGTTGCACGACCGTGGACAAGCGTTTCACCTCCAAGGCTACCGAGGTCGCTTTCCAGTGACAGGATAAACGGGTCTTTGGGTAGGAAATCGCCACCATAGGTGAAGTTAAATCCGATGTCTGTTTCGGACGAATCGGAAAGCCAATTGAAACCGATCCCGGATCGCATTTGCATTCTTGAACTTTGGGCGAATCGATACACGATGTTTGCATCGCCGGTCCAAAGGTCGTCGTCACCAAAGAGGAGCTCCTCGTGGCGATAGTTGTATTCCGTATCGATCGCGAAACGTACTGGCGTGTCCCAGAGTATTTGCCCGCCGACAAGACTCACTTCGTCAAAGTTGCTGCCAGCCTCAAAGCGAAGGCGGAACAAAGAGGTGTCGAGGAACGAACGACCCCGACGAAATTCCGAAATCAACTGGTTGTCATCGTAGGGATGATCAAGAAAATAGCCGGTGGACGTGAAGTCATCTTGGGCCAATGCCGTAGGCACCCAGTAAGGGCTCGTGATCCCCCAGAGGATAGCGTTACCGAACATGTCTTCGATCACGCTTTCTTCACCGTCGTCATCAAAAGACGCCTGATACGGTGGGTTGCGACGACGATCATCTCTGTCTCGCGGAGTATCACTTTGCGCCGCGGACACCTGTGGCGGGTCACCGCGGACTTCCGTGCGAAGTGCCTCCAGCTGTTGCGCGACAGCGACGTTTGCGTGACCTATCGCGAGCAAGTAGGCGAGCGCAACACGGATTGTCCATGGCCGTACGGAGTTATCGATAGCCGTTGGTGATGTTAGCTTCACCTTGCATCCCAAAGTTGTAATCGTGATTGTGTTGATGGTCGTGCGAATCGCCTTCGACGTGGTGCGGATCTATTTGCTTTTGGACGTATTGCATAAGGGCGGGGTCTTCGTAGGCCAAGGCTCCGACGAACAGCAAAAGGCCGTAGGTAAACACATTCGCATACGGACGCTTGGCGAAGAACTTCATCGCGGTACCGAACGATTTTTTCACGCGCACACGCCCACGTCTCGTCTCGAATGACCAAATTTCGTCGAGTACGAGATGCACGAGATAGCCCAGCGTGACCGCGCCGACTTTCGCGAGCTTGAGAGTTGCCAAATCACACGAGCACACCAGCGACGTTATAAGACCGGCGATGATGGCGGCGGGAATGCTGTGGAACATGCCGCGATGAACGGTATAGCGACGAAGTATTTCGCCGATGCCGAATCGGACAATGATGTAAACGCATGCCGTCGCCAGCACCATGGCCTCGTGGTCCAATCCTAACCTGGTAAAACGGTCAATCATTAGGATGGGGATGACGGCCGCCGTAAATGTCATTACTTCGCGTTGTGCGTTGCCGGTGTCGCTGTCCATGTCCGGCAGCATGCCGGCCAAACCGCATAGACATCCCGATATGATGCTGGTCGTGAGCGGGATTTGGTACTGCGTATGGGCAACGACACCATAAACCGCACCGACGCAGGAGCTTGCAGTAATGTGAGTTTTGAAGTCGGCCATAATGTCTCTTATTCGCATGCGTGGAAAGCTGAGAGCAAGCATCATGCAGCGAATGAGTCCGGTTGAGTCTCCGCTACTTTGCCTACAATGCACTAGCTAAATAGAAGAGTCGCGGAATCTAGCCAAGATCAAACGGTACCAGCAACGCTATCGCATAGAGCGATCTTCTGAAAATCGGCTCGGCAGAGTACATTTTCTCCGCAGCATTCCTTGCTTTGTCGAAAACCATTGAAATGCTTGCCGCGTAAAGGCGAATAGGACTTAGCCGACAAACGGTGAATACCGGGGCACACAATCCGGCTCTTAGATTGAGGGCCATGGAAAGAAGAACATGCAAGGCTATGACATACTAATGTTGGGCGTGATGGCAATTGCAATCATGCGTGGCTACAGCAAAGGGTTGGCGTGGCAGATTTCGTCGATCGCATCGATTGCCGCCAGTTACTTTGTTGCTTATCGATTCAAGGATCATGTTACGCCCATGATCGAATTGGCGGATCCGTGGCGCGGACTCGTGGCGATGATGGTTTTATTTATTGGTACTTCGCTAGTGATTTGGTTTGTCTTTCACAATATTCGCGGTGCGATTGAGAAAGCGAAACTCAAGGATTTTGATCACCAACTGGGCGCAATCTTTGGCGGTGTCAAAGGAGCTGCTTGGTGCACGGCGATTACGATCGTGGCGCTTTCCTTCCTAACACCCGGTATGTCCGAGCAGATCGTCGGTTCGCGTTCGGGAGGATATATCGCACGACTGCTGGCGAATTCGAAACGAATTATTCCGGCTGAAGTGCAACAAGTCGTCCAGCCCTATATACAACGTGCGGAAGAGCAACTGCAGGACCGCGTAGACAACGCCATCGTGCAGGACGGCCAGCCGACGTATCAATGGCAGCAGGTAGATCAGGCTTCCAGCACATGGGAGCAGCAGCCAAATCAATGGCAGCAGCCTAGCTTCCCGCCCGCACAGGCTCAGCCGCAATACCAGCCGCAAAATATCGAGACGTATCGGGGTGGAACCGATCCGCTTCGAGAGTTCTCGAATAACGGGCAACCGTACCAATAACTTGGCGTCATAGAACTCCTGCTAAGTCAAGTTTTGTGTGTTAAGCTTGTGTATGCAGATGTATGCCAAGAAATTTAAATCTAATAGCACACCGCGAATTGACTCCATGCTTAGCCAAAACGTTCAAGACCAGATCAACGAACAGATCAACAACGAACTCTTCTCTTCGTATAGCTATCTCGCCATGAGTGCTTACTGCTCGGAAAAGCAGTACCACGGGTGTGCTCACTGGTTACGGATGCAAAGTCAGGAAGAAAATGAGCATGCGATGCGACTCTACGATTTCCTGATCGCTAGAGGTGGTCGTGTTGTGCTTTCTAAGATCAAAGAGCCAAAGGCGGAATTCAAGTCACTTTTGAGCGTCTTCAAGAATGTCCTGAAGCAAGAAATGAAAGTGTCGGCGCAGATTGATGCTTTGTTCGAACTGGCACTTAAGGAAAAAGCTTTCGCGGCATTGGTCGAGCTTGAATGGTTTGTCCAAGAGCAAGTAGAAGAAGAAAAGAACGCACGTGATATTCTTCACAAAGTTGAGCTTCTGAAAGACGATCCTTCGTCGCTGCTAGACCTTGATCGCGACCTTGGCGATCGAAAAGAAGAAGGCGAAAACGCGTAGTAATAAAAACTACACGTAACCAAACTCACGATTGCGGGCTGTTACGTTGCCCCTCTGATGGCAGTTTGTGATGTGCAAAATCGGTACGTCACAACTGTCTGTTTTAACCGGATGACGCTAATGTGCGGTGAACCGGCGTTTTTCCAGTTCAATCTTGATCAAACCGAGACGCCGGTGAGAATGAAGTATGCTTTCAAAAACTGAAGCTTGCTGGTTCCATTCCACGGGGAGAGATTATGAGATTTTTTATTGCCGCGATCATCGGTACGGCATTCGCCGTGATGTGCGGTCCACTAGCCGCTCAAGAAGAAGTTCGACCACTTGTTGATTTGGCCTCGCCAGCCAGCGAAGACATTCCGCCACCCGTGCCAATGCCTGATAAGAACATGGAGATGGCTGACAAGATGGAAATGGCCGACGGTATGGAAATGGCGGATAAGACAATGAGTCAGCCAGCCGACCAATCGATGCAAGGCGGTGAAGTGAAAGCTTATGACTTTGGCGTTACCTACGTACCGACTGCAAACGGATTGAAAGTAAGTGGTGTGATCGTTGGGGGCCGCGCCGCGGCTGCGGGTGTCCAGCCTGGTGACATGATTGTTGCCGTAAACGGACAAACACCGTCTGGCAATCAGATCAGCCAGAACCAAGTTCAGTCGCTCACTGTTTTGCGTAACGGTCAACAACAAAGAATCTCCGTTGGCTCCGCAGCTCAGCGAACGACCGTTATGTCTGCACCCGCGCCTTCCGCTCCAATAACGGCGGCACCAGCGGCTGCACCAACGACGGCCTACTACGCGCCGCGACGGACAGTTGCCTACGCGGTACCACGAACAACAACCTATAGTGCACCGGTGCGATCCTATCGTTACGCACCGTCTTACAACACACGCTACGCACCGAGTTCGGCCTACTATCGTTCGCCTCGAAGCTACAGCTACTCACGGCGTCCGAGCATTTCGATTGGCATTGGCACTGGGTACGGCGGTTTCGGTCCTGGCTATGGTCGCTACGGTGGATTTGGCGGTTCGAGCTTTGGACGCTATGGCGGTTTCGGCGGGCCAAGTTTTGGACGCTACGGCGGTTTCGGCGGGTCAAGCTTTGGACGCTATGGCGGTTACGGCGGCCGAGGTCGAAGTGGCTTTAGCATCGGTTTCGGTTTCTAAAAATAGAAATCGAAGTAGTTCGAAGCAGTCTATTTGACAGCAGAGAATTCGAGGGCGGTCCATCGGGCCGCCCTTTTTTCGTGTCCTTATCTTTCTCTCTTACCTACCAGCTCTCAATCTAGCCTCAGGTTAGCTTTGCCGAGATAAAGCCCATGACGATGCCCAGCGCGAGCCCGCCGCCATGGCCACCGTTGGCCACATTTATCGTCGGCAAAAAGCAAATCACAAACCATATCAGCATGAAGTTTACGGTAACCTGATCGATTTGAAATCGATCTCTCGGATCAAATCGGCTTTTGATCCAGATATAGCCGAATAGTCCGTATACGACACCGGACATGCCACCAAAGAATGGATGCCGCGATATGAAGACTTGAACTAGGTTTGAGAAGACCGCTAACGCCAAGACCATTGCAATGAATTTCACCTTGCCCTTCCGTGTTTCAATCTGACCGCCCAAGCGGTGTACCCAAAACATGTTAAAGAGCAAATGCAGGTAAGACAGGTGAACAATCGCCGGTGTGAATACCCGCCACAGCTGACCGGCTCGCACGTCCACCATTGCGTCGTTTGGATCGCTGGGATCCCAAGCATTGTCGTTGTAATGTTGCCGCGAGACAAACATCAACGGATCTTGTTTTTGCTGTTGAGCATTGCTTCCTAGACCAGTCGAAACTCCGACCACGATGCAAATCGCAATCAGTCCGAATGTCACAGGAATCCGTCTGGCTTGGACGCTTAGCTTTTCCCGCGGGCGTGATGTCCCGCGAACCACGTTGAAGTTTTTCTTGGACTGAAGTGCTCGGAGACGGCTTTCCGCTCGAAGCTTTTCGGCGCTTGCTTCGTGCCCTCGATACCGCCCATCCTCGGGCGATATCTTGAATTGCTTGTACTCGGCTTGCGAACGCTCGAAGTCATCTTCTCGAATGACCCAAATCAACCATTTACCATCGTTGGCTTCCTCTGCCCGCGTCCTAATTCCTTGGATCCGCAAATAGTCGATAAACCGCTTTGCTTCATCGTGCCCGGGAAGCGTTCCAAGCTGTCGCATGCGTGTCGTTCCTTGAGTATCGTGTGCCGTTAACGATGTTCGACGCCAGCGGTGACCCCTTCCCAATCGTCCGTTCTGAATGGAGTGACGGGAAGTCCCTCCATGTTTTGTACATTGCAAACGGGATTGTCGGCCCAAGCGTATCGTACGGCAACAGGAGCTTCTTCGTCCTCAGACCAAACTTTTATCTCTGTGCGATTTCGTCCCTTGCCAACGATCTCGGCCTTTGCTTCGTGGAACACTTTGTCTTCGCCAGCAATGGTAAAGCCCATCGGTTGGCGGACATCGAACGTGTCCAAACCGCCACCTACATGGTCAAGCGTGACGGTGATCGCACCGTCCTCCGTCTTCATCGATGCGTAAATCGGGCTGCGATAGACGAGTTTGTCGAAGCCATAGTCTTTTGCTAACGCCCAACGTGCAAGTCGATTCGCTACGTCTTGCTTGTTCTTTGGATGGATGTCGGCAGCTTCCCCCAAGTCGATAATGACGGCTTCTCCCGAGTTCGCCAGCTTCATTGTTTTCGTTTGAGCTTCGCGTAGTTCCGCCCAATCGCTGTCAGCCGGGGCGTCTTTCTCGGCTCGAAAGTCTGCCAACTGCACCCAGTAAAACGGGAAGTCGCCTTGTCCCCATTCCTTGCGCCATTCTTCGATCATCAACGGAAAGAGATCGCGATACTGATAGGCTCGACTTGCGTTGGATTCGCCTTGGTACCAAATCGCACCGCGAACGCCGTAACCGATCGTTGGTTTCAAAACACCGTTGTAGATATTGGCAGGCCGTTGGTTACCAGTCATCAGCCGACCGTTCTTCTTTTTTGCAGCTTCTGCTTCTTCGCCTTCGGCAGGCTCTTTTTCGAATTCCTCTTCAACACTTTTCCAGTGCTCCATGAGTCCACTGAAGCGGTCATCAGACTCCAGCGTATCGCGGTTAATCCATGCCTCGCACGCCGAACCGCCCCACGCGTTATCAATCAATCCAATAGGTACGTCCAACGTCTGGTGTAGACGACGGCCAAAGAAGTAGCCCACGGCGGAAAAATCATTCACCGTTTGCGGCGTACACACTGACCATTTGCCGTTGAAGTTCGTTTGCGGCTCTTGGGTTCCAACCTGGGGCACACTGATCAAGCGGATGTTCGGGTAGTTCGCCGTCATCGACTCTAAGTCCGGATCGTCTGCGGCGCGAACGGGCCAGGACATGTTCGATTGCCCCGAGCAAATCCAAACTTCACCGACCATCACATTGTCGAAAGTGATTTTGTTGTGTCCACTAACGACCATCCGGTACGGGCCGCCAGCTGGTAGCGGGTCCAACATCACGTGCCAACGGCCTTCGTCGTCGACGGTGTCCGTCTTTTTCTGATCACCGATCGTCACAGTGATTTTGTCGCCAGTGTCGCCCCAACCCCAGATCTTGTTCTGCTGTTTTTGCTGCAACACCATGTTTGAACCAAAAATGGAGGGCAGTCCCGTATGTGCCGATGCGGTTTGCAGAATGCTAGACAGCACGGTTAAGCAGATCAGAACAGAAATGGTGCGCATAGGTGGGCTCGCTTTCTTCGATGGAACGATTCGTTGAGGACCGAACAAGCCCAGAACCTATCGCGCGAGCAAGCGGGTGTAAAGTTTTACCACCGCTTAAGAATCCTTCACTATATCTCTGACGTGGCGTTTCGATCGGTTAGGTGCCAGAGCAGACCGAATAGTTAATGTACCCGAACAAAACTGCGATCAGCAGCAGAAATAGCGTAGCGGGAGTCCACCACTTTCGACGAACGGCGCAGACAGTTGACGCTGACCAGATAAACCAAAAGCCAACGAGACTGCCGGCGGCCACAAGCATGAGCAAAGCATCAACGACGTCGAAGGCACCGTAAAAGGGTTCTTGCTCGCCGGCCCAAACAAAAACAACGAGCGTTGCAAGTGAAGCAACAATGGCCGACACCAACATGGCAGTGTTGAGTCTACTTACTGACTGCATCGATCACTCGATCCTAAGCCATGTCGTAGACGGCATCCATTCCGAGACGCATGCGGAGTTCTTCAAACTCACTTGCGTATTGTTCGCTGGACGAATGAACGTGCTCAGCTTCGGTAATGAACTTCATGCTCTCGTCGTTTGGCACGTTGTAAGAATTCAAGATTCGTTCGTACTCGCTAAGATCATTGCCGTAAACGATCAATAGCTTGTGTTCGTCGAATTGAATCTCTTGTGGCAACGACGGGTTCAGAACAGCGATCCCCGTGCAGCCGTCGTTCGTCAGCAGGTCTTCGTAGTCCCAAAGGGTACTTAGCAAGACTGGTACGTCCATGTGCTCGCGGTATAAATCGCTGTGTCCTGTGCCGTTTCGCGAGTGACTCGTTTCAAGCACGACGTCGACAACTTTCCCGAGCGGTTCGATGAGTTCGATAAATAATTCGAACAATCGTTGCTTCGAAGCAGCACACATCAATACGGGCATCGATGCTTGGTTCTCTTCGTCACGGTAGACGTCATGACGGTAGCCTTGTTGCGGCTTGACTTTCAAATCAAACGACGGACGTACGGCCTCCGTTAGCGTGAAGTCTCCGTATTTCGCGACGCTCAAATGAGACTCGAGCTGTTCTTGCGTGAGATGCTCGAAGCTGCTCTTTGCCTGTGCGCGTGCGAGTTCCTCTTCGCTAAGAACATTGTCGAAGAAGTTTTTAAGTGAGCCCATCGCGGCAACCTGTTGCTCGTTCTTGAATTGAGATCCGTTTCTCAAGCCTAGGACACGCAGCTCCATCCCGGAGTTAAAGCCACAACCGAATGGGCTGTCAGGTCGGCCGTACAATCGGCACATTCGATATCCATGGCTTAATCGACGGATTGTCACACTCAAGCGGCAGACTAACGAGTGGAAAGCACACCGAACTTCGAACTGAACGCAACCAATTGCAACTATCTGTCATCACGCGTCGGTTGAACAAATACTTCGACGCTGTTCAAGAGTGGGTCGATCGTTTGGGCCTGAATCTTATGCGGGGGCGCCCAGTCCACCCAGCGAAAGCCCTCGTGTTCGGTAACTTTGATCTCGATTTCATTGACCAAGGTCGCCAAGAAAATAACGAGTGTTTTCTCACACTCTTCGCGATTGAACTTCTTGGGCCATACGCTGTAGCGATGCTCGAAGCGAAAAACAGGATCCAATCGGATGTCTTCGGCCTGGATTCCGGTCTCTTCTTCTAGCTCCCGCAAAGCACATTGCATTTCGGTTTCGCCAGGATCTACGTGCCCTTTGGGAAGGTCGAGCCGGTCAGCGTGTTCCATCAACAGGAACTGTTCGATTGGGTTTCCTCTAACAATGAGGACTCCGCAGGACATGATTTTTCGCATAGCATAGGGCGTAAGAGGAGTTTTCAGCAAACCACCGAGCAAGGCCTCGATATGAAGATTTATACGAAATCCGGCGACGACGGCAAAACGGGGCTCTTTCACGGTCCACGAGTTTCCAAAGACGATGCACGAATAGAAGCCTACGGAACCGTGGACGAACTATGTTCCGTGATTGGTCTGTCGCGAGCGCATCGTCCGCCAGAAAACATTGACCAGGCGCTGGAACGAATTCAGCATCAGCTGTTCAGTCTAGGTGCGGAATTGGCAACGCCAGACCCAGTCCAGCACGGTACGGCGCTGCTCGGAATGCAAGATACGGACTGGATAGAAAAGACAATCGACGAATTTGATGGCAAACTCGCCGCACTCACGACTTTCATATTGCCGGCCGGAACTCCACTTGCGGCAAGCTTGCACCATGCTCGAGTCGTCTGTCGACGTGCGGAAAGGCGTGTTGTTACGCTTTCTCGAGCCACCGAGCTATCTCCCGACGCTGTTACTTATCTAAATCGTGTCGGCGACCTCCTATTCGTACTGGCCCGATCGGCAAATGCCGCCGAAGGCACGCCCGATGTGGCATGGAAGCAGGTTTTGAACTGATTCGTGAGGTATACTTCTTCAGCGGTTTAGGCTGGGTTTTCAAGCATTCGCAGCATCTTGCCTCGCGGAAGACGTGAGACAACGATATATTACTGAGGCATATAAAAAGTAAAGCTGGACTTGTTGGCGGCGGTCCACAAATCCCGTTGTTGGGAAAAGGGAATCGATAGAAATGAAGAAAATTGAAGCGATCATTCGTCACTTCAAGTTGGAAGAAGTGAAAAACGCGCTATCGGAACAAAACGTTCACGGTATGACCATCACGGAGGTCCGCGGCTTTGGTCGCCAAAAAGGTCACAAAGAGACGTATCGGGGTACTGAGTACACCGTTGACTTTGTGCCCAAAGTAAAACTGGAAGTTGTCGTTACGGACGCCCAGCTTCAACAAACACTAGATATTATTCTTCGAGCTGCTCAAACTGGCCAGATCGGTGATGGCAAGATTTTTGTTTCAGACCTTTCGAACACTATTCGTATTCGAACGGGTGAGTCGGGCGAAGACGCGCTGTAAAATTGATTGAGTCACCAAAATAAAGGCGGGTGGTTTCGACCGCTCGCCTTTTTTGTTGCGCACTCGGAAGTAAGGCCGTAATCAAGAGCCACTACGTCGTCGATGGGACTGGTTGCGGCTATCCTGGCGCTGACCCTGGCAACCTGCCGTGCACTGAACGAAGCTCTTTGATTTTCTTGATCACGATTTGCTCGCCCTCGTTTGTGCCGGTGCCCGTCACGTTGATTGCAGTCCCGCAATGGTAAGCCACGTTGTGATTATGGAAATCACCGAACGCGATTTCCATACGAACCGATGGTTTGTCTTTGACGTCCAGATAGAAAACTTTCGCTTCGTTTAGATTGTCTGACATACGGAGCCGACCTTGCACGTTGATTTCGCTATCGCCAACCCTTACCCAGCTTTCGAATGGCTGCTCTTGGTATTCCGTGAAGTCCGACGCGTCCAAACCAGGTAACAAATCACTGGAGCCTGCAAACTGTGTGGTCTCAATCCCAAACTTCTGCAGCAGCGAAAGATGCAACCGACCGAGTTGTTGGTTCTTGCTGTAACGCACATATCGGCCCGTCTTGATCATATTGCGTCCGCCAGCCAGCACGATGGGCACGCGAGTCGCTGTATGGTTGTCGCTGTGGCCCATGCCCGATCCGTAAAGCACAAGACTGTTATCCAGTAGCGTGCCGTTGTGATCTTTATAAGACTTCAACTTCGTCAACAGAAAGTCGAATTTCTCCATGTGCCACACGCTGATCTTCAGCAGCGCATCCAGGTTCTCGCGACTGAAATTGCGGAAAAAGTGCGAGAGATAGTGATGCTGTTTGTGAATGCCAAGAAAGTCGAAGACTAATCGACTGTTGCTATTGCCGAGCATGTAGGTGACACATCGCGTTGAATCCGTCCACAACGCAAGTGCAATCAAATCGATCATGGCCTCTACCTGATCGTTCAAGTTCGTGGTTGCTGATGGTCGTTTTAGATTGGAATAGTCTGCTGCCGTCGCGGATCGCAAATTTCCAAGCCGCTTTTCTGTTTCTCGAACTACGGTTAGGTACTGATCGAGCACTTGGCGATCTTCCACGCCTGCTTTGCGTTGCAGTGTTTTCGCATCTTCAGCGACACGATCGAGTAAGCTCGTCAGTTCGGCGCGTTTCTTTGGGTCGGATGCTGGATTGCGAAAAAGTCGATCAAACACAAGTTGTGGATCACTTTCGCGCGGCATCGGATCGCCGTTTTTGTCGTACGAAATATAGCTACATCCGATTTGATTGTTGAAGAGTCCTTCCGTCGTGAGCTCTAGAGAACGAATCTGAGTATCGCCACCAATCTTGTTGGCGATCAATTGGTCCATGGATGCGGAGTTGCGGTTCTCGTGATGTCCCGAAAGAAAGCGGCGCGTCGAATGCTTATGAGCGGAAAACCCAAAGTCGCCCATATTGTCGAGAATCAGAATGTCTTGCTTGTGTTTCTCGAAAGGCTTCATCAAAGGTGACATTCGAAAGTCATATTCGCGACCTCCGCTAATGTTCCACGATGGCGGGTGAACGCCATTGGGCTTAAACAAAGTCAGAAAACGTTGCGGCACTTTGTCGACTGCACCTCGCGCATTCGATGCCATCAAATTCAAGAACGGCAATGGCAGTAGAGGACCTGCCGAGCTTCGTAAAAATGTCCGCCGATCAATTTTCCAAGTCATGGTTATCGCTCTTCGTCGGATTCAGTTTCTCAATTTCAGGAACGTACGTTTCGCGAAACGGCATGCTGTTCACTATCGCGTGCACAAGTTCTCGCCACGTTCCATTCGTTTTAAGCATCTCGCCTACTATAGTCTCGACCGTCGGACGATCGTAAATCTCCAATTTCCGGCAAAGTGCGTATGCCAGCGTTTGTTGCACGATATTCCGGACGATCGGTTCACTGCGTTGGGTGACTAAAATTCGTTTTAGCTCGTCAAAGTCGGTGAATTCTTCACCGCTTGGCAAATGTCCCCGCGTATCGGACTCACCTTTTCGGTATTTTCCATTGTCGTCGTAATCTTCCAACGCAAACCCAAGCGGATCAATTTTGTCATGACAAATTGCGCAACTCGCGTCCTCGCGGTGCTGGGCAAAACGTTCACGAAAACTAAGGTTCTCTCCCGGGATATTCGCTTCAACTTGCCCGACGTCAGCGGGAGGATCCGGCAAGTGCTCGCCCATGATCCGTTCCAACATCCAAGCTCCTCGCAAGATCGGCCCGCGGTTCATGGCCAACACACCGGGCATCGTCAATAATCCGCCCCGACCTTCTGTGTGCTCAAGCGTCAGCCGCGTGTTTTCAACGATTTCGATTTCAATGCCTCGCGGCTTTCGGTATTTGCCGAATTGTTTCGTGTCGGCCTGATAGAACCGTCGCGTCAGTGGATTGGCGAATGTCGTCTTAGAATCCACTAATTCCATCAGAGGTCGGTTTTCTTGAATCAGATGGTGGAAGAAATCGATCGGCTGACTTTTAAGTGCCACCATCATGGGCGGATTGTTCGAGACGTGATCGATCTCGTCCAGCATAAACCACTGTGCTGCGAAGTCTGTCGCTAGGGATTTCGCTTTTGGCGAGTCTAGCATCCGTTCGACATGTTCGCGCAACACAGTCTGCTTAGATAGAGAACCGTCTGCCGCCGCGTGTTGCAAAGCTTCGTCGGGCATGTCAGACCAAAGAAAATACGACAGTCGTTCGGCTAACTCGTATTCGTCCACGTGTTGCTGCTTGCCCGGCTTCGTCGGCATAAGAAAACCGCGATAGAGAAATTCGGGTGACATCAAAACGGCTTTTAGCTCGCGTTTCGACGACCCCACTACATCTTCGACGTCCAGCCGTTGCAGAAGTGTCGCAATCTTTTCATCGGTGACATCGCGACGCAATGCACGTGGAACGAAAACGCGAATGAGTGTTTCCGCGTGCTTCGCTTGAAATCCCACTTCGTCAGTTTCACCAACGATCGACTGAAGAGCCGCGCGGCGCTGATTCGAAAACAACTCCTCGAGTGCGAAGTCTGTCAGATACGAATACTGCTCCCATATCTGCGTGCTTAGCGGGTTGTTTCGCGTATCATTGCGAAAACGACTTTTCCCAGGCGGGTCCGTGGGTAACAGCTTGAGCACCAAAGACTTTTCAGTAGTCGTTTGTTCGGCTTCCATCACGGCGACTTCTAAATCAAAGCCAAACAGTGAGCGAAGCGTATTGCGATATTCGTTCGCAGAAAGTCGACGAGGCCGAAACGTACCGGGGCGAGCCTCAACATTGACGAACGTCTGATTGTACCAACGGTGGAATGTTGCCAGCTCTTCCGCAGACGGTTGAGGCTCGTCTTCCGGTGGCATCTTGTGCTGCGATATTAGCTCGTAGGCGTTGCCCCAAACCTCGAACTCTTTCGTTACTGAGTCTTCCGTCTCGTAGTTTGCGAAATCGACGTTGCCCGACGGATCATCGCCGGAATGACATTCGATGCAGTAAGTTTGAACGATGGGTTTGATATCGCGTTCGAACGTCTGAGCATCCGCAACGTGCACGCATGCCAAACTCATCATCAACTGAGTTAAAATACCACGCGTCATATTAGGCAGGAAAAGAAGTGTTCGAGGTGAGATTTTTGAGCGTAACAGGGCAGTTGAGTGGGGTCAAATTCACGTGATTCTGTTAACGTGTTGCTCCATGTGGTTGTTGTCGGTTATTTCGAAAGCTACGCTCAATTTAATGATTGAAACAGATGATAAGGAAACGATGAGTACATGAGTGCAAGCCAGCTTAGGCTTCATCCACGCGTACTTACAGCTCGCACCGATTTGGCG
The DNA here is from genome assembly GCA_964397295.1 of uncultured Pirellulaceae bacterium. Classification (GTDB taxonomy): domain Bacteria; phylum Planctomycetota; class Planctomycetia; order Pirellulales; family Pirellulaceae; genus CAYNJG01. Next base: position 41,586 of record CAYNJG010000019.1, read on the forward strand.
GAAGGTCGAGAAAAGCTACGCGGTCAATTTGATGCAGGATCTCCCGGAATCCAACTTGGTTTTTTTCTCTGCGACTTGTTAGATAAGGTCGTTCTTGACATCTTTCACGCTGCGCTGGAAGACCACCGAGATCGCTCGTCGCTTGAAGCCGGCGTCGCGCTGGTTGCACACAGTGGCTACGGTCGTCGTGACAATGCTCCCTACTCCGACGTTGACTTGATGCTGCTTCATTCGCCGTCGGTCGGCGGACTGATTCCGGAGTTTGCTGCCAGGCTCGTGCAAGATCTTTCGGACGTGGGTGTGGATCTTGGGTTTAGTGTGCGAACGCCAAGGCAAGCCCTTCAGCTTGCGACGAGCGATCCGATTATTTGCACCGGTCTCACCGAGTGTCGGTTTTTGGACGGCAACGAACCTCTGTATCAGAAGTTCTTCGACAAGTTTCGTCGAACGTGTGGACGATCAAAAAAGCAACTCATCAGAATGATTGAAGAAGCCCGTCGTGACGAACGTCGTCGTTTCGGCGAGACAGTTTACTTGCTGGAACCTAACGTGAAGCGTTCTCGCGGGGGCTTGCGAGACATCCATTTGCTGCGTTGGATCGGCTTCGTCGCGTATGGTGAGTCATTGCCTCGCCGCTTGAAGCAAATGGGACACTTGTCTCCGAAGGACCATGCAACGTTGCGTGACGCTCGAGATTTTTTGTTGCTCTTGCGATATGGGTTGCACTTCAAAGGTGGGCACGCACAAGACGTACTGAACAAACCAGAGCAATTGCGAATCGCAGAGAATCGGGCGTTCGAAGGTGACGAGGGTGTACTGCCTGTTGAGCGATTCATGCAGGCGTACTTTAAGCACACGACTGGTATTCGTGATGTCGTTGGTAACTTCCTTTCGACGGCAAAGTGGGATTCGCCGATTCGGATGGCGTTGCACAATCTGATTGGACGCCCGACGGAAGGCGGCGAGTACTTGGTCGGGCCCCGCTATGTTTCGGCACGGCGCAGCGGTATGGAAAACGTTCGCGGTGATCTGATTGCAGTGTTGAGGCTGATGGACTTGTCCAACCGATCATCCAAACGCATCGACGTTGACCTGTGGCAGAACGTTCGCGACTCAATGGCTGAAACTACCATCGAGTCGATTTCGCCAGACGCAGCGCATCTCTTTCTTTCGCTGCTGTCAGAGTCTGGACGGTTGGGGAAATTGTTGCGTCGCTTGCATGGTTTGGAAGTGCTCGAGAAACTCGTTCCCGGTTGGGACCATGTTCGCTGCCTGTTGCAATTCAACGACTATCACAAGTACACGGTGGATGAGCATTCGCTGCGTGCGATCGAGAACGTCACATCCTACCAAAGCGACAATACGATTCTGGGGTCGGTTTATCGAAGTATCAAAAACACAAGCACGCTGCATCTTGCTGTGTTGATCCACGACATTGGAAAAGGCTACGCAGAAGATCACAGCGAAGTTGGAGCACGAATGGCACGCAAGATCGCAATGCACTTGTCGATGCCGCAACGAGAAGCTGATCGACTGGAGTTCCTCGTCTTTCGTCATTTGTTTTTGAACCATCTCGCCTTTCGTCGTGATTCTAGTGACCCCGCGGTGCTGGCTCAGGCCGCGAGTGATATTGGTTCGCTAGAGAATCTGAAGATGTTGTTTGTACTCACTTGCGCTGACATGGCGGCTGTAGGACCGGGCGTTTTGAATCAGTGGAAGTTGGATGTATTGACGACACTCTATGAACGGCTGGTCGACACGCTCAGCGGCGGCGACGACACCGAGCCAAGGCTTACGCCGTTCCGTAAGCGAATCATAGAAGCTGCGCAGAAACGTGCGCATCCGGAATGGCTGGAGTCAAAAATTGCTTTGCTTCCGCCTGCTTATCTGCAGATCCCAGATCCCAACGAAATCTTGGATGACCTTGAACGGATTTTAGCAAAGCAAGAACCTACGATCGCGTGGGGGCGATATCTGGAATACCGGGAGGCGTCCGAGTATTCCATTGCCGGAACCGAGGAGGTCTCTGATGGCATTTTCTATCGTTTGGCTGGAGCACTAAGCAGCAGTCGCTTGCAGATCTTATCTGCCGAAGCTCACCACATTGGCCCGGAGATGTTTCTCAATAAGTTTGCGGTAAGAGATCTGGATTTCAACGGCGTACCACCCGAGTTTAGGTTCAAAGAAGTTTCCGATCGGTTGATGTCGGCGCTACATCAGATGGACTTCGTACCCGCGTTTCCGAAAGTTTGGGTAAGCCAGACGAAAATTAATGCAGTGTTACAACCGCTTCCAACCCAAGTGCTGGTGGACAATTCGACGTCCGAAAAGTACACGATTTTGGATGTCTTTGCGCATGATCGACCAGGGTTGCTGTACGTCATCACGAAGGCGCTTTTTGAATTGGGCGTATCGATCAAGGTTGCAAAGATTGGTACGTACATCGACCAAGTCGTGGATGTCTTTTATGTGTCTGGCGGCGACGGGAAAAAGATCTTCGACGAGTTGTATCTCGCGGAAATTCGCTCAAAGCTCTATCACGCGATTGAGTCTTGGAAGCCAGGCGGCTAACTCGAAGCGGTGTGGGCGCGAGCTCCGGCGCGACTCGTCATCCCCGAAGCTCGCAAAAATCGAGCTTCGCTTGAAATCGTAAAAGTTGGTCGTTTGGGTAAGCACTTCGCCGGAGGGCTCGCGACCATTCGCTTCAAAACTTCGCGAAATCGGCAGCTTTGTCCGCCGCAAAATCGGACCGTTTGAATTAAACAGATATTGGAGTTCCGGAGTGGGAACGTTTCTGGCGTTGGAAAACTAATTTTTCCGAACGGTCTGGGGTAGTTTGCTACCCTTCAGCTAGGAGGCCTCGTGCCGTGTGCCTCTGCAGATCTGGGTAAATGGAACAGCGATTTGGAATCGCGTACTGATATGAATATCGTCCTTTTCGAAGACGGTCGGGTTGAGCAGCTTTACCCCATTACGTTGTCTCGTCCGGCGTATGCCGTAACGTGTGGCTCGATGCGATTGCTCGACTTGGCAGAGCAGCTCGGTGGTACGACGCTCGGCAAAGTTCGTGCGTATCTGAGCGAAATGCAACAAGACTACTTTGTGCAGAGTCCACCGGCTCAAAGCACGCCCACGCTTTGGCTAAATGCACGGCTCGTGCCCGATTCAGAATTCTTGGACGTTCTACGCTCTCTCGTTGAGCAAGACGAACCGTTTTGCGCGGAGGTCGATGGTTGTGTTGCAGTCGCGCTGACCCCGAGCGATGTTACGTACGATACCGAGCTGCCGGCCGGTGAAGTGCCGGACTTCTTAAGCGGACTTGGGCTACCCACGAACGACTTGGGGTTTCGTCTTTTCGATCTACCTCATTCGGTGATTGCGGAACACCAAAAAATCGCGAAACGCAACGTGGAGTTCCGCGCGAACTCGGGCGCCTACCAACGCGTGCAAGAGGGTGTCTTCGTGTCTGGCGACGCTTCGATTCATGAAATGGTCGCATTCGATACTGAGTCTGGACCGATCGTGATCGAAGATGGTGCGAAGCTTCAGTCGTTTACAGTTTTAAGGGGACCGGTCTACATCGGCCGCGATACTACGATTTCGTCGCACGCACTGCTGAAAGGGCCGATCTCCATCGGGCATACTTGCAAGATCGGTGGTGAAGTCAGTTCGACGATCATCGAGTCATTATCAAATAAATCTCATTTTGGTTATTTGGGCACCTCGTATGTTGGCAGTTGGGTCAATCTCGGCGCAGGAACCAGCAACAGTAACTTGAAAAATACCTATGGCACGGTTCGAGTCGAGTACGAATCTGGAAAGTGCGATACGGGCATGCAGTTTTTGGGTTGCGTGATTGGCGATTACACGAAGAGTGCAATTCAAACGGCGATTTTTACCGGAAAGATAATTGGTGTGTGCAGCAACGTGTACGGCACCGTTACGAAAAATGTGCCCAGCTTTGCAAATTATGCAAAGAGTCTCGGTGAAGTTACGGAGCATTCTGCGGAAGTGATGGAAGTGACACAAAAACGAGTCTTTGATCGTCGCGGACTCGAACAACTTGATCGTCATCGACGGCTAATTCGAGCGATGTATGCGATTGAATCACCGAAACGGAAACTAGCCAACAAACCGCCTACGCTGTAGATTAGGTGCGGGTTCTGAAGCTGGCCAACAATCGGTTCGTTGGGCAGTTCGAATGTTACGAAGAACAGAAGAGCACGCATGAAATTGCCAAATGTTTACGCCGATGGCCACTTTGGGTTGTCGTTCGAATTGTTTCCGCCAAAAACTGAAGCAGGCGAGAAAGCACTTTACGCACACGTCGACAAATTAGCCGCGCTTTCGCCCAGCTTTATCACGTGCACTTATGGAGCTGGCGGTTCAACGCAAACCAAAACGCTCGATATTCTCAAGCAAGTCAAACAGAACACGAAACTTCCAGTCGCTTCGCATCTAACTTGTGTTGGCGCAACTCGCGACGATTTGCGTAAGTATCTCACGGAAGCCCAAGCCGAAGGCATTGACTACATCGTCGCACTTCGAGGCGACCCACCAAAAGGCGAAACAGAATTCAAGCCGGTAGAAAACGGTTTCTCCTACGCGAACGAGCTCGTAAGTTTCATTAAAGACGAGTTCCCGTCGTTTGGCATCGCTGTAGCGGGCTACCCTGAAAAGCATCAGGAAGCACCGAACATGGAAGACGATCTAGCGAACCTCAAACGAAAAGTTGACTGCGGAGCCGACTCGATCGTGACGCAGTTGTTCTACTGCAACGAAGATTTTTTCCGTTTCCGTGATCGTTGCCAAGACCTGGGAATCACTCAGCCGATCGTCCCCGGCTTGCTACCGGTCACGAATCTTGCACAAATCAAACGCATAACGTCGATGTGTGCCGCGAAGTTGCCAACGGGTTTCATCGAAGAACTAGGCAAAAACGACGACGCTGATTGGCAAACGAAAGTCGGAATCGATTTCGCCACTCGCCAAGTGCAAGAGTTGATCGACCAAGGCGTACCGGGTTTGCACTTCTACGTTCTGAATAAATCAGAAGCCACGCTGCAAGTCGCAACGCAAGTCAGTCCTCCGCTATCTACACTAGCGACAACTTAGCCGTTTGGAAAAACGTGCCTACTTCAGCAGTTCTTCGGCGCGTCGTCGATGAGCTGCATTGGGTGATTTTTCTGACAGAGTTTGGATCCACTTTTTGGCGGTCGTGCTCTCGATTCGGCTAAGTACAGTGAGGCCGTTAAACTGACGACGCACCTCCGGCAGGTTACTGGTTCCGTGCTTGGTTGCCTTCAAGAGACGACGTAGACTCAGTGCTTTTTCGGTAGATTCGGTTGCGTCTGCGTGTTGCTTCAATTGGTCGTCGGCAGCGCCACCCAATTCTGCCAATTGTTCTAGGGCCCTTTTTCGAACTCCGTAGGTGGGTGAGTCGAGCTGATCAATTGATTTCTTCACTTGTTCGAGGTCAGGTGGCTCGATTGCCAAAAGTTTCTCGCCAATGAATTGTGCAGCTTTATCACCGCCAGATGCAAGTGTCCAGATTTTCAACTCGGCATCTTCGTCGCTGCCAAGTTCTTCCCAAAGCTTCTCCAGGTCGGCCGTTTGAAAGGAAGTCGTTCCGGCATGAGGTCGACTCCAGTCGGAGAATATGACACTGCCATCGTCTGGATTGACCAAGTAACACTTGCCGCACCGCACGGCTTTGCCTGATGGTAGTTGCAATTGTTCGCCAAGGATAATTGCCGCGTAACCTCCGGCTGCATAAACGTTACCAGAACCACCGGGTCCATGTCGTCGATCGATACTAGCCGACGGAATGTTGACGTTGACTGCCGATAGCAAACCACCGTTGTGCGCGTATTTGAGCAACTGCGTTCTGCCTCGATGGTCGGCCATGAGGCCGTAGAATACGTCTTCTGTTTTTGAATAGCAGATCGCCGCCAAATCGCGGTTGTCCATGTCTCCCAGCAGCGACCATTCTCCTTTGTCAACATCGAGTGCGTACATGTGCCCTTCGCCGCCGAGACTGATCAAAACGAGGCGTCGTCTTTTTGTGTCGAAGGTTAGCCCGCAAGGCCAGCTTAGCTCAGGGAGGCTGCGTGGAATCTTCAGTTCCTGAGCAGGATTGTCTTTTGTTCCTAGCCGAAATACACCATGACCTCGAATGGCATAGAAGGCTGGTCCTTTGGGATCGCGCGAGATGTGCTTTCCGCTTCCGCTCATAGCACGCAGTGATGAAGCGATTGGACCTGTCGGTGTGAAAACTGCCCACGTTGAAGGCGCGTCGTCGTGGAAGTGCTCCCTCTCGACGGATGATTCGCCTTGATACGGACCTTGAAAACGGATGACTTGATATTCCTTGCGTTTCCGTTCCCTTTCAAACTCGAGCGCACGAGCAAGCGTGTTCGAGAAGCGATGCTCAAGCACCTGCTGGGTCCAATCCGAATTAGAAACGCCAATCACAAAGGGGTTTCCCTTGTATCCGTAGGTCCCCAAGAACGAGGCGGGAGGCACTCCGGTGACCTTGCGCAGCAGATTGATCGTACGTCCGTAGGGAGTTTCGCCATCGTTTCGAGCGTAGCCAAGATACCCAAGCTTTCGACCCTGGTGTTCGCGTTGAACTTTGACCCGGTCGGGCAGTCCTTCGACGCGTTGCTTCGAACCAGCCAATACGACGCGCCGCAGGTCCACGCCTTCTGCAAGCTTGACTTTCCAAAGCACCGGCTCATAAGCGGACAAGGCGAGAATAATCGGACCGCCCGTATAGTCGAGCTTGACTTCGACGATTCCCTCAGGGTGTTGTTGGAATCCACGTTTTGCATTGCCAGGGAGCATGCCCTCATAGACACCGACATGGTGTAGCTCGGGTTCTCCCAAGTTGTTTACTAACCCACCTTGAACTTGCTTCGTAAAGTCGCCGAGAGAACTTCGGAATTCGTTTGCCGTTTCCACGTCTCCAGTCTTTTCACGACGGGCTATTTCGCGAGCCACTTTTTCCAAACTCGCAAACAACTTAGGCGAGACAATCCCCTTAACCTGCTTGAGGTCAACCTTTTTGGCGACATCGTTCTTTGTAAGGTGAGCAATGCGAGCTTCAAGTTTTTCGATGGTCTCCCGTTGCTTCTCAATCGTTGTGAGTAGCTGCCGAACGGACGGGGGCTGGGATTCTTGTCCCATTAGCGTTGTAAGAGGCGTCAAAGAAAGCGCCAGAGATAGCAGAAGACGAGTACTGATCGACATCGCAAACTCCTTATTGAGGAGCATTCGTTATACCGATCTCGAGCAGTTTATCGCAAACGGAATTCGTCAATTCTAATCATCGTGCCGACGGCGGGGCTGCGATTCCAACTGAGTTAATACTTCGCAAAAGTTGGTCAATCTGCGGCTCAGTGTGAGTCTGTGAAATAGTTCCTGTTTAATTTGCTTGGATAGCCGCGAAAAGCTGCTCAACACGCTTCCGATTCACACCGAGATCCGAGTAACCCACGCGTGAAGCTGATCGTGCGTGAACCAATCGAGCCTCGCCGTCGATCCAGACTTCGAGATCGTCAACGTACCGGCAGATCAGCGAAGTGCATTCTGCGTGAAAGTAGCCATCGGCATCGGTGATGATCTGAGTTCGCGGAAACTTGGCAAGAGCATCTCGAACGGCCGCCACCATGGCGTCCTGCTCCGAATCGAAAGTGAGTGGCTGAATCTGATGCCCTTCGTCAGTGGCTTGTGTCGAAACGCAATTCGGCTTTTCCGGACAAGCAGCCAACTGCCCATTCTTAACGCCCAGATTCGTAGGCCTTGCGCCGCCAAGCATTCGCACAACTCCGATTCCAACGATCAACACCACAATTAAGCGAACGATCCACTTCCAACGTTTTGATGGCATTCCGTGCACTTCTGGTTGAAGCAAGACTGAGAGGAGAAGCCATTCAAGATACTCACCGTCAGCGGCATTGACGAGCATGGGAACGCGACGTAATCTAACACGATCCTTTGCCGGAGTGGCGGAATTGGCAGACGCGCTGGATTCAAAATCCAGTTCTCGCAAGGGAGTGTGGGTTCGATTCCCACCTCCGGCACTCGAACAAGCCGACTTTATGGTCGGCTTGTTTTGTTAATCGTAGACCTGTCCGTTTGATCGTTCGTACACGCTGGAACACTTTCGAGCGACGTGCGAAGTCATCAGCTTGCTGTAGAACAATTCAGCGTTTCGCGGGATCTTTCTTTGAATGAACTGCGTCCAGCCCAGTTCGTAAACGGATACTGGACCAGATCCAAGAGTTGTAGAGCGAACGTATGTCACCCGCTCACGTTGCCGAAGCCTCCTCCTGAAACTCGGCAAGCAACGCTTCAAAATCAACTCGACGTTGCTCGGCACGCCGAACATAGATCCGTGCTCCCCACAACGCAGCGATGTCGGTTGCTAGTGCGCCAGCGATCGCCAAAATCGCTCTTGGGGTCGGCAATCCGCCAATTGCCATCAAACCAACACCGATGGTTAGTAGAACCAATACCGCGTAGAGAGAGGGAGACTTGTTGGACGCAATCAGTTTTTCAGTGCGCCGCAACTCTTGCGAGAAATAGTTGCAGGTACTTTCACCCGTTGAACGACTTGGCCAAACGTCGCGGATGATCATCGGCAAAAGTGCCAACGCTCCCAGGACACACAGCGCCGCACCGGTTTGAACAAGCATACTTGGGTCGCTCATCATGGTGCGACCAAATAACCAAACGACCCGAAGCGCAACCGCGCATCCGAGCGTGCCCAGCAGCCGATTCGTCCATCGGTCTCGCTCTGCTCGACGGATGATTCCCGCCAGCCCATTCGCATTCAAGCGACCCTGACTGTCATTCTGTTTTCGCCACGATGGTCCTAATTCATGAAGATTCACGGGATGGACTCCGATTCAATTGAAAGGTTTCTTGAAACTTCTTTTTCAGCCGGTGTACTCGAACTCGATACGCCGCTGGCGAGATCCCGAGAACCTTGGCCGACGCGTCCTGGGGCATGTCATCCATGAACAGTAAAAGGACTGCGCGTTCCGAATCGCTCAACGTTGCAACGAATTGATCCAGAATTCGTTGTTCCGTATCCGCTGTACTCGAATGAGATTCAGCCAATGTAGTCAAGTCATCGATTCTGTCACGAGGCAACTTTTCGTCGCGACGCTTCCGTTTTCTGTCCCAACCGAGTGCAGTGTTTAACGCAACACGATACGCCCACGTGTCGATTTGAGCCTGCTGTTCAAAGCTCGGCAATGATCGCCAGATCTGCAGGAGCATCTCCTGCAACAGGTCGTCTCGTTCCGCGGGCGCTGCATAGCATCGCGCGATTCCATTCCAACGACCGCAGTTGCGGTCGAATAGCTCGTGGAATACTTGCTCGGCTTTTTTACGATTCATGACCCACTCAACGTATAACTTGCGTCATCTACAGTCCTTAGTTGCGCAGAGAATCGACTTGTTACAGGCAAATCTTTGTAGCCCCCGATATTCTTCTGTACCTGTAGAGCGGGGACGGACAAGGCCTACTTTCGCGGAACGAAAGGCCCACCATGGAATGCTCTATTGCGCAACACTTCGAAACAACTCAACAGCCAGTCCAGCCGAACCCGTAATGACGCAGTACATCGCACCGACGAAAAACGGCAGACCAATCATAAATACGATTTCTCGCCACGGGTTGGGAAGCCGCACGCTCATAGCGAACAGTCCTTTCGCGATCCAGTAGTTGATGATTCCCAAACCTATCGACTTAAAACTAGGATGGATTCCAGGTTGTCGGACTAGCCCAACGCCAACCGCGATACAGGTGGTAACGAAAAATAGATACCGAAGACTGTGCTGCTTCGGAGGATCGGTTGGAGCGTTGTTCTTAGTCGACTCGGACATTCAGGATTCCGTCGACATTTGGAGCATCACAACTGCCGGGTTGGACGCATCCGCGAATACATCGCGGAGCAAGTAGTGGTGGGTTCCAGCGCCATAACACGTCTTCAACTCGCAACCGTTTCGTAACAACAGGCCAAGTCTACAAGATCTCTTTTATCACGTGGCCATGCACGTCTGTCAAACGTCGGTCGATGCCATTGTGTCGCACGGTGAGCTGACGATGGTCGATGCCTAACTGATGAAGAATCGTGGCATGGATGTCGTAAACCTGTGTTGGGTTGTCTCGATCAAGTGGCTTGTATCCCCACTGATCAGACTCGCCGTGCGTGACACCGCCCTTGATCCCACCGCCGCAAATCCAGTTGGTAAACACATACGGATTGTGGTCCCGGCCTTTGCTGCCTTGTGTGCTTGGCATGCGACCAAACTCGGTCGTCCAAAGCACGATCGTGTCTTCGAGCATACCACGTTGCTTTAGATCTTTTATTAGTGCCGATGCACCAACAGCCATTCCCATGGCAAGCGGGCCTTGGTCGCGTTCGATGTCTTCGTGCGAGTCCCAATTGCGTCGCGGAAAACTATTGTCGTTGCCGGACCAGATTTGTACGAAGCGAACACCGCGTTCCAGCAGCCTGCGAGCGACTAAGCACTTTCGACCGAAGTAGTCGGCTTCTTCGACGGGATTGATGTTCTTGTCGAATGACGTTTGTCCATGCTCAAGCCCGTACATCTTTTTGATGTACTGCGGTTCTTGCGAGATATCGAGAGCTTCTGGCGCACTCAGTTGCATTTTTGCTGCTAGTTCGTAGCTCCTGATTCGAGCATCCAAACGAGAGTCGCCAGGGCGAGACGCTTGGTGTTCGCGGTTTAGTTTCGAAAGCAAACGAATCGCACGTGCGTCGCTTTCTCGCGAAACGTAATCGGCCTTTGGGTGTAGGTCAGCAATCGGGTCGTCCATACCGAGCCGAATCATGGTTCCTTGATGTTGAGCTGGAAGAAACGCAGAGCCCCAGTTCTTTGGACCGTTGGAGCCGAATCCGCGTCGATCGGGCAGAACGACGAACGTCGGCAGGTTGTCGTTCATACTGCCGAGAGCATAACTGACCCAACAGCCCATACCGGGAAAGCCCGGCGTATCGAAACCCGTGGCTTGCAAATACGTTGCCTGACTGTGAACGCCAGTTTTACCAACGACGTTGTGAATGAATGTTAGGTCATCCACGACATCCGCAAGCGGCGTGACGACCTCGCTAAGATACTTGCCACATTCTCCATACGGCTGAAACTTGAACGGGCTCTTCATCCATGGCCCGAGGCCATTTTGAAATGCTTCCACGTGCTCGCCGAAGTCCGACTTTTCGCCGTGGTGTTTTTCGAGTGCTGGTTTGTGGTCGAACAGATCGAGATGACTTGCTGCTCCGGCCATAAACAGCTGGACGACACGCTTGGCTCTCGGAGGATTGTGCAACACCTTTACGACACCCGGCGAAGTTGCGGACTGAGCGTCATCTTGCAACAACCCCGCAAGCGCAAGCCCGCCGAAGCCCTGTCCAACGTTCGAGAGTAGTTGTCGACGTGTGTGCATGATGCGGGTGATACGAGGTGCTAGTCTACGAATACAAACTCGTTCAGGTTGAATAGTAAACGACACGTGTTGGCTAAGCCAAATGTTTTGGTGTAGGCCACCAGCTCTTTGCGTTGATCTTTCGGTAAGTCATGACCCATTGCTAGTCGGTATGCGCTGCGAACTTGCTTGTTCGCGTTTTGCTGTTCAGCCGAAACTCGATCGGCAAAGTGCTGCGCCATCGAAAGCATGAACTTGTTGTTCAGCAGCGATAGAGCCTGCAATGCCGTTACTGTCTCAATCCGTTTGGGAACGCTCTGCGACGAGTCGGCACAGTCGAGCGTCGTCATGAAAGGATCTGGCTGACTGCGAACGATAAATCGGTACACCGACCGCCGATGTGATTTCGGATCGTCCGGGTCATGTTTGTGATATTCGTAGTGCGGAGAATGCTCGGCTCGCTCGAGTTCGAACAGTTGGACGCCCGGACCGTACATTTCCGGATTCAATTTGCCACTGACATGCAAAACGGCATCGCGAACTTCTTCGGCAGAGAGCCTTCGACGATTCATTCGCCAAAGAAAACGGTTGCCGCCGTCAATCTTCGCATTGGCTTCGTTGTGGGCAGACGACTGACGATAGGCGGCACTTGTCACAATCAGCTTGTGTAGCTCTTTGATGGATTGATCGCCGTCTCTGAATTCAACCGCCAGCCAATCGAGCAACTCCGGATGAGTAGGTTCAGCGCCCATTCGGCCGAAGTCGTTGGGCGTTTCTACAATGCCTCGACCAAAATGGTAGTGCCACACGCGATTGACAATCGATCGCCACGTCAACGGATTTTTGCGTTCGGTTATCCAAAGCGCCAGCTCCACGCGACGTGCGCCTTCGCTACCTTCCACGCCAAACTTGAACTTCCAGTCGTCGTCTATGCTTAGCGGAATACGTCCTGGTTCCGCGATGCCACGCGGTTGAAGAATATCGCCGCGATGTAGCACATTGATTGTGCGAGGCTTGCCGCCGTTGGCACCGGTGCCTTTAAAGGCACCGCTTCCTGTGTGAATCGTTCCGGCATACACCAAGCTAACGGGTGGCAACGCTGCGAGCTCCGCATCAGCCTGCCGCAGATCTTCATCTACCGAATCACGAACACGAAGTAACCTTGGGGTCGTGACACGTTCGATCAGATTCGCACGTTCTTTTTTCGCTGTAGCAAGTAACTCGCTGACTTCCGGCTTTGCATCTTTTCCGTAGTAGTATCCATCGACCACATTCTTCCCAGCCCATCGGGGCGAGGCTTCGATCGAATCAAGTGCATGGACTTTCTTGTCGCGAGCTAAGTTTTTCTGATCTTTCAGTACACGCAACTCACCCAACGCAAAGATGTACGTGTCCTTGCGATGAAAGAGTTTCGTGGCTGTCATGCGGATGTATCGACCCCGGCCAGAGACGCTTCGAGCCTGAAGAACGACGCCAGGGTTGTCGACGTCTTGCTTAGTCTCATCAACGATCGTGGTAACACCTGATTTGAATTCTTTGTCGTTCGATACCTCGATCTTGTATCGCAACGGGAAGCCAAAGCCAGCTCCAATCCCGCCGAAATTGTCATGTGCCGCAACGAATTCAACGCTATCGAACGCAAGCGATTCGCCCAAATCAATTTGAAACCATTTCTCGACGTCTTGTTGCGGTGACGTCTTACTGTGAAATCCGAACTCTGGCTTTGCGGCTCCGTCCTTCTTTTGCTTTTCGAGTTTGGCAATGCGTGCGTCGATGGCGAGCAATTCCTCACCACCCAAGTCTGCGATTTCTTGCGAAATATAAAACTTGGTCCGAGCTGTTTTCTTTTTATGTTTCGTTAGAAAAGCCCGTTCTTCAGCGACCTTCGGATCCTCGTCGTAGGGACGATCAACTCGATCGAGTGCAGCGAAAACGGCTTGCATACCATAGTAATGTTCTTGCGTGATTGGATCGAACTTGTGGTTGTGACATCGGGCACACTGCACCGTGGTACTTACGAACGTATTCATCGTGGAACTGACCATGTCGTCTCGGTCTAGATTCCGCGCAATGCGTCCGTCGATTTTCGATTCTGGTACTTCGGCGTGTCCGATGAAATCCCATGGACCCGCGGCAATAAAGCCCGTGGCAGTGATGCCGTCCATCGAGTTTGGCCAGAGCACGTCGCCAGCGATTTGCTCGCGGACGAATTGTGAATACGGTTTGTCTTCGTTGAACGATCGAATCACGTAGTCACGGTAGGGCCAAGCATTCGGGCGAAGTTTGTCTTTGTCGTAGCCGTGCGTGTCGGCATAGTGCACGACATCTAGCCAATGCCGCGCCCAACGTTCCCCGTAGTCCTTTGATGCAAGCAACTGATCGACGAGGTTTTCATACGCTTTGGGGTCTTTATCTTTGATGAATTGCTTGACCTGTTTCGGCGTCGGTGGAAGCCCAATCAGATCAAAGTAGAGTCTGCGAACGAGCGTTTGACGATCGGCCTCAGGTGATGGCTTGAGGCCCTGTTCTTTGAGTTTGGCTTGAACGAAGTTGTCGATCGGGTTTTGCAATGAAGCGAGGTTTGGGATCGTGGGTTTCTCGAGTGGTTTTAGCGACCACCAGTCGAAGTCCGCCACTTCGGCAGCGGAAAGTGAAACGCCTGATGGCCATTTGGCGCCGTCTTTCACCCATTGGCGAAGCGTGGCGATTTCTTCGGCCGTCATCGGGTCGGCGTTCTTTGGCATCTCGGCCTTGCCATCGATGGGCGTGATCACCTCGATAAAACGGCTCCCGTCAACGTCGCCGGGTTCGATGAATCCGCTGTCTAGTGCGAGTTTCGCTGACTCAACAGAGAAATCACCTTTGCTGTCGCCGTCGCTGTGGCAGCCGATGCAACGACGCTGAAAGATCGGTACAACTTGTTCGTAAAAGAATGCGTCGTCCGCCAAAACCGAGCTGGCGATCAAGCAGGCAAGTACCGCAATCGATCTTATGGTTGTCGCATGCATGCATCCAGTTTAGTCCACGCAAAGACGGCTGGAAACGTTGGAAGCCAACGTTACGGCTTCAGCCACGTGAGATCTTTCCAGTGGCCTGTATCATTTTGTTGCCGTTCGCCCGGTGTGGTTCGACCGGACTGAACAATGTTCGTGAGTTTTTCCGTTAGGGATTCGGCGACGTGTGCGTTGCGATGGAGCATATCGACCGTTTCGCCAGGATCCGAATTGAGGTTGTAGAGTTCTTGCTTCGTATCTCCGTGCGGCATGATGAGCTTCCAGTTTCCATCTCGTATCGCGAAACCCCCTTGTACGGAATGATGAATCGTTGGAAGCCGCGACTGAACCGGTTCGTTCGAAAAGACTGGTAAGAAACTTTGGCTGTCTTCCGCCGCATTGTCGGGAAGTTCGGTGCCAATCAATTCAGCCAGTGTTGCGAGTACGTCGGTTTGGCAAATGCAGCCGTCGAAACTCCGTCCCGGCTCTGTAATGCCCGCAGGCCAACGAACGAAAAACGGAACGCGGTGACCACCCTCGTAGATCGATCGCTTGCCTTCTCTGTAGATGTGGTTGCTGGCATGGCTGAACTTTTTCTTGCGTTTTGCCCATGTGTTCTCGGGGCCGTTGTCGCTGGTGAAGACAATCAGTGTGTCCTTCGCGAGTTCGGAATCATCGAGAAACTTGAGCACACGACCGACATGGTGATCCGTTTCGATCATGAATTCGCCGTAGGCACCGGCTTCACCCTTGCCGCGAAATTCTGGTAGTGGAATGACTGGCTTGTGCGGAGAAGTGTAGGGCAGGTAGAGAAAGAATGGCTTGCCAGATTTCGCGTCGGCGACTTGCTTCGACATCCACTCGATCGCCTTGTCGGTGAAGCGAGTCAAGCATTCACTGTCCACAAAGTCCGGCGCGGTTTCCATGCCGATGACGCCGAGTTTCTCCTTCGTTTCTTTCGGCGTCGTTTCGTACGGTGGCTTGATGCGGTAGTCAGAAATCGCAATGCGGTTTTTTTTCTTCGCCGTGTACAACGTCGGCGGCACAGCAGCGTGACGCCCTTCGAACCAAGCAAGCACACCGTAGTTCATCGATGCGGGGATGCCGTAGAAGTATTGGAAACCTTTGTCCAGCGGCATATCTTTGACGGGCTGTGTCCAATCGCGATTGCCTTTTTCACCTGGAAAGTCCATTCCCAAGTGCCATTTGCCTACCATCGCCGTGTGGTAACTGTTGTCTCGTAGTAACGACGCAATTGTCATGCGTCCGTCGTCGATCAAGCATTTTTTCTCTGCTCCGAATACGCCGCGTTTGAGCGTCGTCCGCCAACTGTAGCGTCCGGTAAGCAGTCCGTACCGTGAAGGTGTGCAAACCGTATCGCTCGAGTGTGCATCGGTGAACGAGATGCCTTCCTTGGC
>CAYNJG010000020.1:0-57219 GCA_964397295.1 uncultured Pirellulaceae bacterium
GTTTTTCTACTGATCATTTTCTTCTTGGTTTCCAGTCACCTGGCTCGTCAAGAAAGCCAATTGCCGCTGCCATTGCCCGACGCAGTGAGTGGTGAAGAAGTGGAAATAGAAGGCGAACGCGTCGTTATCAACGTTTTGGGCAACGGAACGTTGATGCTTGCCGGTCGAGAAGTGAACGCCTCAGAATTGCAAAAGCGGCTGGCCGTCGAAAAAGACAGACGAGATGCGAACTTGGAGGTTCGCATCCGAGGTGATCGAAACGTGCCATTCCAAGCCATTCAACCAATCCTGCTGTCGATCTCCGAATCGGGACTCAGCAACGTAACGTTTTCCGTCACACGGAGGCAGTAATGCGGTGCCGTTCTGTATTCAGTCGACGTGACGGAGCCATGGACGTGGCGATGACGCCCATGATTGACGTGGTTTTTATGTTGCTGATCTTTTTCGTGTGGACGGCGAGTTTTCAAGTTGCTGAACTGATTCTTCCCAGCAGCTTGGTGTCTGAACAAACAGAACAGGGGAATACGGAACTTGATCCCGAATTCGAGGATCTTGAACGCGTGGTTGTTCGACTCGGTTGGAGTGGCGACGCGCCAACGTGGACGGTGAACGACGTAGCCGTCGCAGACTTTGCTTCAATGCGACAGCGTTTGATTGCTGTAGCAAGAGTCAAAAGCACGCTTCCGGTTCTTGTGGATCCGGACGGAACGGTACCGCTTGGGCATGTAATTGATGTCTACGATGCGGCCCGCGAATCAGGGTTCAAGAACGTTCAGTTCGCGACACCTGCGGCGTGAGTACCGGAGACTGATTCGGATTCGATTCGGGGTGATATTGAACAATCGGATTGCGAAGTTCCGCTCGACTCGACGGCACAACGATCTCCCCTTTTGGATCCATGACACCAATCGAAGTTTCTCGAACCAGCGATTTAGCTAGTTTGATTCCTTCCTTGTTGGTGACCGCGATATAAGTTGGAAGGGTTTGAGAACGAAGCCGTTCGATCGCTTCAGTGATCGTTGCCGATGTTTCGACTTCGACGATGAGTTCGTCAGTTCGAACATCGAATGGTTCGCTTTGTCCGGGGCGAACTCCAAATTTCTGACAAATCCGATTCAGTGTCGCCGTGTGTGCTTTGTTGGCCATGGAATTCACCGAGAAAAAAGAAATTTACGAAGCTTACACCACCAATGTAGTGGGTGTATCGTCTATCTATAAGGGTTATTTTTGGGAAATCTTACGATTAATTGATAAATAGCGTCGCGTGTAGCGTGGATTTATACTGCTGCCGTGAACAAATTGACAACAAAGCTTCACGATGGGCAGTCCAGGCCACTGACACCGATCTTAGTGGTCGTGATTCTTGGGATCTTGTTCGACCGTTTCCTGGGGTTAACGGTTGGTTCTGAATTCTGGTTGTCTGCGGCAGCGATAGCTTGGCTTGGATGGTGGACCGCGCGGCGTGCGGGGTGGAAAGCGGCCTGGATTTGGCTGCTAGTTGCCTGTTGTTTTGTTTCGGCGGCCCGAGATCACGAGCATTGGTATCGCTATCCGGTCCAAGACATCGCCGCTGTAGATATCGATTCCGGAGATAGTTTGCCCGTCGCTGTCCAGTGTGAGTTGCTGACGATCCCGGAACCGAGTCCGCTGCCACCACGCAATCCACTCTCAACGCTTCCCGATGGCGTTGAATCGAAGTTTGCGGCGATGGTCCTTCAAGTGCGCAACGGTGGGACGTGGGAGTTGGCCACTGGCCGAGTTTCCGTGCGGATGGACGGCCACGCTCTGGGCTACTCAGTTGGTGACGTGGTCGAGGTATTCGGCGTGCTTAGTAAGTTACCGGCGCCTATGAATCCTGGCGAACGAGATTGGCGAGTTCAAGAGCGCAACCGAAGAACTGTTTGTCGGTTGAATATTTCGCATCCCGATTGCATGGTGAGAACATATTCATCCCGTTCAGTTTTCGGTTTGCTCGGAAGCGTGCGTCTTGCTGGACTTGAAGCACTGGATCGATTCGTGGGGCCGATACGTTCGCCATTGGCTGGAGCTTTGTTGCTAGGCGCGCGAGATCGACTTGATCGCGATCGTGTTGAGCAGTTCTTCCATACGGGAACGATTCATTTGTTGGCCATTTCGGGGTTGCATATTGGCATTCTTGCGTGGGGCTTTTTTTTCTTAGCCAAACGATCGACGGCGCGACGTTATGTACTGTTGGGACTGATGATTGGCGCGGTTGTTTACTGTCATCTGACAGGTGTGAGGCCGAGTGTGTTGCGCGCGGTAGTACTGGTCCAAGTCGTCAGTATCGGTTGGTTATGGCGTCGCGAAATATCAGCCTTCAACGCGTTATCGGCAGCCGCGATTTTGGTGCTGGCCCATCGACCAGGTTCTCTGCTTTTGCCAGGTGCACAGCTTTCTTTTTTGGCTGTTGCCGTTTTGATTTGGCTGAGCGAGAACTATGTGGAAAAAATAGAGGAGCCGCTCGAGCGTCTCGTTTCGCAGTCCCGTCCCGCTTACCAACAGTACCTGTTAAGTGTCGGGCGCAAAGCAAAACGCTTGGGTATCGCAGGATGTGCGATTTGGTTGGCAACGTTGCCGTTAGTGATGTATTGGTTTCATCTTTGTTCGCCGATTGCGCTCCTATTGAACGTCTTTTTGTCCGTGCCCGTCGCACTAGGATTGCTTGCGGGTTTCAGCGTCTTGCTGACGAATAAACTAGCGTGGCCTTTCGCCGCATTGAGTGGGTGGTTCTGCGATTTGAGTTTGTGGCTGGTCGAATCGATTGTTCAGTTTAGCCACGATATCCCAGGAGCGTTCTTCTGGCTGGCAGGCCCAAGTTCCGTTTGGTGTGTCGTTTTTTACCTGGTGCTCGGCGTGATTTTCTTCGTGCCGAATATCCGTTTTACGAAGCTTGTTGTTGTTTCGTGGCTCGCAGTTTGGCTGACGCTTCCCATCATGGCTAACGCTTGTGGTCGCGTGATTCCGAGCGAACCACAAATGCGCTGCACGTTTCTTTCGGTGGGACATGGAACGTGTGTCGTGATGGAGATGCCGGACAACCGAGTAGTGATTTATGACGCCGGTCGAATGGGCGTTCCATCAGTTGGTGTTAGTGTCGTTTCGGATTTTCTTTGGAGTCGAGGAATCTCCCACGTTGACGCGATTGTCATTTCGCATGCGGACGCTGATCACTACAACATGGTGCCCGGTCTGATAGAACGTTTTTCCATCGGCGAAGTCTTTGTTTCTGCTCGAATGTTTGAGTCGCCGAGCGATGGTGTGGCAGTGTTACACGATGCAATTAACAGCGCGCAGATTTCGATTCGGCATTTAATGACGAACGACCTACTGCGATTTGGAGAAGCGGAACTCCGAGTACTACATCCACTTCGTGGCGGAGTTAAAGGCAGCGACAACGCGAACAGTATTGTGCTCGAAGCTTCGTATCGGGGTAGGACGCTCCTCTTACCCGGTGACTTGGAGGCGCAAGGTTTGGAAGATGTCATGTCGGAAATGCCACGCGACTCCGATCTCGTCATGGCCCCACACCATGGAAGTCTACGCAGCTCGCCTAAAGAATTCTCGCAATGGTGTTCGCCAGAATTCGTCGTCATTTCTGGTGGGCGGGACGACAAACATCAAAACCTGATCAACGCATTCGCGGGCGAGACTCGAGAGGTTTTCCATACGGCATACGATGGCGCCATCACGATTACGATTGGCGAAGACTTGTTCGATGTGACAAGCTTTATGGCTAGGTAGCACGAGACTCCGTTCGGTCATCGACTAGCAAGCTTTGCCGAATCCGAACAACAAGTTCGCGGTTTCTGCAAATTACGAAGGGAAGCCGTTTTTCTTTCATCCTTCGAACGTCGATCGGTTACTTTCGGATATCCCGATCCGCTCGAGCACTTTCGAATGCCGCTTTACATTGGTCTCAACGTCGTCACGCTAGTCATGTGTATCGTCACGCTGACAATGGCGGTCGCTGCGCTGATGCCGCAAATCAAACAGGGCTTGCAGCTCTTACGTGATGGTTTGTTGTGGGCGTTACTGCTTGGGATTATCGCGTTTGTAGGATTTATCGGTTGGGGACGATTGTTCGAATTGCGACATCAAACCACTCAAGCCACAGAAGATCCGCTCGCGGAGATATTCGATTTTCGACCAACAAGCGAGCCAGAATTGGATCCGCTGCCGTTACCCACTGCGAGAGATCAAGCCGCCGCGACGAACGAACAAGAAGCGAGGTTACCGGAACGAATAACCACGATTCCGGTCGTCCAGGTTTCCAAGAACCGAGCGAAAGTGAGAGTAACATCGACATCCGGCTTTAGGGCCAATCGAAGCCAAAACTCGCTTCGGCGACGTGTTTCGTCCACTGCGGGATTGAATCGCTAGCAGAATAATAAGAATTGGCTAAAGCTGGCAATATAGGTTGTCGATACCGATTGAGTGCCGCCAATTTATGCGCGGAAAGCAGCTAATCAGCACGAACTTGAGTGAGCAATCGCCATGGTCGAATTTGCACCGGCCGTTGAATCCTGGGTCACCGACATCCTCGTTTGGATCGGCTACGGCACCGTTGTGGGATTGTTGGCGAAGGCGGTCATGCCGGGTCGAGATCCTGGCGGCGCGTTGGCGACTCTGGCCATGGGTATTGCGGGCGTCATCATTGGTTGCGGTGTTTGGTCGTTGCTAGGCAAAGCCGAACGCGTGACGCCGATCAGTCCCAGCGGATTGGTTGCTGGGACTCTTGGTGCATTCGTAATTCTACTGTTCTATCGAATGCTGGGCGGTTACTGGTATGAAGAACCCACCCAATCTCGCCGCAGATCATCATCGCGACGCCGTGGAACGCGACGACGTTACCGCACGGCAGACTACTAACGCGTAGTGTAATCGCTATTTGCGTTTTACGACGATGGGACCGTCTGAGATCTCTTCTTCTGCGCCGCCGAACGTATTGCTCAAGAACCGTTTGATGCGTTCGGTTAGTTCCGGATGCTGAAAGCCGTGCCCGCCGTTTTCCATGCGAACGAAGAGGCTCGGCACGTTTGCGGCCTTGAGCTTTGCGTGTAGAAGTTCGGATTGTTGAAACGGTACTAAGCGGTCTTTCGTACCATGAGCAATAAAATGCGGAGCATCATCCTCCGTTACGTGAGTTGTTGGAGAGGCGCTACGAGCTAGGTCTTGATGATTCGCTAGCGTTCCGCCAACGAGTTTTGATTCGGGGGAATCGACTGCATCATGATCGAGAGCTGGACTTTGTCCCATCGAGAGTAGTTCGGTGGGTCCAAAGAAGTTGATCACGCCACTGACGCGACTACTTTGGTCGAGATGCTTCCCAAGTTTGCCTTCCAGCGCTTCCACATCACCGGACGTACCAAGCATCGACACGAGGTGGCCGCCTGCCGAAGTGCCGAACACAACGATTCGCTCAGGATCAATTCCGTATTCCTTGGCGTTTCCACGAAGCCAACGAATCGCGGCTTTGCAATCGTGAATCTGCGCGGGCCAGATTGCTTCGCCCGTTAGCCGATATCCAGTCGACGCGCCGACGTACTGGCCGTCTAAAAACGGTCGAAGTTGATGGAGACCACCTCGTTTGTTCCCACCTAGCCAGGCCCCACCATGAATGAACACTAGCAACGGTCGTGGTTTTTCTATTTTGTTCGTTGGCAGGAATAGATCCAACATCTGCCGTTGGTTTTCGTTGTCTGCATACGGAAGATCCGTTTTAAGTTCGTAGCCCGGTAGACTTCGAGTTTCTTCCCTTAACCGTTTGCCTAGTTCATCGGCGAACGACGTGGATACGACTGCAAAGAAAATGACCACGCAACGAAGTGAAAACATGTGGGTACTCCGAAATCGATGAAGTCATCGGGTAAAGTTGCGATGCTTGCAGAACATAGCCTAGCGTTTCTGCGATTCGATTTCTCACTACGTCCGCGAAGCAACTATCGCGAGACCTCTGTCTCGCGCTTTGCGACACGACCTTGTTGGCCGCCTTCGTAAATCGAAAACTCCGCCCATACCGGTAAGTATTCCGAAACCTGCGACGCTTGGTCCATGCTCAGGTTGTAGGCTCGAAGGAACTGAAATACCCCCGAACGACCGGTGAACTCATCGGTTTCAAGACTGCGAAACAGAATGTTTTCCGTTTGAGCGTCGCCACGCAAATTGGTTGGAACTGAACGAATGGCGGGCACGAGGCCTCGCACCTGACCGAGACCTTCGAGTTGGGTTTCAGGACGTTGGAAGCAACCCAGCATGATGACGTCATCTTCGTCCCGCCAATCTTGACGCACTTCGTGCATGACGTTGTCTAGCACATTCAGTTCTTGCACCGTGTGTCGACGCTCGGTATTGACGTTTACGAGCGTGAAAGTGAACGCGTCGTTTTCGTTTGGTTTTTTGGCTTTAAACCAGCCAATCAGCGGAGCACGACGCAATAGATTGTCGGGATCACCCAGCGTGTACAAGCCTTCGCCACGATCCGCAACGATGGTGTTTTTGTTGTAGATAAATGCATACAGTTCGTCTTGCTGTGCAATCGAGGCAGGTGACGCCAAAAGATACGCGTATTGTGGTCCTGCCTTCAGCGACAAGTCCGCAATGCTGCCTTCGCCGCCGGTTTGAATTCCTTGTAGTGCAATAACGTCGAACAGACGAACGACCCGCGCAACCGCGTTCATGGTCAGTTCGGGATCCGCGGCTTTCGAACCGAAGTGTTGTAAGTGAAACGACGCAACTCGAATCGTGTCGGGATTTTGCTTTGGCGCTTGTGGTTGGCTACTGATCGTTTTTGCAACAACCGATCGCTCATTGAAAGTTGGTGCCGCTGATGCGTTCGGTGTGCTGCGTCCCAGACTGATTTTTGGGAACGAGAATCGAGACTTGGACTCTTCGTTGCTGTCACCAAATGGAAGGGAATCTAGATCTTCGTTCTTCGCAATCACACGCAGCGAATCGGTTCCTTCGATTTTGAAGTTCTGAAAGAAGAACCAAACGATTGCCCCGACCAAAATCGCGACTAAATAAGCTACCGGTTTACGCATGGATGTCTCCGTTCAACAGGCCTAGTGGCAAGAAGGCCCTCAGGGTTTTCGCGGAGATTACGAAATCGTCGTGAGGGGCTGAAGAGCATTCACCGTCGCACGCGATGCAGTGCTAGCCACTATTTTGATGCTTCGTGAACTAAATGCGCGAGTTCCGGGATAATCAGCTTTTCCATCGCCAGCTTCACGGCAGCGGTCGAACCCGGCATAGTCAAGATGACGGTGTTTCCTCGGATGCCACCGGTAGCACGACTGAGCATCGAAGCCGCACCAATTTCTTCGTAGCTGAGCATGCGAAATAATTCGCCGTAACCTGGAATTGGTTTGTTCAGAAGACCAGTGATGGTTTCGTACGTTTGATCTCGATTGCTGATCCCAGTGCCGCCCGTAATCAAAATCGCACCGGCGACAGTCAGCGAGTCTTCAACCGCTTTCACGATTTCGGCTGGTTCGTCTCGAACAATCACACGCGAAACGACTCGATGCTCGGTTCCTTCCAATAAGTCTAAAATCGTTTGTCCGCCGCGATCTGTTTCCATTGTGCGGGTATCGCTAACGGTAATCACCGCGACGCTGATTGCATTTGCAGCTTCATTGCGATGCTGTGAGACGGAATCGCTGTTCATAGACTATTCTGGTGCGAGAAAATAAAAGTCACGGGCGAGCACGTATCGTAACGGAGGAATCAACATGTCAAAACCAACCGTCGCCATTCTTGGAGCCAGTTCGAACCGATCGAAGTTCGGCAACATTTCTGTTCGCGCTCATTATCAACATGGCTATGAGGTGTATCCGATCAATCCGAAAGAGTCCACGATCGAAGACTTGACAGCGTACAAGACGTTGGCCGACGTACCCGAAACTAAATTGAATCGTATCAGCGTCTACCTGCCACCGCGAATTTTGCTCACGGTCCTCGGCGAAGTGGCCGCGATCGACCACGACGAGCTTTGGCTGAATCCCGGCACCGAATCTCCCGAAGTACTCGCGGAGCTCAAGGAACTTGGGCTCGATGCGATCCAGGCCTGCAGTATTGTCGACTTGGGTGTCTCGCCATCGGACGTTCTTTGAGGCGGTCTGTGTGTCTTGGCAGTCGTGAAATTGCGGCGAACTCCGGCTGCGTTTGGACGTCTTGCTTAGAACGCAGTATCTCGTCAAGATATGGGTCGAAACCATTGGAGGATATGCGAATGGTTAGCAACCGCATTCGAAATGCGGCGCCGGGCAACCGGTTGAGGGTTCGAATCCCTTGTCCTCCGCCTCATTACTTTGCACTGCCTCGCATGAAGCAGCATGACCCTGCTTTTCGCGGGGTTTTTTTATGTCTGCACAATCGGCTTGCACGTCCGTGCTTACGTCTGCGGACACATACTGCGTCGGATTTTGCGTCGACTTGGGAAAAGTGACGCACGCGCGTCGGAAGTGCTCATCGGTCACTTGGGTGTAGTGCTTGGTCGCGATGGCCACCGAATGGCCCATCCAGTCCGCAACGACATGGATCGGAGTATTCTCGACCAACTCGGTTTCGCATGATGACCGCAGATTGTGAAGCAGTTTTGGCCATGGTTTCAAACCGGTACGCTTTACAATCTTTTGAAAGGTGGTGCGGAGGTTTACGTTGCGCCATCCGGCATCACTGACAGCAGCGCGTCGGAATCGTTCGTTGACAATGTAAGAGTCGCCGTCTTGGGCTGGATCGTAGCCGTTGTCTAAGAATCGTTCGTCAAACGCTGCTTCGAGTACTTGGCGAAGTTTCGCAAACAGTGGAATGACCCTAGATTCTTTGCCGACATGGTGTTCTGTCTTTGGCGACGTGACGTGAATCCTACCGATGGGGTTGCCGCTCTCGTCACGACCAGCTTCCCATATGACGTCACACCAACGCACGGACAAGACCTCTGATGGACAACGCAGACCGCCGTATCTGGCCAGTGCGAAGATCAGCTTCCAATCTGTGGATGGACATGCTTTCAATATCTTTTGAGCATCTTCGTCTGTTACGAAATGCTGTCGGTTCTCCATCGAGACTTTTACCGAAACACCTTCAAACGGATTCACGCGAATTACTTTGTGTCGAACTGCCGCTTTGAAGATCAAGGTCGCGAAGTACAGCCGCTTTCTGACGGTGTAACTTTTTAGCTTCTTCAGTAGTTCCAGCTTGTAGGCGTCTGCTTCGCCTGGGGTGATATCCGATAGCAATCGATTTGCACCGAACTGTTTAATAAGTCCGTTCTTGCCCTGTCTCCAGATCTCTTTGGTGGCCGGTTTGACGTCGGTTCTTGAATCAACATATGTTTCAATGAAAGCCTCCAGACTAAGAGGCATCTTTGACCGCTGGCTTTCTATCAGTTCGTATTTCGCCAGATCATCTGCCAGCTTGTCGCCGCTCGCATCGAGAGACGCCACCCAGTGTGCTGTTTGCTCGGGTACGGAATGGCCAGTGATTTTCGCGGACACCAAGTGTTCGATATGAAGCTTCACGGATTCGGCTTGTCGTTTTGCAATCTTGCCGAGATTAATCGTTTTTCGTTTGCCATGGAGCAAGAATTGAATCTTGCGACGGCCGTTCGCTTTGCTCGTTGACAGTGAAGCCATTACTTTTTCTCCGTGAGAACCAGTCCGAGAACGTCACACACGGCATCGAGTGAACTATCAGTCTTCATGGCGCCGCTGCCATTCAAGAAGCGATGCAACTGTGATGCATCCACCTCACTACGTTTTGCGATTTCGTATCGCGACAATTCGGAATCCGCAATGAACTGTCGTAACTGGTCGCTGATTGTCTTCGGTTTCTTTTTCGCCATCGCTTGATCCGTTGTTTGCTAGCCAACTACATTAATAGTATCGGTTGGTAGGCTAGCGGTCAATTAAAGTGTTTCCAAAGTCGATCTAACCAGGCGGCTTCTTCTGCATCGATTTGCTCCATTCCGCCATCGTGCTCGCGAATCGCCGCCCGTTCTTCGTAGAACTCAAGTCGAGTCAGAATTGCCTGCTTGTTTTCTTTCAACTCCGATAGCAGTTCGTTGGTCAGCACATGCTTTCGTCCGCGAATCAGAAGATCGTCGCCATCAATCGACAATTCAATGCCGTAGGCGCGGCAACGCTGGATTAGCCCGTTGAGAGGGTCGGAAATCATAGCTTCAACTCCACTTTTTGCTGACTGTGGTTAGTGTCGCACCGAGGTGTTGTGAAAAGATCGTCATTAGCGTCACTATCGTCATCTAACCGAGTGATAAAGATTTTCCGCGCTGAGCCCGATCTGCTCGTATCGACTTCGATATTCGCGTTGCGACGAAGGTTTGGGGCAATCCGCGTCAGTGCACCCTTGATTTTCCGTGGTGACGGAATGTATTGAAGGGAATCCGAACGAACGTATTCACGGAGGCGCTTTACAAGTTCGGTAGCAGTACCGCTGAATGCAAGGATATCGTTCATCATTGCCTTAATCGCGGATGCCAACAGATCGCCATCAATGGCCATTGCATCGGCTTTTTCACGATTGCCCAGGTATAGCTCGTTGAATCGGCCAACGTCCCAGCCAAGCGCCTGCTCTGCCGCCTGTACCCATACCGCTGCATCTGCCATCCGTGGTAACTCATCGATATGCGTTTCCTCAAAGTACCGAAGCGCCGCCGATATCGCGTTGCAAAGACCACCGAAGATCGCCGGTCTAGCTTGCTCGAACGCAGCGTTAATGTCTGCCTCGGTCCGTCGTGCCTCTTCCGGGATTCGGTTGAGTTGAACCATGATACTGCGATCCAGTAAATCCGACCGTGAAGCGACGTCGGTGATGCTCGTAAGGATTATCGGTCGTTGAAAGTCAAACAGAGTCTCTTCATCATTTGAGTAGTGCGTACGCGCCGCGAATCCGCCGCCTGTTGCGATGCGGCAAAGTGCATCTGACAGCCACGGTTTAACGTCTGAGAGATTGTCGAATGCTTGAACCCAACCGTTGTTACAGGCAATCGCTAAGTCCTGCTCATTGCGTGGAGTAGCACGCAGCGCTGCACTATTGGGATCCACAAGCGAACGTAGAATCCTGGCCGTCGTCGATTTCGCGCTACCCTGCTCGCCGCTTAGCAGCAGAATCGGATACGGTCCAGTTGGTCGAAACGCTGCGATTAGCCATCCAACTATCAGCACCCAATCGTCATCGCTGCAATTGATAAATTCGCGCAGACGATCAAGACTACCGTTGTCGCCAACATCAAGCCCTACCGGATGGGGAAGCGCCTTCAGACCGCCGGGTCGACGGAATCGAACTTCGGCATCGTCGATAATCCTCCATCCTCGCTTACTGATCTTCACAAACTTATAGCCATCGTCTCCAAGATCGATGTAGACGTTGTCTTTGTCGCCAGCCAAACGGACATTCACCGAAATGTCGGCACCTTCGAATTGTGCCTTACCGGCTATGCCACGGATACCGTCAGCAAGAGTCGAGTCAGTTGGCGTGCTGTCGTAAGCAATGTAAAGCTGTCGAGCGATCCATCGCTTGAACACTTTGCCATCGACGGCCATTGTTTTTCGCGTTGAACCTAGAATCGTTGCATATGGTACGTCGCCATCGTGAAACAGCTCGCAGGACTCATCGACGATATCCATCATCAGCTGCGGGACGGTGGGCTTATCGATTTCCTTTGGCATCATTCGTCCTCCGAATCGAGGAAGCGAATAAGCTCACCACGTGAATAGATTACGCGCGATCCGATCTTTTTGGCTTTGATTTTGCCTTCAGAGCGAAGCTGGTAGAGCTTTCGCGCAGAAATGCCGATCATCATCGCCGCGTCCACCTCGCTGTACCCTAGACGATCAGCCATTGCATCGCCGCGCTCAACGTCGTACCCACGTTCTGCCAACGTGTCGAGCAACGCCCGTACCGTTTGCTGTGTCTTCAAACTCGACATTCCACCACCTCCATATCGCAGCGCAACCGCTTGGCTTCACGAACAATCGAAAGATCAACGTCGCGCCAATACAGATCGAGGACGCTGCACGGCTCGGCAATGCACTGTATTCGTAAGTTTCCAGGAAAGTAGAAGTCGCGGTACGGATAGGGGAGTCGTGATTCGATGTATAGTTCCGCCGCAATCTCTCCCGCTGAGCCTTGCATCAACGGCGCGACGACGTGCTTCACATCCGTCTGCCGGTCCGCATACACCTGAACGAGATTTCCCTGCGTTATTAGCAGCACTTTGCGTCGTGCGTTCAAGGCAAAGCCCTCCGTATTCGAAGGTAGCCATCATCTAGATGTGTCACGCTCATCGGTCACCACCTTGCCGACGTGCGTCGATCGCGTTTAGTTCGTGACGAACTTTTGCAACAGCGTCAGCTGAGTAGATGCGAATGAGGCCGGCTCGACCAATCGGCGCGATATGGTGCCGAGTACGTAGCACGTAGCGTACGCGAGAAAGAGATTCGCCCAACTCGTTGGCGATAACTCCGGGTGTCCATGCTTTCGGTAATGTGCTCATCTGTCTGAATGGCTCCTTAGTAGAGGTGTCTACCCTGGTGAGCCATTCGCGAATGAGCCACGAATGCGTCGTTTTCGCGTGCTATGGCTACGTGGAGCTATTCATCCGCATTCGCGAACGTGCTAAGTGTTTCGGCCAACTTTTGAGGGTCCATTTCGTCAAGTTGCTTTCTGTATTTAGCCTGATCGGCTTGAGGTGCATTTTTCATTTGATTCTCAATGCATTGCAGTGCTTCGGCCACCTCAGTATCAGACAAATGGCGATGGTCGGTCTTGTCGAAGGCCCCAGTGGCCTTGACGGTGATCGCAGTGCGATTCTTCCAAGCTCGAAGAACGTCACTTTCCGTGAAACACTTCTGCACCGTTGATGAGCTGGTATCAAACTGGACTGCCAATTCTTGTCGAGTGGGGCATTTGATCGGCGGATCAGCTTCGGCCATTTCTTCGAGTTTCGGAAGTAGGTAGCTCTTCCACCAGCCATATGGCTTTCGGAACCTCTCCTCTGTCTTCGATGCCGGGTGGTTGCCCTTTTGTGCAGCGTCCTTAATCGCAGGGACTTGATCGTTGACGTCTGATTTGCGGGTGGCTTTGTAGGATTCGATTTCTTCGATGGTCCAAGTGCGGGGAAGAAACTCTACCAGCTTTTCTCGATGCCTCATCAGTTTGGCAAGAAGCCCCATTGCAAGGGCAACTGTCGATTCGTCCGGTGGTGGCGACTGCTGGCCAGACATGATTGCATCCCAATCATTCGTTGATTCTATCAATCGAAAAACTTCTTTCGTTTGTCTTCTCAATTTGGACATGAACTTGGATGGCTTGAACGTCATCCGATCACCAGCGAATGCCTTTTGCCAGTTCTCCTTAATACTCGCGGCGTCGATTAGCTCAAGATAAGTCCGAATTAATTCGTCACGATATTCGAGCCTTTCACCGGCCCCATAATGTAGTAGCCATCGGCAGCTCCGCTCGAATTCAAAAATCGCGTCTTCAACTCGATAGAAAGACTGTAGTTGTCCGAAGTCGACCATACGCAAACCCTCATGCCGAGTCGATTCAGCATGCCGGCGGATTTGCGAGCCGACATGCCGAACCCAGTGCAGGTAGCTAATCCCGCGCTCGACGTACTCATTCAATTGAAAGTGGTTGGACCATGGCACATACTTTTACGCGCCGACGCCTCTTCCCGCTCCACTATTCTCCGATATTCCGACCATCTGTCGAGTGTTCGTCATATCCCAGACTATTTCATAGCGATTTCTTTCGCGTGCTCTTGGATGGAGAAGACACACGCGGCGACCGATACGGCCACTAAGCCCAGAAGGGAAAACAAAAACGTAAACAGGGAGAAGAGCAATGCTCTAACTCCTCCAATAAGCAAAAGGGCGCCCGTTAGTTTCATGCCTTCTGGTTCGAATACGGCAACGAAAATGCCGAAGATCATTGCGATCAGCCCGATGATGGCAACAGCTGCCGAAGCGTAAAGCAGAAATCGATAAATCCAGATCACAATCTTCAAGTAGTCGCGGCCAATACCGATACACCACTCCAGCAGATCATCGACAGGCAACCGCTTTCGCGTTGATGTCTCCACCATCTGTGGCGTTTCGTTTGCTTCCACGATGGCTTGATGGGCGTACGCCTGCTCTTCAGCATCCTGTTTTGCTCGTCGATTTACCTCTTCGTCTTGGTGCTGTCGCTTCAGATCCTCCGCCGGTTCAATCGGAACCATGAAAGCCCTGGTGCATTGAGGACAGGCGTCCTGCTGCCCCGCCATGTCCAGGTCTACCACAAGTGACTCTTGGCAGTGGGGACAGCCGAGTTTGATGCGATGACCGCCAAGAACACCTTTGGTAAGTTGCCAGTTCGTGGCAGTTAAGACTTCTGGCACAAGACCTTTCACAGATGTAGCAAGAAGCCATTCGGCAAGGTCTTCGCGACGCACCTGATCTTCTGCAGTAATTACACCTTTGCGTGCGAGTGCTCTCAGTTGCTGGGATGTAATTGGACCTTTTTCGATTCCATCTTTTCGGAAATACCAGTTCATAGGAATAAGCGATGTAGCTGGGTGATTGGGAATTTGGTCCGTATTTTACGTGATCAGATGTAAGCATGAAATCTGACATGACGCATGTCGAAATTCACCGAATCATCATCTCACAATCCGCACACCCGCCTCAAACATGTCACTCCTGTCCGCAGAGGGGGGAAAGTTGATTCTTCTTGCGTTTCAAGTCGGTGCAACGTCTTCCATTGCTCTCGCTCGTGTTCATGGTTCCCAATTCATGGCCAGTGAGTACGCTTGTCAGATGAACACTAGCAACGACTTAGTCGAAAATAAATGGTTTAGAATAGACGTTCTTGGGCTTCATCTATGGTCATGCAATTTGCAGATCGTCGACGGTACGCGATCTCTGCCGTCATTGAAACTCATTTCCTCGCTCTGATTCGCACCGCGTTGTCCGCAATCAAGACGTCTACCGCTTTAAGGGCAATCATCGGATCTGTTCGTGGATCGAGTAGAAGTGTTCTGAGAAGGTCTTCACGATCGTCACAGTCGCTTAGTTGACCGAAGCGTCGCATCAATGCGAGATCTTGGTTGTAGTGCTTCGGGTCGCTAAATAACCCGCGCTCGCGAGCACCCTCTTGAAACCGCTTCGTGAGATCCTTCTTAAACCGCTGCCAGTAGTGCCGATTTTTTCGAGCCATTGCGCAGCCGTCCCAAGACCAAACAAATTGGAAAACGCGGGTGTCAGCCTTGCGGGCCGTATCCTCGCATGCAAGACATACTTTCTCTACTGCGACTTGCCTGTCGTTAACGCGAAACTTGCCCAGCTGAGCGTTTCGTTTGTGACCCGGTCACGGTGAACTGCTTGCGGGCAGAGCACTACTAGACCCTACTCGTTGGCAGCTTAAATCGCAGGACGTGGTAGCAAGTCACCCTACCCACGCGTGGGAGATTGGTCAGGCGTTTCAATGACGATCATGACGATGTTTTTCTTAGAGTGTCGTGCACTAGGGTGAGTATCTGTTTCTGCACAGTCACAGGCAACAACTCCCACGACGCATTGATTGCAGCGAGTGCGTCGGATTTTGCGTCGACTTGGAATGATACACTCTGTTTTTCGCCGGAAAACGTAGAAGCTTCGAATCCCTTGTCCTCCGCCTCATTACTTTGCACTGCCTCGCATGAAGCAGCATGACCCTGCTTTTCGCGGGGTTTTTTTATGTCTGCACAAATTGTCTTGCTCGCCTGCGCCTACTGATGCGGGCAGATTCTGCGTTGGATTCTGCATCGACTTGGGAAAAGTAACGCATGCGCGACGGAAGTGCTCATCGGTCACCTGAGTTGTAGTGTCTAGTGGCAATGGCAACCGAACGCCCCACAATGTCGCTTACTACTTTGTCCTAAAGCTTCAAAACCATAGCTGGAAACCTGACGCGTAAGCGATGGTCCGTCCGGTTACCATATAGGCTGTTGTTTGTCTGGCTGAATCTTTTTCTCCGAACCGACCTGGATTTCTGACTCCATGCCGCACTTGAATTTGAAAAGAATTCGGTTTCGTTTTTCTCTCGGTTTCTTGCTGTGGTTCACGTTTGTGATTGGTGGAGGGCTCGGCCTTTGGTTTGGATTTGTCGAGCCAATCAAACGCGAGTGGAGAATTGTTGAGCCGATATTGGCACGTGGCGGCAAAGTGGAAACTATTGGCTCACAAATTCCCGGATTTCTGACCTTTTTGTTTTCCGAAGGTCAATCGTCTCATGTCGAAGCTGTGTTTGCGAACAAGAAAAAAGTCGGCGTGAAAGAACTTCGAGCTTTTAAGCACTTGCCCAAACTCAAACGGCTTTATCTTGAGCGTGCTGGGCTGACTGACGAACATCTTGCCGCCATCGGAGAACTTAAGTCATTGGAGCGTTTGTCGATCTGGGGCAATGAGGATATTACCGATGTCGGTTTGGCATCCGTAAAGTCGATTGCAACGCTTCAGTTTGTCGACATTTCGAACAATTTCGATTTGAGCTGGCGATCGAGTCTTATCTTGAAAAGACCTGGGCTAGGAATCCGACAGCGAAAAAAGTATTGGGAATGCGAACTCCTAGCTGGTGAATTGGACGACCTACTGCTCACGGGTATCGAGCCAAGTTATTTAACCCTAAATGACTTGGGAGAAAACGAATTGACCCAGGCACTGAACCGTTTGTCGCCGAGATCAGTTTACCTCAATGTTCGATCTTCCGAATTTTCCAATCGGGTTGTGGAGCTTATCCAAGGGAGCACAAGCATTACTGAAGCGCGGGTTCATTTTCTTGATCAGTTTAACTACTCGACTTTCAGATACTCTGTTGAAAACTGCTCGGACAGATTGACTGCGTTTCTTTGTGGCGAGGTCCCTTTCATTGGAGGACCACAATTTCCTTTGAATCATGGCGTTGCACTGGTTCATCATCGACACGAGTCCAAACAAGTTTTACGGTTTTATGGCGAACCAAGTGACTTTCGAATTCACGAATTGCCGGTTTTGGAAAATGTTGAATATGTTTCGATTGTCAGTGACGAATGTCGGCCGGACACGTTTTCAATCGATCATTGGATCGATGTTGTCAAAGTCTGTCCAAACGTGACTGAATTGGTGCTCTGGGAAAGTGAAAGTGGGCAAGCAGAAAAACTAAACCTGGTTTGTGAGTTGGAAAACCTGGTCAAGTTGAAGCTGAATCTTTCGAACACATTCGAAATGCCGAACGATTGGTTTGAGAATTTGCAGAGCAAGGCGAGCCTCGAAGAGCTCCGTATCTCGGGCACAACGCTTGGCGTCGAACAGTTGGGACCGATTTGCGACTACCCGAAATTGCGCCATGCGAACTTGTTTTGTCCGCAACTCCCCCTAGGTATCCGTCGAAGCTACACCGCGTACGGTTCGATCGTTCAGTTGCGGGCGGCCAGGGCAGAGGCGAATGCAAAAGCAAAAGCGCAGCCAGATTGACTCGGAGGCAAAGACTCCTCGTCTGCGGGGATTTCGTTTTCAACCACGGTAATTCGCCGTTCTGATACGATATGATCGACTGGCACCTGGGGCGGCTGAGATGTGAAATATGCCGTTGCCAAGGGAGTCCTCCATGCTCTTCATTTCAAACTACTTCTCAGATGACTTTTGATTCATGAAGCTCCAGCAAGCATTCAATCTTCGACTATTCCCGGTCGTGTTTTTTCTGCACGCCTCGACATGCTTGTTGGCCCAAGAGGTAACGAGTCGCCGGATCGATTTGTGGAAGAAGCACATCATTTTCGAAGGCGCAGCCAATCAGACTGCGGTCGCGGGTGACTTTACCGGAGATGGGCTACCCGACGTCATTGCCTCATGCGGCGGGTCTTCGCGAATGTTTGTCGCACCCAACTGGAAAGAAAAAACGTTGTTTCGAGGTCCACGGCGAAACTGGAGCTGCATTCACAGCGAGGTCATGGACGTCGATGGTGATGGAGACTTGGACTACATCGCCGCGGTCGCCAAACAGGGCGTATTCTGGCTTGAGAATCCAGCCAATCCACTCGAAGGCGAGTGGAAACACCACGTGATCGACAATGAGATTCACGGTATCCACTGCACTCTCAAAGCCGACATCAACGGCGACGGCAAGAATGATCTACTAGTCAACAACTTCGCAGTCGATGGAGCGGCCCCCAATTCACTGACATGGTTGGATATCCCGCCAAACCCTCGCGACCTCTGGCAGCGTCACGTGCTCGCAAAGGGTGACGCTCCGGGCGGCAATCACTACTTCGGGTTTGGTGACGTTGATGGCGATGGACGCGGAGACGTGTGTATCGGGGCAAAAGGCAAACCGTTCGAGGGTGGTAACTGGTTCGCATGGTGGAAGAATCAAGCTAATCCGAAACAACCGTGGAAGAAAGAGCTGATCTCAGACAATGAAGTCGGTGCTACGTGCATCATGCCGGGTGACCTCAACGGGGACGGCCATATGGACTTCTTCGCGACGCGCGGCCATGGCAAAGGCGTCCTGTGGTTTGAAGGACCCACGTGGAAGAAGCACGAAATCGACCCGTCGCTCGAGGCTCCGCACTGCCTACAACTAGTGGACGTCGATGGCGACGGCGATTTGGACGGCGCAACGTGCGCGCGACTGAGCAAGCTCGCGGTTTGGTACGACAATGATGGGCATGGCCAGTTTACTCCGCGAGTCATCGGCGAAAATCAAGCAGCGTACGACATTCGAGCGATCGACATGGACAACGATGGAGATCTAGATTTCGTCGTCGCAGGCCAGGCGAGCAACAATATCGTTTGGTACGAACAACCTATGTAGGCCAAATCTATTGCCCATCGGCACGGCATCTGCCAGAGTTGCAGACGTTGTTCCGCTACGACCAATGCAAGTGAACTCACCGCTAAAACGTCGAGCTGACGGATAAAAGAACGCCCTAACACACTTTTTCGTTCGAGCCTGCTATTCTTTCTAGTCCCTGCACATCAGTGGGTACCGCGCGACGCACTCCAACGTTTCAATAGGCATGTCAGTAACAAGCATCTACGATCTCGAGGCGACTGAAGCCTTTCGAAAACTACAGGGTCTAGACCCGGGACAGATACGCAAGCTACGAACGTCGCTATGTAAACGCTTCGTCGAAGATTCAGAAATCTCGGAGCGGTTCTCATTTAGCGATGCGATGCGATTGCATTGGTTGGAGGTCAACAAACAGTGCGATTCGTCGCTTGACGGTGCTACAAAGTTGTTGATGCAAACAGATCGTGGCATGCTGATCGAAACCGTAATCTTGCGCATCGCGACGGGGCGCACGACGCTTTGTGTTTCTAGCCAAGTTGGTTGTGCGGCGGCCTGTGACTTTTGCGCCACTGGAAAGATGGGCGTTGCGCAAAATCTTTCTTGCGGAGAGATCTTAGACCAAGTTGTGTTGGCCGGTCAGTTGCTTGCGAAAGAAGAAAGAAAGATTCGCAATATCGTGTTCATGGGAATGGGGGAACCGTTTCACAACGAAGCAGGTCTGTTTGACGCTCTAAGAACACTCGTTTCAACGCAAATGTTCTGCCATCCACCGACACGCATTCTGGTTTCGAGCGTCGGAGTTGTGGACGGCATGGTGCGGTGTGCGGAAGAGTTCCCCGAGATCAATCAGGCGCTGAGTTTACATAGTGTGGACCAAGACGTTCGAGAAAAGCTGATTCCGCTTGCAAAGAAGTATCCGCTATCGGCGTTACGTGAGGCGATCGAAAAAATGAATCGGCTTCAGTCGTGTCCAGTCATGATCGAGTACCTCATGATTGCAGGGATGAACGATTCGCAGGATTGTGCTCAGCGGTTGATCGATTGGCTCGTGGGTTTAAATGTGCATGTGAACTTGATTCCGTACAACCCGATTGATGCGGCCCCGAACCTGATTGGAAGTAGCAAAGCATCGATTGACGCGTTCGCTGCTACGCTGAAATCGTCCGGGTTGGACACCACAACGCGGTATTCACTTGGAAAAGACATTGCAGCGGCGTGCGGGCAATTGGTACAGCAAGAGAATCGCCGGATCGCTCAGTCGTTGTCACTGGGCTAGCGTCAGTCGGTAGAGGGCCACGCAATGATCTTAGGCGGGCTTCATCTGTTCTTCAAAGAACACGCCATCGTTCGCGGATTCGATTTATGAAACCGCGAATTCTCTCGGGGTCTTTTACGGTCCCCGGCTCCAGCTTTGGTCGAGCGGTACCGTAGTAAGGATTGCCATTGGGAACGGGCGGCAGTCCATCGTCCGCCAGTTGATCGCCGTATCGAGAAATCAGGTAGCGCAGTGTCTTGATGCGCACATTGATCAACCAATTTGATTCGCAGTCCGTTTCGAGTTGCAACTGGAGTGAACGAAGTTGATCGCTCCAATTCACTTGCGATGGGTATTTGGCGATATTCATCGACTTGGCGATTGGAAGAGACGACAGAACACTTGTTCTTCAATGGTAGTTCATTGCGTACACTGAATCGACATGAAACCTAAAACAGCGGCCGCGCACTGGGCAATATGTTTGCAAAACTGACAAAAGAACAACGAATTGTCCTGATGGTTTCCGTCGCGATCGGCAGTCTGGCGGCCGTACTTTGGCTGAGTTTACTGGTGTTCGGTACTCAGTTCGCCGAATCGGTCATTGCGGGTGAAGGTCCATTTGGGTACCTGCGAGGCAGCGGGTTGCGGTTAGTTGGTGGAGTGCCGAAAGAAGAGCAGCCGGCAGCGCTGTTGCAGCTGATTATGACGTTCCTTGGTCGACTGACCGTGGTCTACGCATTTTGTCAGAGTCTGTTGTTGTTGGGCAGTTTGCGATATCCGAATTTGTTCTCGGATTTTTTCGGGGCGGAATCGTATCCAATCAACCTGGCCCTTTTTCGGATCGCGTTTTTCCTGACGCTGTACCCACGAGTCTCGCTTCGAAAAACTCTTTCGTTGTTGCAGGTGCCGGACGAGAGTCGTGTTGCTCCGCCGGGCTTAAGCTGGATGGTAGAGAACTTGCCCGAGTCACCGGAGCTGAATACTTGGCTGTACCGTTTGTTCGTGGCGGTATGCGTGTTGGGCGCGATCGGGTTATGGACGCGATTTGCTTGCGCTGCTGCGACGTTGTTGACGTTCTATTTGATGGGAATCACGCAGTTCTTTGGCAAGATCGAGCACCACCACTATTTGGTTTGGATCGGTGCTTTGCTCGCGGTATCGAAATGTGCAGATGTACTCTCGGTGGATGCCTGGTTACGAAGAAGACGAGGTCAGTCGTCGATGCTGGGACCGGATCGAGTGTATGGTTTGCCGATTCGATTTATTTGGCTTTTCCTTGGTGTGATTTATTTCTTTCCCGGAATGTGGAAGTTCGTGGTCTCGGGCCCTGAATGGTTCTTGAGCGATAACCTACGCAATCGAATGTTGCTGCGGATGTTTGTCGGCGACGGTTGGTCGCCGATATTTCGGATGGACCAGTATTCGATGCTGTGCAAGTTTGGTGGCTTGACGACGATATTGATGGAGATCGGTTTTATCTTTCTGATCTTCCTTCCAGGTTGGCGATACGTGGCTGCGGTTGGCGGATTCTGTTTTCATTGGATGGTCGTGTTCTTTTTGAACATCTCGTTTTGGCCGCTTCAGCTTTACTATCTGACGTTCGTCAATTGGCAGCCCGTTTGGGCAAAGCTGTTGAGCGCGTTCGGTGTAGCGCACGAGCAAACAAGTGACGCGTCCAATCATCAATCTCCACCGACCGCGCGAAAATTGCGTGCAGTGTTTGCGGTTGGGTTGTTTTTTGTATTGAGCAACGTGTTTTGTGGATTCACGATGCTCGATTCTTGGCCATTTGGTGTATTTCCAACGTTCGCGAGAATTATTGGGCCGAGCTGGGAATCGCTTTCGTTTTCACCCGTTGACGAAATGGGTAATGAATTGACGGAGGTTGAAGCTTTCTTTGATCCGGATATTCGCGATTCCTTCGGCGTGGGAGTCGGTCGGCTGGGAGAGATCTTGGCCACAGCATCGCGTCCGCATTCCAAGCGACCGGAACGGCTTCGTGCTATTTGGGAACAATGGCACGAGCGGCATCCTGAATTGGAAAAAGTTTCCCAAGTAAATTTTTACTTGGTGGAATATTCGACCCTCCCAGGCGATGCAAAGGAACCAGTCGGCAGGAAGTTGCTCGAATCCGTATCGCTTTCGCCCTAAACGCCCGATTCCCGATCGATGGACGTAGGGGTATCATCGAGAGCCGAATTCGCGGCCGAATTGTCAGATAGGTATTTTGCATGAATCTTCCAGAAGACCAGCCACCTCAGGATCCTCCGCCCCAGCAGCCTCAGCACATGTCGGCCAGGGTGCCGGAAAAAGTGGGGCCGGGAACCTTCAGCACGGGCGTGTTGGTAATGACGGGTAATACCGAGTTCGTGTTGGACTTTGTGCAGAATCTCGGCCAGCCAGCACAGATTGCTGCGCGTGTCGTGATGCCGCACTCGACGATGCCACAATTCATTCAGGCATTGAAGACGAACTTGGAAATGTACACGAAGCGATTTGGTACACCGCCCGAGCTGCCGCCGCCAAATCCGAAGCAAAAGAAACCGACGCTGCAAGAGATTTACGACGATTTGAAAATAGCGGATGAGACCTTGCCGGGCTCTTATGCCAACGGAGTAATGATTGGCCATGCCGCGTCGGAATTCAAATTCGATTTCTTGGCGAACATGATGCCAACGCCTGCAGTCTCGTCACGCATATATCTCGCAGCTCCGCATGTGCCGCGTCTATTGCAGTCGTTGACGAAGACGTATGACGAATTTCAAAAGCGTGTCGCGGACCAGAAGCGTCAGAATCCTCCCAATGAAGAAGGTTCAGCGTAGCGGCGAATCGATGTGAGCCAGGCTGATTATCGGTGTGGGCTCAAACAATCAGAGATGTAACGAAAAAGGCCAGCGATTTCTCGCTGGCCTTTTGTTTTTTCGTCTGTCGGAATCGATTTAAAAGTCGCCAGCGCCGGCTGTGTTGACGCCCGCACCGATTGCTCGCAAGATGCCTTCTTCCAACTCAATTCGGTAAGTAAACCCGTTCTGTTTTGGAACGACTTGGAGTCGTACGTGATCCATGTCGTCTTCCTTCAGAGCGTCTGTTACTGCTCCGATCATTGGATTGTCTTCGATTCCAGCCACGAATTCCATGATTGGCGTCAGAGACATGGTCATGTCGAAAGGTAGGACTTTTTTAGCTTTCGGCTGACCGGCAACGATTTGCTTGAGGTTCTCGACGCAGTTTTTACCAAAGCCGATATAAGCGCTGGTTTCTCCGACGCCGACGGCCATCTCGAGAGAATCGCCCAAGATTTTTTTAGCTTCTTCTTCATCATCTGGAACAGGCATCTCCATTGTGTGATACGCGACTCCGGCAGCTTTTTCAGCATTGAAGTTGATGCCTGGAAAGTCTTTTTCGTTCTTTGCCATCTCTGCCAAATCGCGAAGAATGTTCTCGATGTCTTTGCCGTCCGCGACGTGGAAACCGCCGACCATTTGTAGGTCGTTCGAATCGAGCACGATCGACATAGCGCCGTCCATTTTGCCCGTCTTCATTGTTTCGATCATGATGTCGATAGCGGCGCCGGCCATTTTTTTGGCCGCCATGCGCCCGTCTTCTTCAAGGTTGTCGTCACGGTCGATTTCTTTGAGTGCTGCTGCCTTCATGCCCTCGATGGCTTCCATGCTGGATGCTATCTGCTCTTCTGGAATCTCGCTGCTGAAGTTCATGCTCATGGCAGCACCAGGCACGACAAATCCGCTGTAGTCGCTTGTAGTGTTTGCCATCGTGTTCATTTGCTTCGCGAGCGTTCCGCCGGGGATCGCTGAGAAGGAAATGTCGATGAAGGTTCGTTTTTTCGCGGGCTCCGTTTTCCAACCGATGGTTAGTTCGTCGGATTCTTTGATGTAGCTCTCCATCTGCTTCATTTGAGCTTCAAGCATGCGAGCTTGATTGTCACGGTCTTCCTCAGGAAGTTGCTCCAATCCTTGCTTCACACCTTCTTGAAGACCGTCGACCGCCATCTGTAGATATTCCTCGGGAATATTCTGCAAAAAGCCGCGTACGGCAAAATCGTATTCGTTGGGAAGATTGCCTAAGCTTGCTACTGGTTTTTGTGGCAACTCGCCCATCGATTCGATGGTCTGACCGATAAAGGCGAATCCGCCTTGCTCTTTGATAAAGATTGGCTGAAAGCCTGGGATCTCTTTGATGCCGTTACCTGCATCGCGAGGTGAGCCAACCGTATCTTCCATTGCAGCAAAGACTTTGTCCAAGTCCTTTACTGGTACGAATCCAAGCGGCGAAAACTCTTGGCCGTCAGTATTGAGCACCATGCCAATGGGATTGCCACGATCAACGCCTTCTAGGTACGGGCCGGCCATCATCGTCACGATGGGAAGTGCTTCGGCGAAGCCAGCTGCCTCGCCGAGATAGCCAACGTTACCGAGTAAACTATCGACACTCGAAACGGACATGACCGCTACGGTTTTGTTCTGTTGTTGAGCTTGTACCTGAGCAACAGGCATCGCTACTAAGAGCAGCAGAAATAGCGGCATAATGGAACGCATGCGACGAATCACGATATTCTCCTTCAGAGCGTATGCTGATCGCGGTCGAACGCCGCGAGACTTTTCTAAATAAGGAATACTACGACCAAGGGGTTTTGGTTTCGCAGTTCGTGTTTTTTCGCAGAAAACGGGCCGGTCGCAAGGTGTTGCGAGCCACGTAGGGCGATTTTATGGGGAGAAACGAATCACGAAATCGAGAATTTGTGACTATTTCCTTGATCGATCTCGTTTGGAAGAACCAATCGAGAGACTGACAGGTTGCCCGGCCTTGGTTACAAGCTTCACCAAAGCTGTCTCGCAGCATGCAGGACTGACGGGCGCAGCACCTTCCTTCTATTGATCGCAGCGCGATGAGTTCACGCTGGGCAG
The DNA here is from genome assembly GCA_964397295.1 of uncultured Pirellulaceae bacterium. Classification (GTDB taxonomy): domain Bacteria; phylum Planctomycetota; class Planctomycetia; order Pirellulales; family Pirellulaceae; genus CAYNJG01. Next base: position 25,012 of record CAYNJG010000020.1, read on the forward strand.
ACGGATCTATCGTTCACGATAGACGATTCGACCTTTTGTCAAATCATAAGGTGAGAGTTCAACTCGCACTCGATCACCTGGGACAATTCGAATGAAGTGCTTTCTCATTTTCCCTGCTACGTGTGCTAACACGAGTGGACCATCATCAACCTGAACTCGAAATCGAGTGTTGGCGAGAGCTTGGGTAACCACGCCCTCGACTTCTAATGCTTCTTCTTTCGCCATACGCGAACTTACTCCAAGAAAAATGTTCCGCAACGGTGTGCAAACGACCTTGCTTGCTCAGGCCACGACTGAAACGCGGCGATAAGAACTTGACCAACAAGAATTGCCGACGCACCTGTGATAACTATAACACTCGTATTAATCTCGTCCAACGCACCCTTGGTCGTTGTGTTGGGACTTGCGGGGATTTTTTAACAAAAGAAACGATCAGCACCCCTCGCTGGGCCGGTAAGCTGTCGAATCTCACATTTGTCATTCGATCTAAACGTCATATTCATACGTCACCCAACATGCCATGAGCGTCGAAGGACATTGCTGTCGGAGACTCGATCGCGTCCAGCAGACCGCTTGATTCCACTTCCGGCAAGAACGCTTCACTGCAATAAAACTCTTCCAAATGGCCCGTATCGCGAATCCATACGAGCCTCGCTTTTTCGGAGGGAGTCAGTCCGAGCGTACCTAGTGCGGTGGCCACGGTCTCTTTGTCGGTTGGATAGTGAACCGGAGTCTGGGCGGCGGGAATATCGAGCGCAGTGAGGCAATTCAAGATCGTTACCTCGCGATCCATTCCCTCGACCACGCGAGACAAACAAAACTCGGCAAACCCGATTCCGGTGGCATTGCCGTGAGTTTCGTTAGTGAGACCGCGAACAATGAGACGCTTGATCGTTGGTGCACCTGGTGCGTGTTCGCTGTGCTTACGGCCGATGACGTTGGTGTCCATTCCCGTTCCGCTTATGTTCTTGCCGATGCGATCGATCAGTAGTACATCGATCTGGGTGAACGGCAGTTTTGGCATCCAATCACGCGCCAAGGTCAACAGTTCTTTCTCTCCCGTTTCGAACTCCTCTGGTTTTAACGCCCGAATTTCTGCCGTGTCGTCCAGGCCATTTTCTACCATCGCAACACCGCACAGAATGTTTGCGTTATTTACGACCTGCGGTGCAACACTGCGAATGATCTGAGGAAAACCGTGATCATGAATCGCGCGATGATAAAGTGCGGCCCCGTCTTTCTTTCCTAGCCCAATCATCATCATCTTCATTAGGCCACTTTGAATATCGCCTGCGAAGTTTGTGTGTGGTTTGACGCGGTTGCAAATCACAACATGATCCGCTGCATGCGCGAACTTATCGAAATAGATGGGGAACCCTTCTTCCGCTTCGCCAATCACAACGGTTTCCATACTCGATTGAATCGGGCATCCACAAAACGATTCGGTGACGCCGTACGCCTCGAGCACCTTCCGTTGCCCGTCAGCTGTTCCGCCGCCGTGACTTCCCATCGACGGCACGATGAACGGTTTGCCACCCGCCTCGATAAAAAACTGAGCAATCGCCTGGATGATCTGTGCGATGTTCGCGATCCCTCGACTGCCTGCGGTGATAGCGATGCTTTGACCCGGTTGGATCTTTGCGCCAACTCCTAATGACGAAAGCTGTGCTTTCGTTTCAGCAGTAACGTCACCGCAAGTTGGAGAGTCGAATCGCTGTCGCACCCGAAATATCTTCGGGAATTGGTCAGTAACCTTATCACTCATCATGCGAGTCCAGGGTAAGCAAAGGTGAGATGCAACATGATGAGGAACTGGAAAGCAGACGCTATCGCATGCAAGCTGATGTTACGTCCACAGGAAAACTTCAGTGGCGTTGAATCGCCCGTCGAACTACAAGATAGCACAAATCAGAGAACCGCGACTTGTCAGGGATGACCATGTCCAGACCGAAGAAGAATCGAACTACCATCCAACAAGAAGCTCCGCCCCGCGTGGAGGACCTCATCGAAGAGACAGAACGACCACGCCGTCGTTGGCTGCGTTGGGGACTGTTTGCGCTCGTTGGTCTGCTGCTGCTTGTCTTCTTGGCACCGACGATTCTCAGTAAAACATCGGCACGCGATTACTTGCTGGCCAGATTCATACCTGCGGATGCGGGCAAGTTGACGATCGAATCGATGAATGTCGGTTGGTTCAGTCCGCTTTCGATGAAAGGCATTCAGTTCGCCGATACCGAGGGCAATCCGATGCTTGTGGCTGACGAAATCACGGGTGATAAATCGCTGTTGGCGCTCGCGTCAAATTCGAGCGAGATCGGATCGATTGTCATTACAAAGCCAGTGGTCAATCTGTTGCTGCGACCAGATGGCAGCAATCTCGAAGATGCCATCGCGAAACTTGTACCTGCGACTGATGAAGAGACTCCGGAAGAGCCAGCGTCTGCGGCAGGTATATCAGCCAACATAAAGCTCGTCGATGCGCAGATCGTGGCAACGGAGTTGCCAAGCCAAACCACTTGGAAATTGCAGCAAGTCAACGTCGAAGCCAATCTGGCAGAAGCCGCCGAAGAAGACTGGCTGGTAACCGCGCAAGGTCAACTCGATGGTCGACCTTTCGCAATTGATTTCGCAACGCCAATGGGTCTTGCAACGGAAACGTGGCCATTGGGACCAACGGGTAAAGCAACCGTTAAGGCTGACGCTTTGCCGCTCGCACCGTTGCGTTACGCAGCGACGCGTGCTGGTCAACCGATCGAGCAACTGCAAGGTTCGGTTAGTTCCGACCTCGTTGCGGCTTGGGAATCGGATACCCAATCTGTCGTGCAAAATGCGATTCCGAAATTGATCGCAAACGGCGTCGTGCAAACCAACAATCTTGCACTAGCATCCAATTCGATGTTGGGTCCCGATGTGTTGCGAATCAACTCGGCTAGGGTCGATACGAAAATCCAAATGGCAAACAACGTCATCACGATCGATCAAGCCGATCTGAATTCAGACTATGGGCGAGCTTCGTTAGTGACCACCGTCAAACTCGATCGGTTTATGGATCCCAACGCAATTGTGGAAGCGATTCGTAGCCAACAACTCGCGACGCAAGGCGAAATCGACATCGCAGCACTCACGCGATCACTGCCTCACTTGCTGAAAATTCGCGATGACGTGCAGATCCAAAGCGGTCGCGTTTCTTGGACTGTGAATTCTGCCGTGCAGCCAGGCGTAGCCACTAAGTGGACCGGAAAACTGCGGACGGCAGACGTCAAAGTGCTACGAGGTGGTTTGCCAATCGATTGGCAGTTTCCGTTAGAGGTCGATTTTTCGGCTGTGGACGCAGGCGACATTCAAGTTGAGAACTTTACAGCGCGATCTGACTTTTTCGCGCTCGTGGCTGAAGGGAAACTGCAGCAAGGCAAACTCCAAGCACAGGCAGACTTGGAAGCGTTGGTCTTTCAGCTTGGCCAAGTCATGGATTTGAGCAACCTTTATATGAAGGGCAAAATTCAAAGTTATGTGCAGTGGAGCGAGTTGCAACCGAACCAATTGAAGCTGGATGGACGTACGCGACTGCTCGATTTCCAAATGACGCAGAACGAACAGCTGTTGTCCCAGGAAGCAGAACTGAATAGCTCGACAATTGCGACTGCGACGTTGAACGGTCAACAAATCGCGTCCATCGATTCCGCTCGTTTTGATGTTTATTCGGGACAAGATTTTCTTGTGGCGGAACTTCGTGAGCCTGTTCCCAATCCTGGTCCCGATTCAAATTGGCGATTAGCGTGTCGCTTAGGTGGTGAGTTGGCAAGTTGGTTCAATCGAGCAAAAACGGTTGGCGTCGGACTCGACTGGCAGGTGGCCGGTCAAGTGGATGCGACAACCGAAGTCACAGCGAATCAAAAACAGGCAGTGATTCATTCGTTGCAGGCAGAAATGAAGAATCTCCAGGCGGTCACCGAAGGCATCGCAGTCAACGAGCCGGTCGTACGAATTCAGACGGCGGGCAGTGTTGATCTGACCACGTTTGCAAGCCGCTTCCCGGAAACGACGGTTGCATCGAACACGGTTTCGTTGGCGGCAAATGGATTTGCGGTCGAGATGGATCCGCACTTTGTCGTTGCAGGAAACGTGGGCTATCGGGCTGATCTCGGTCGTTTGATGGCTATCATGCCTAGCGAATCGGGCCAGCAACTGAAAGGTGAAGCCGCTGGACGATTAGCGTTGGAGGCAAAAGGCGAAACTACGACTTTCAATCTCGATGGTAAGGTCAACAATCTTTCCGTGTTCGACGCGACAGGTGCTCCCCTATGGGATGAGCCGGAGCTAACTACGCAGATCGTGGGAACGTATGACGGTGGGCAGGACTCGTTGGAATTGAGTACCGCACAAGTTGTAGGCAAAGTGCTGAACTTGGCCGCCGGTGGTCGAGCTTCTGGATTGACGTCGACGATGAACATCGACCTTTCGGGAGAATATGGCTACGACTTGACTGGCTTGCTTGCCATCTTCCGTGACATGATTGGTCCGGGCGTCGAGCTGGTCGGAAACCAACGTCAACGGTTCCTCGTTCGTGGACCCGTATTTCCTGTGCAACCGTCGACGGACCTAGTCGCAAACGAGCTAGTCGCGCAAGCGGGGCTTGGTTGGGACTCAGGAAATGCTTACGGCATTCCTCTTGGGCAAGCGCAGGTTAACGCAGTTCTTCAGAATGGCGTTTTGCAAACGAGTCCGCTCGAAATCGCCGTGAATGAAGGTCGCGTTCGCGTTGAACCAAGTGTGTACGTGAATACGGAGCAAATGTGGATGACGTTGCCACCGGGTGTGGTCGCAGAAAACGTGCGGCTCGATTCGGAGATGACAGGCGGCTGGATAAAGTACATCATGCCATTGTTGGCGGATGCGACGAGCGCGGAAGGAACGTTTTCTGTAACGCTCAACAAAACAGAAGTTCCGTTGATGGATCCGATGGCTGGCCACGTCGAAGGCGAATTCGTCATCCACGGTGGTGCCGTTGGACCTGGCCCAATAGCGACTCAGTTGTTGGATTTGGCAACGCAAATCAAGCGGCTTGTCGGCAAGGGAGAATCACGCATTGCCGATCCGACGAAGAGCTGGGTTCAACTTCAGCAGCAACAAATCGGATTTCAAATGGCTGAGAATCGCGTCTTCCACGAGGGCTTCCAAATGGTGGTCGACGACGTGCCAATTCGCACTCGCGGATCTGTGGGAATCGTCGATCAATCGCTGGCCGTGATGGCAGAGGTGCCTATTTTGGACGAGTGGATTGCAAGCTCTCCGCACTTAGCGGGTTTAAGAGGGCAAGTGATTTCCATTCCGATTGGTGGAACAACGTCCAAGCCCGTGTTGGATCGACAGGCACTGACGCAAGCCACGCTACAGCTCGCGAGACAAGGCGCAACGGGTTATTTGCAGGGGCAGGTTAGCAAGCAAATCGACAAGCAGCTCGGTGGAAAGCTCAACGAAGCGCTCGGCGATGAGTTGGGCGGTGCTTTGCGAGGATTCCTTGGTGGTGGTCAAGCTACAGCACCTGGTGGCGCTACGGCGCCCGGTACTCAGCAAACGCCTGGATTGGCCCCGCAGCAATCACAACCGGTTGGCAATCAAATTCAAAACAGGCTGCAAGATGAAGTTGGAAAGCAGTTGAACCGCTTGTTCAAGTAGCGTGTAGTCTGATCGCGGAAGCGACTGGTTACAGCCAAAGCGTTCCAAAAAGGTTGCGAAACGCATGCTTGTTCCATAGGACGTTCTGCACACTTCCGGTGTGTTGGTTCTATCTGACGACAATCGCTGTGTAAGTGATGGCGCAGCGTTGTTTGTTTGTATCCTGGACGTGCGGTTTGGGTGGCTTGGCACGGGAGTCGTAGGGTAAGCTTGAACTAGCACTTCGGCACCCACCCCAAGAACCGCCATGAAACTTGTTGTCCTCGGTACTGCTGGATATCATCCGAACGAACACCGACACACGACGTCGGTGATGATTCCAGAAGCTGGTATCGTACTGGACGCCGGCACTTCGTTCTTTCGGTTGCCTGCTTATCTACAAACGCAAAGCATCGATATCTTACTGACCCACGCGCACTTGGATCATGTCGTTGGCTTGACGTACTTGCTCGATATTCTCTATCAGCATCCGCTCGACGAAGTTCGTGTGCACGGCGAGGCTGCGAAATTAGAAGCCGTTCGAAAGCACTTGTTTTCGCCAGAGATTTTTCCGGTCGAGCCTCCTTATATTGAAAAGTCGCTGACCAGTGAGCTGAAACTTGGCGACGCCACGGTGACATATTGTAAGTTGAATCATCCGGGTGGGAGCGTTGGCTATCGCATTGACTGGCCGGATCGTTCGCTCGCATTCATTACCGACACGACAGCCGGCACTGATCCAGCATACGAAGAATTCATACGGGGCGTCGATCTACTCGTTCACGAGTGCAATTTCCCAGATGGCTTGGAAGAGTTGGCGGAAAAGACAGGGCATAGTTGTCTAACACCGGTGGCTGAAGTTGCCAAACGCGCGGAAGTGGGTGGCTTGGTGCTTTTGCATTTCAACCCGCTGATTCAAGGCATCGAAGCCGAAGCGATCGAGCAAGCACAGTCGATCTTTTCACCAATTGTGCTCGCAGAAGATGGAATGGAAATCGATTTCTAGATTCGGCATCGATACGATGTCAATTCGCAATCGAACCGAGATTTCGATACATTCGATTGTCCTTTCCATGTTCTCTCGAGTTGCACCGATGCGTTTTCTTCTTGTTGCGATTTTGACGTTTGGTTTTTCCGCGTTTGCTCTTGCTCAAGAGGCGGTTGAGGATGACATTCAAGACCAGCAACCAGTTGATGCAGAACTGACCAGCGCAGGTCTGGAATTTGCGGCTCGAGTCCGGGCGGTTACGAGCAGTGCGACGTCTACCGGACGTATGGCGGCTGTTACAGAAATGCTCGACGATCTTGAGATTGAGTATCGCGTGGCTCCTTTCGAGATCGACGAGTTTAAAGGCAACAACCTGATTGTCGAGTTGGGTCCGAAGGCTGACGAAACCATTTTGTTGGGAGCACACTTCGATCAGGTTGGAGTAGGGCAGGGGGCTGTGGATAACGCGTGTAGCTGTGCGTTGTTGGTCGAAATGGTCGAACAGTTTCAGGCGACACCGCTCACGAATCATTCGTTGGAAGTTGTCTTTTTCGACCAAGAAGAAACCGGATTGGTGGGCTCGAAGGCTTACGTTGCAGCACTCAAAGCTCTTAACGATAAGAAACAGCCCAAGCATTTTTTGAACTTCGATATTTTCGGCTACGGCGATTCTCTGTGGTTGATGGGAGCTGAAAAAGGTGACGCGATAGAAAAAGCGATTGCCAAAGCGGGCAAGGAAGCAGACTTGCCAGTCATTGTGAGTGGAGTCAAAGAATATCCGCCCGGCGACCACCTGTCGTTTGTCGAAGGCGGCATCTCAACGATTGCGATTACATTGATTGACCAAGCAGAGATCCTCAAAGTTCAATCACTATTGAAAGGTAAACGCATTGCGCCGCCGCCGATCCTGCAAACGATTCACACGCCCGATGACAATATGTCTAAAATTGATGCGAAAGAAGTTGCACGCGCGATACCAGTAATTGAATCCGCCATTCGCTTGCTCGACGAGTCCTAGTTCTCGTTAACCGGACGGCAACGCTAACCAACCAGCACCACGATCCAGGCGACGCCTGCCGCGATCGCCGTCAATGCAACCGCACACGATCCGCAGTCTTTCGCACGTTTTGCCATTGGGTTTTGCTCGCGACTATAGTAGTCGACCATTTCTTCGAGGCCCGTGTTCATCATCTCGGCGGCGAGCAGTAGTATGCCGAGCGCCCAGATCAGTGCTCGCTCGACTGGTTGCATCTCTACGACGCAAGTCAGCAGAATTGAAATCGCGTTAACGTAGGTCCATTGTCGAAGCGTAGCCTCAGTCTTCCAAGCAGATCTCCAGCCTTGCCACGACCATTTGCAATTGTTTGCGAACCGCGTGAGTCCCGTCTTCAGGAATCCCATGTGCTTGACTCCGCAAATGGTGCCGTCGTAGTGGTGTAGTGGCGGTTAGCTCGTGTGTTGGAAATACACTTCTTCGTACGGTTGAACAACAACAAAGCCTTCGCCTTGGAACTGCATTTGTAACGACTCGCCAGACCCGCGACCTAAAAGCGTTTTCAATTGAATGTCGGTCTTAAAAGACGGCTCGAGATTGCCCGACCAAAGAACCGTTGCGTTGGGGTCTGTTGTGACAGGTGCGTTAGGCGTGACGGGTAAAGTCATGGGGTCGTAATGACTGGTGATAGCAACCATGCCGGTACCTTCGAGCCGGATGTTGAAAAGTCCTCCGGCGAGAATCGCAGACATCTTTTTCATCATCTTGATGTCGTATTTCAAAGCCATCTCAAACGCGAGCAAATCGTTTCCATTGACAAAGATTACATCATTCTCAAGCTGGAGTATCGTGATCTTTTTGCCAGTATCCGCGCAGAAAACGGAGCCATTACCAACCGCACGTGTGAGCCGAGTGCCTTCGCCAGAGACTGCTTTTTTCAGCAAGTTTCCAATACCCTGTTCCAGGATACCTTCGCGTTCAAACTTGACGTTGCCCGTGTAGGCAACCATCGCACCCATCTTGATCCAAACTTCGCCGTTCAGATTGATGTCCAACATCCGTGGTGACTCGAGTTCGAAGAGTCCCTGTTTAAGATCTCGGTCCTTCGTTTTTTCTACGAATGCCGATAGCGAATAACGATTCTCTGACATGTTTGGCCCCGTTTGAAGTATTGATTCGAAAGCTACGGCTTTCGTTCGAGTACTGCTGTAATCGGAAAGTGATCAGAAGGATTGCGACCATCTCGCGAAAAATGCACGATATTTGCCGAAGCCACGTTGAACCTCGAATCTGCCATGATCCAGTCAATACGTTGCCCTGAAGTTGTGCCACGCCAGCTGTTGAATGTGCCTTCATCGGATTTGCGCTCTGCGTGCGCTGTTCGATACGTGTCAGCCAGTTGCTCATTGTCATCGAGCAAAGCTGTGTACGGTTCGGTTGCTTCGCCGGTATTGAAATCGCCCGTGATGATCACCATTGGATTTTCTGCTAGGTGTCGTAGCGAGTCTACGCGTTTGCGAATGAGTTTCGCGGACTCGAGTCTTGCCTGTGAGCCACGGTGATCAAAGTGTGTGTTGAAAAACAGAATCGAGTCGCCAGCCTCGTTTTCTTGGTCACTGAGTAAAACCCAACTGACCATTCGTGGCAGTGAGGAATCCCAGCTTTTTGATTCGGGTACCTCGGGTGATTCGCTAAGCCAAAAATGACCGCCGGCAAGTTGTGTAAATCGAGAAGTGCGATAGAAGATGCCACAGTGTTCGTTCGGCGTCTTCATGCGCGAACGTCCAAAGTACGTGTAGCCTTCGACATTCGCGTGCAAGTAATCCGCCTGGAATTTGAGCGTCTCTTGTGTGCCCAGCAGATCGGGATCGAATTCGCGGACCGCATCGACCACCATCGTCTTTCGTTTGTCCCAATGGTTCTCGCCATCGTTGGCTTTGCCATAACGAATGTTGAAGCTCATGACGCGAACCGGTTCGGCGGCGTGACCTAAACTCGCGAAAACACCGGAAAGTACTGAAAGGATTGTGAAGCAAATCGTGTAGTTCATCATTAAGCCTTCAACGTTTGAGTTTATTCGGATTCCCACCGTCGAGCTAAAACTCGAGCCGACGCCAATAGGATAACAGCTGATGCACCAAGCACTGTTACTTCTCGCCAGAGTTCTGATGGCGGCAGATCACGCCAGAAAACTTTGGTAAAGCCGTCCAGCGCCCAGGCATTGAACGTGTAGTGCCCAATTTCCTGCATGCGTTCGCTCATTATGTAGCGAGGCACCATACTGCCCCCGAGCGCGGACATGCTGAGGATGAGGATAATCGATATCGCATTGAGTTGAGCTCGCGTTCGACACGCCGCAGCCAAGAATAACGCAAAGCTGGCAGCAGCACCCGCCGTCACAAAAGTCATCAGCGCGAAGCCCGGTAAGTGACCTAGAACGTCAACACCAAACGCAATCTGCGCCCATGTAAACATGACGCACAATTGCAGCGAACCTAGGAGCGTGAGCCACAGCCATTTTCCGAACAGTAGCTCCGTCATTCCCAGTTGCGAACACATGAGCCGTTCGAGCGTTTGGTTTTCTTCTTCGTCGAGCAAAGAACCACTGTGGCCGGTCGCGCTGAACAGCAGGAACATCACGGCGATTCCAGCGGCGTACATCGAAACAACAGGGTTTACTTTGTTTTCCGCGAGTACGTCGAGTGTTTCGACGTTAACGACCAGCGGTGCCGGAGCGGGAACATTGACGGCTATCGGTTTTGTGCGAATGCCCTGCCGAGGAGTAGGTGGACCGTCTGTTTTCGTTTGCATCTTCTGCGCGAGTTTGGCGCTCGCTGTTCGCTGCACCAACGCGCTCATGACTTTCGGCGCGATTGGGTTAGAGGTATCTGCGATTAGCTGGATGTCGTTTTGCGAATTGGTTTGGTTGAGCATCGTTTCCGACCAGCGTTCCGGTATGACGACGGCTAGTGAAATTGTGCCGCGCCTCACGAGGTCGGTTGCCAGTTCGATAGCTGTTCCATTGAAGCCCTCGTACCGATCTTGTTCTTGCAGCGTTCGAATAGTGGACTCTTTCGCTAATGCTTCGGTGATGGACTTGCTCACCTCACTCAGGTCTTTGTCGACAATGACCGCGCGAACGCGCAGCTTTTTGCCGGTACCCATCTGCTTATCGAAAATCATGGCAAAGATTGTGAAGAACGCCACGGGCACGACAAACGTAAGCAGCAGCTCGAGTTTGCCATGCAGCATGCGCTGCCAACCGATTTTTAAGACGGCCCAAATCATTCACGTAGCTCCCGACCTGTAAGGTGAAGGAACACTGCATGCAGCGAAGGCGCGCGAACTTCGACGTCATCGATGTTTCCGCCTTCAGCATTGATCTTCGAAAGCAATGCCGGCAAGTCCGCGACAACGTCTCCGATTTCGGCGTGAACGCGAGTAAGCGTTTCGTTCATGGCGAAGCCATTTTGCGATTTCATCGGGTTGGCTAGTTGAACCGTTACGCGACGGTTGGTGCCGATCGTGCCAGCTACCAATTCGTTTAGCGTTCCGTCAGCAATGACTCGGCCGTGGTCGATGATCACAATGCGGTCGCAATGCGTTTCGGCTTCGTCGAGGTGGTGTGTGGTGAGTAATATTGCCGTGCCGAGTTCGCGAAGTTCTTCGAGCATCTGGAAGATGCGTTCGCGACTTTGTGGGTCGACGCCAACGGTGGGTTCGTCAAGCAAGATAACTTGGGGTCGATGCATGACGCCGCACGCGATATTTACGCGTCGCTTCATCCCACCGGAAAAAGTACTGGGTTGGTGATGCCGCCGATCGCCGAGTCCGGTCCACTCGAGCGCCCATGTAACTGTCCGCCGCAATTCGGCACCGCGCAAGCCATGAAAACGACCGAATGCCTCGAGGTTTTCTTTGGTCGTTAGATCTTTGTAGATCGCGAGGTCTTGCGGCACGAAGCCCAGTGCATCGCGTCTCGATCGTTTGGCGAGTTTCTTGCCAAGCAATTCGATATGGCCGCGATCGGGAATCACACGCCCAGAAATGCAGCGAACGACCGTTGTCTTACCGGCTCCGTTTGGGCCAAGCAGGGCAACGCGTTCGCCCGGAGCAACCGAAAACGATACGTCGTGCAATGCTTGAACACGGTCGAACTGCTTGGCGAGTTGGCAGACGTTGAGTGAGTGGCTCATGATGCAGTTCGAGTGTCGACGGATGAGATGCGAGTATCTTAGCAGCCTTTTCGAATTTGTGGTTCGGCCAGGTCTCGCAGTTTCATGCCGCTATGCAAGCACTTGCAACATGCCCTTGCAAAAGTCGGGTAAGTCATCCGGCTTTCTGCTGCTAACGAAATGGCGATCAACCACGACGCTGGCATTTTCCCAAACCGCACCCGCATTGATCAGATCATCTTTAATCCCCGGCGAACCCGTGACTCGCACGCCATCGTAAACTTTCGCAGAGATCGGAATCCAACCACCATGGCAAATTGCCGCGACGAGTTTTCCTTGTTCGTGGAACTCTCGAACGATTTCTAAAACTTTTTGGTCACGCCTGAGCTTGTCTGGCATGAAACCGCCGGGACACAGCAACCCATCAAAGTCCGCAGCGTTCATGTCGGCGATGGCGGTGTCGGACACGCAAGGGTAGCCGTTCTTGCCGTCGTATCGCACGCCTGCCTCAGGGCCAGCGCAAACAAATTCGGCGCCGGCTTCGATCATCCTTAGTTTCGGATACCACAGCTCGAGGTCTTCGTAAATGTCGCCGACGAACGAGAGGATACGTTTTCCCTGAAGTGGATTGTCAGACATACTGGTGCTCGAGTCGAATTGCTAGGAAGGAATCGCCCGGTTTGGCGAACTGACTAAATGTAACAAAACCGACCAATGGTAACTCATGCGTGAGACTTATTGATTGGCCGATAGGTAGTGGAAGTTGCCAAACTTCCCAACATCGAAGTGTCTCGTCTTGTCCAGACGCGAATCCACGAGGAACGGTGACTTTCAATCGGTGTTGCTTCGGCGTTAGGGCGACCTTAAATTGCTGTCCCATACGCAGCCACCGAAAGGATTTCATCGTGAATGAGTCAGCACCCGAAGAGAAGCCTGCAAAATGGAAGCCAATTCCGGCAAAACAACGCCGCGTATTGGGGGTGCTTGGTGAGAAAGCTAAGACGACACCGGACTCTTATCCGCTTTCGCTTAACGCGTTAGTGAACGGCTGCAATCAGAAGAGCAATCGCTATCCGCAAATGAGCTTGGAGTCGATTGACGTCGAAAACGAGTTGGAGAAATTGCGTGCGATGGGTGCGGTGAGTGAAGTTCAGGGCGGTGGTCGCGTCGCTAAGTTTAAGCACTATCTGTACGAGTGGCTTGGTGTGAGCAAGGTTGAGTCGGCGGTGATGATTGAACTGTTGTTGCGTGGTGCTCAGACCGTCGGTGAACTTCGCGGTCGCGCCGCGCGGATGGAGCCAATCGCAGGGGTTTCAGAGCTAAAACCGATTCTTCAAGGTTTGATTGATCGTGGGTTAGTCCTTTCGCTGACACCGGAAGGGCGAGGCCACGTCGTGACGCATGCGCTTTACCTTGAAGACGAGTTAGAAAAGGTGAAACGAAACTTACCAGAAGAGAAACCTGAAAGCTCGGGATCGTCTTCGTCCGGACGAGTTTCTGCGAACGAGGCCCTCAAAGCGGAAGTTGCCGAACTTCGTGCAGAAGTGTCTGAGTTGAAGGCCGCCGTTGAATCGATCAAGCAACAGATCTCTTAACGCGACCGTCACTTTTTTGCTCGGCCAAGAATCGCTTGCTACAATGCCGCTCCGCTGCGATCAATCAGACACAAACCCTATTCACGAGCTTAATGAAGATGCACGTTTCGCGACGACGCCCATTTATCGTTTGTTTCTCCACTATTGTTGGTCTCTCCTTTTTTGTCGGCTTACCAAGTCTGTTCGCCCAGGCGCCCGCTTTCACAGCTCCGAAAAAAGCAAAAGCGGAAGACAAACAGTACGCGATTCAGGGTGAGTATTCCGGTGAGATCGAAGACGGAACGAAAATTGGTGCTCACCTCATCGCGATGGGTGGCAAAAAATTCAAAGGCGTCCTCTACATGGGCGGACTACCGGGTGATGGTTGGAGCGGTGATGCTTTGCCTGGTGTTGTTGGCGAGATGGATGACGATGGTACGATCGAATTTGAAGGCGACGAAGGTCGAGGCATCTATAAGAACGGTGAGGTGACGTTGCTCGCTGGCGGTAGCGAAGTTGGCGTACTCAAAAAAGTAAGACGCAAAAGCGAAACGTTGGGCATGAAGCCACCCAAAGACGCCATTGTGCTGTTTGACGGTACAAACATCGACGCATGGGACAATGCCGTAAAGAAAGGCAAGTTGCTCGCTTTCGCGCCGCGATCCAAAGTAAAAAGCGGAACGACGTCCAAGCAAAAATTTGGCAGTCACAAGCTCCACATCGAATTCCGCTTGCCGTACATGCCAGAGTCAAATGGCCAAGGCCGCGGAAACAGTGGCCTCTATCTTCAAGGCCGGTACGAAGTTCAGATGCTGGATTCGTTCGGGCTCGAGGGTAAGGACAACGAGTGTGGCGGTATCTATTCGATTTCCAAACCGAAGCTCAATATGTGCTACCCGCCACTGACTTGGCAGACGTACGATGTTGAATTCAAAGCCGCTGAATACGCCGATGGCAAGGTCGTGAAGAACCCAAGCATTACAGTAAAACACAATGGCGTCGTGATTCACGAAGATCTAGAGTTGCCAAAATCGACCACGGCATCCCCGATGAAGCCAGGTCCCGAAGACGGCCCGATCTACCTGCAAGATCATGGAAATCCCGTGCGTTATCGCAATATCTGGGTCGTTCCGACTAGCTGAACCTGAGTTTCACCGGCCTCGGTTGCCAGGTCTTGGCTCATGCCCAGCGACAAACTCAACCTGTCTTGCCTCAAAACCGACGGCGAATTGTTACATTTGCGGTTGCGGACCCCTATTTTCGGCTATAGACTCGCGGTTTGGTTATTTAAATGAAGTAGTAATTAAGAAGCTTTAGGAGCACCGTAGACCCGAGTGGAAGTTGGGGGTCGAGTTGACCCGAAAGTTGCCACGAGAGGTTAAACGTCCGCGTGACGGTATTTAGGTAAAGACGTATGTCCATCGCATCTGAAGAAAAACGTGAATTGATCCAAGAACACAAGCGCGGAGACGGAGACACCGGCTCGCCTGAAGTTCAAATTTCCATTTTGACCAAGCGGATCAATGCGTTAACGCAACATATGGGGATGCATAAGAAGGACTACTCAACCCGTCGCGGTTTGTTGAGCATGGTTAGCCGTAGACGACGTTTGTTGGACTATTTGAAGAAGATCGACCCGCAACGGTATTTGGATATCATTGGCAAACTCGATATCCGTAAGTGATCCTGCCTTTTCCTCGCACTGACAATTTTTTCTCATCAAATGAACGGTTCTTCCACTGGTGTGGTTGGAGTCGTTAGGCAGTGCAGCGAGCGTGTCAGATACACGTTCATTCCACAACTGGTCACGATGTTCAGCTTCGTCTCAAAGGAGATGGAACGTTGGAAATCATTCGTGTTGAAAAGAAGATTGGTGAATTCACCCTATCAATGGAAACCGGCTATATCGCCAAGCAGGCGGCCGGTTGCGTCATGGTTCAGTACGGGGACACCGTTGTACTGAATGCTGCGGCGAGTTCGAAAGCTCGGGAAGGAATCGATTTCTTCCCGCTGATGTGCGATTATCGCGAGCGCACCTCTGCTGCAGGTAAGTTTCCGGGTGGCTTCATGAAACGTGAAGGCCGACCGACGATGAAAGAAACACTGACGGCCCGTCTCATGGACCGTCCCATTCGACCACTTTGGCCTAAGGGCTTCAAAGCTGAGGTGCAATGTCAGAGTTTCGTGATGTCCAGCGATCGCCTAAACGACGGCGATGTATTGGCAATGAACGGATCTTCGGCCGCACTTGCGATCTCGACTCTTCCGTTCCAAGGGCCTGTTGCTTCGGTGCGTATTGGCTGCGTCGATGGTGAGTTCATTCCGTTTCCGACATGGGAAGCACTCGAGTCCAGCGAACTCGATTTGATCGTTTCCGGAGATATGGATTCTGTGCTGATGATCGAAGGTTTCGCTCGCGAAATGCCTGAAGCACAAATGATCGAAGCGATCCAGCAAGCTCACAAGTACATCAAGGAAGTGATGGGACTGCAGCTTGAGTTGGTCGAAAAAGTAAATCCCAAGAAAATAGAGTACACACCGCCAGAAGACGACGGGTTGTTCGATCAGATTAAGAGCAAGTTTTACGATGATTTGAAAGCTGCCAAGCAAGTGCCAGGCAAAGCCGATCGTGGCGAAGCTGTTGGTGCTGTGAAAGAGAAAGCTCTCGCGACCATCATCCCCGATCCAGATGCCGACAATGCTCCAACCAAAGGTGCGTTCGGCAAGGCGTGGCACGATGTCGAAGAAGCGATTGTGCGTGAGTTGATTCTCGCGGGAACTCGTTCCGATGGGCGTGACGGCAAAACGTTGCGTGAACTACATTGCGATGT
Organism: uncultured Pirellulaceae bacterium; assembly: GCA_964397295.1. GTDB lineage: Bacteria > Planctomycetota > Planctomycetia > Pirellulales > Pirellulaceae > CAYNJG01. The sequence goes on from CAYNJG010000020.1 coordinate 41,229, forward strand.
TGACGTGCTACCACGAGTTCACGGTTCGGCTATCTTCCAGCGAGGCGAAACGCAATCGCTGGTTTCGATCACGCTTGGTACCTCGCGAGACGAGCAGCGAGTCGACGGCTTGGGCGAAGAGTACTCGAAGAAATTCATGTTGGACTATAACTTCCCGCCGTTTTCGGTTGGTGAGTGTCGTCCGATCCGCGGTCCTGGTCGTCGTGAAATTGGCCACGGTGCGTTGGCTGAACGTAGTGTGAATCCTGTTCTGCCATCGGCGGACGAGTTCCCCTACACGATTCGTGTTATCTCGGACATCACGGAATCAAACGGCTCAAGTTCGATGGCGTCGGTTTGTGCCGCAACGCTCGGGTTGATGTCGGCTGGCGTTCCTATCTCGAATCCCGTCGCAGGTATCTCTGTCGGGCTTGTTCAGGAATCTGAGGACAACTGGATGTTGCTGACGGACATCCTTGGCGAAGAAGACCACCATGGCGACATGGACTTCAAAATTGCCGGAACGCAAAACGGCATCACGGGCATTCAGCTCGACCTGAAGATCAACGGGATCAGCGAAGAAATTATTCGCGCGACGATGAAGCAATCTCGCGAAGCTCGAATGGAAATCTTGCGTTCGATGTTGACGACCATTAGTCGTCCAAGTGAATCGATTTCGATGCACGCACCACGATTGATCAGCGTCAAGATTTCGCCAGAGAAGATTGGTTTGCTGATCGGACCAGGTGGCAAAACGATTCGCAGCATCCAAGAGACGACCGGTGCGGTAATCGAAGTTGATGACGATGGGACAGTCACAATCGCCAGTAGCAATGGCGAATGGGCAGAAGCTGCTCAGGCTCAGGTTGAAGCACTTACGGCATCGGTCAAGATTGGTAAAATCTACGAAGGTAAAGTCACCAGCGTGAAAGACTTTGGTGCTTTCGTCGAAATTCTTCCAGGTCGCGATGGCTTGTGCCACATTAGCGAACTTTCGAACGAGTACGTTAATAACGTTGCCGATATTTGCAAAGTCGGTGATCAAATGAAGGTGCTCGTTATCGACGTTGATGATCACGACCGCGTCAAACTCAGCCGACGTAAGGCGATGGAAGACAGCGAAGAAGGTGAACCAGCAGGCGAAGAAGCGAACAGCTAACTTCACTTGAAATTCCAATCATTCCGGACCCAGTGAGCGCACTCACTGGGTCCTTTTTTGAAACTGGTGTGATGAGCGAACATCAACAACCAGACTATGACGACCTCACAAAGCAGATTCTCGAGCAGTACAACGAGATGGCCCAACTCGCGGGCGCGTTGGCTCACGAGATAAAAAATCCGCTTTCCGTCATTAGCATGAACGTCGATTTGTTGGCGGAAGATCACCAAGGTGATACGCCGCCAGATCAGCGTCGGACGATGGATAAAATTACGGTCTTGCAAGAGCAATGCAAACGGCTGCAAAACTTGCTGGATGATTTTTTGAAGTTCGCCAGGCTTCGACACTTGGAGTTGCGGGCAGGAAGTCTGAACGCACAAATCGAACGCGTTCTGACGATGTTCGCTCCGCAAGCGAAATCACAAGGCGTCGACATCATTCGCTATTTGGATGCGGACTTACCTGGTATTCAGTTGGACGAGCAGACGCTTGATTCAGCGCTCGTCAACCTAGTAAAGAACTCGATCGAAGCGTTGCCCGAAGGCGGGCGGCTCGAAGTCCGCACTCGGCTGACTCGATATGGCGTCGCGCTCGACTTGATCGACACCGGCTGTGGCATGGATCGTGAGACGCTGATTCACATGTTTGATGCGTTCTACTCGACAAAGTATGGTGGTTCCGGTCTCGGTTTGCCGACAGCGAAACGAATCATCGAAGCTCACAACGGTAAGATCTATGTGCAGAGCGAAGTTGATCGCGGAACACAGATCACGCTCGAGTTTCCCATTCCGCCGCGATTGGGAGCGGATGTGGACGCGGGCAAATCGGGCGAAGATGCGAAACAGGGAACAGAGTCGCTTAACGACGAGTCTAGTAGCGAAGACTCAGTGGTCGAACTAGAAAAATCAGATGGAAATAAAGACTCTTCGGAACAGTAACTGATGGCCAAGAAAGACAAAAAGGAAGAAACGCTAACGCTGGCGTCATCGATCCGCGTACTTGTGATTGATAACGATAAGAGTCACGCGCAAGCCATGGGCGAGACTCTTGAGCGAGTCGGCTACGATTGCGACGTAGCAACTTCGGGTCCAGAAGGTGCTCAGTTGATCGAGCAAAACGCTTATCACGTCGTCGTTACGGACCTCGTGATGAACGAAGTCGATGGCGATGCGATCTTGGAGTTGGCGAAAGAAAAACTGCCCGATTGTGAGGTGGTTGTTGTGACCGGACATGCGAGCGTTCCCAAGGCGGTCGCCGCGATGCAGAACGGTGCATTCAACTTCCTGGAAAAACCTCTCAATACGGATCGATTGCGTGCCGTCACAGAAAAAGCGGCGGATGCAATTCGTCTGAAACTCACCAACGAAACACTTCACCAGCGACTCGATGAGAAGTTTGGTATCGAAGGCATCATCTATGCGAGTGATGCGATGACGCGAGTCGTCGAACGCATCAAGCGTTTCGCGCCGACGGATACGACGCTGCTTATCACTGGTGCAACAGGTACGGGTAAAGAGTTGGTTGCACAAGCACTTCACCAAAATAGCCCGCGCAAGAAAAAGCCGTTCGTGGCACTGAATTGCGCGGCGCTTAGTGAGCATTTATTAGAAAGTGAGTTGTTCGGTCATATAAAAGGTGCGTACACGGATGCGCAAGCAGACCGAGTGGGACGATTCGAATACGCTCACGGTGGTACTTTATTTTTGGACGAAGTCGGTGACATGCCCATGCCGATTCAGGTAAAGCTGCTGCGAGTTCTCGAATCCGGGGAGATCACTCGAGTCGGCGAAAATGAGTCGATGAACGTCAACGTGCGTATCTTGAGCGCCACCAATCGCGACTTACAGCAAGCGGTTGAGGATGGTGACTTTCGCGAAGATCTTTACCATCGTTTGAAAGTGATCACGATTCACTTGCCGCCCCTTTCTGCTCGTCGCGACGACATTATTCCGCTGGTGGACCACTTCCGAAAACAGTTTGCGAAAAGACACAACAAAACCGTGGAAGGTATTTCCGGCGACGTCAGCCGAATGCTGGTGGGACATGCGTGGACGGGCAATGTTCGTGAACTGCGAAATTTCGTCGAGAGCATGGTCGTGATCGATTTGGATGGAACGTTGGACGTTGATGATTTGCCAGAAGACCTTGAACAGTCTTCCGATTCAGAGGCCGTCCCGTCGGCGGGGCCGGGCAGCTTGATTGGAAAACCGCTTTCGGAAATCGAACGATGGGCAATCGAAAATACGTTGCAGTTAACGGGCGGAAACCGTGAGGAAGCCTCCCGGGTGCTCGGGATCGGGGCTCGGACACTTTACCGAAAGTTGAAGGAATACGGCGAATAGTTGACGTTCTCGCGGTAGATCGCTTTTCGGAAGCTGTGGAAACGGATTGCTACTCACGTTTTAGTATCAGTAGATCCCTGTCGCTCGGAGCAGCCCCATGTTTTCACGTTCGCAGTTGTTCCGTTCTCTTGTCGTCGTTGCTAGTCTTTTCGTCAGTCAACTGTCGGCCGAGAACTTCTTTTTGACGATCGGCGGCGGCCATTCTCCCATTGGCAATCAAGTCTCGATTGAGAAAAACGTTCTGCTGTTTCAACGCACGCTGCGAGATCTCCAGATGGATGAATCTTCCAGCCACGTGTACTTTGCGGATGGCGACAATCGCCAACGGGATGTGAAAGTCATTGACCCTAAAGCGATTCCGAAAGCCAATCGGTTGATGGCGGAGTTTTTTGGCGATCAAGAATCACTGGGGCTCGCTTATCGCAATCATCAGATTTCTGACGCGAAGGGAGCGAGCAACCCCAAGAACATTCGCAAGTGGTTTCGGGAAGTGGGCAGCACCATGAAGTCTGGTGATCGCTTGGTTGTGTATGTGACGGCTCACGGAGGACCGGGTGAAGACGACGAATACGATACAACGATTTTGATGTGGGAAAACAAGTCACTGAATATGACACAATTCGTCGGGCTACTGGATGGCTTACCCAACGGAGTTGAAGTGCTTACGGTGATGGTGCAGTGTCATGCTGGTGGGTTTTCTCGGATCATTTTCAACGATGGCGATCCAAAAAAGGGGCTTTCGCCGCAGCGTCGCATCGGTTTCTTTGCAACCGTTCATGACAAGCCAGCTGCAGGTTGCACGGCGGAAGCCGAAGAAGAGAACTACGTCGAATACAGCAGTTACTTTTGGCCAGCATTGACCGGAATCGATCGCGTGGGCAAGCCGATTTCGAAGCCCGACTACAACCACGATGGCGTTGTCACTTTCGATGAAGCACATGCGTACGTGATGATCACGGCCGATACGATCGATATTCCGGTTTCATCATCCGATGCGTTTCTCACGGAGTACGGTCGCTATGGCACAGCGGGATCGAATTATCTGACGGACGATACGTCCTACGATCAGATTCTGAAATATGCCAACGCCTCGCAACGTGCGGTTCTGGAAGGCCTATCGGAACAGCTGGAACTCACTGGCGACAATCGAGTATCTGTCGCCGCACGGAATTCGGAAACGCGAAGGGGTAGGGGGCGCTCACGGCGAAGACCGAGGAACGAGAAGCAGCGATTCAAGGAACGTATTACGCAGCACCTCAAAGGTCGTTGGCCAGAACTTGCAAACGTTTTGAATCCCGTCTCGATTTCATTTGTCACCGACCGAGCAGACGAATTCATCAAAGCCGTCGAAAGTCATAGCGACTACGCTCGCTACAGAGAACTTGCCGACCAACCAACCACAGCCTACGCGGACACGAAGAAGACCGCTAAGTATCAACGCTTCGTTCGCACTGCCGACAACATCATCTTTGCTGAGAACCTCAAGCGGCGCGAATCACAGGAAAAATACGAACAGTACCGCCAGATTGTCCAGGCAGAAAGCGGTGCTTTCGCGGCAACTACGAAGGACAAGGTAGCGCGACACTAGAGCATTTGCTGTGGATTGCGTAAGATTCCGTTGCTTGGAAGTCTAGCAGTAGCACGGAAGAAACGGGCCCTTACGCACAATGCCACGCAATCAAATTCAGCAGCTTACCGCAGCGGTTATCAATAAGATCGCTGCAGGAGAAGTTATCGAACGACCTGCGAGCGTCGTCAAGGAGTTGGTCGAAAACTCGATCGATGCCGGCGCGACGCAAATCGACGTCACTGTGTTGCAGGGCGGTGCTGAGCTGATTCGAATCGTCGACAACGGTCATGGAATTCCTGCTGATGAGCTGATGTTGGCAGTGACAAGTCACGCGACCAGTAAAATCCGTGACGCGGATGATCTTTTCAATGTGGGCACGATGGGCTTTCGTGGCGAGGCACTTGCTTCGATCTCCGAAGTCAGTGAGTTCTTGATCCGCAGCCGAACGGCCGACAGTGATGCTGGCGCCGAGCTGACAGTGAATGGTGGCAAGGCAAGTCCGCTTGAGCCCTGTGGTTGTAGCGTGGGCACGACGATCGAAATCCGCCGGCTGTTTTTTAATACGCCCGTACGTCGTAAGTTCATGCGAACTCCGCAAACCGAAATGAGTCATGCGACGGAAGCCGTGACCCGAATTGCGCTCGCGCATCCGGAAGTGCAGTTTGCAATGAGCAATGGCAAGCGGGCAACGCTGGACTTGCCGCCGGTTTCGGATCCACGCGAGAGAATCGCAAGCATTTTTGGCGGTGATTTGGCGCAGGATTTGATCCATGTGGAAAGCGAAGATGAGTTTGGCAAGATCCGGGGCTACGTCGCCAACCCAAAGCACAGTCGCAGTACAAACAAGCATCAATACTTGTTTTTGAATGGCCGCCATATTCGAGATCGAGCGCTGCAGCATGCTTTGTCCGAAGCCTATCGTGGGATTTTGTTGACGGGTCGCTATCCGATTGCGTTTCTCTACATCGATGTGCCACCGGATACGGTTGACGTCAATGTGCACCCGACGAAGTTAGAGGTCCGGTTTCAGGAAAGCGGACGGCTCTACAAACAGCTGTTGGGAATGTTGCGAAATCGATTTTTGACGACGGATCTTACGGCGACGTTCCGACCTCAAGCGGAGGCATCCGAACAAAGAACCGATCCGCCGCATAAGCAACCGCATCCGCTTGGTTATGCTTCGGAATTCAAGCCGTTTCCAGGTGGACCGACGAATCCATTAGGTTCTGTTGGCTCTCGTCCGGCCATTGGTCCGTCGAGTTCAGGCTCCTCGGGATCGGATTTCAAACTGAATTCACCGGCGGTGCAAACTCAGCAACGTTTGGACCTCGCTCCCGATGTAGTGGCGCAGGTCGCGACTCCGACGGAAGTTGAAACTTCTGAAGAGCAACCGGCGGTTGGAAGTTCTAGTGCGATGCAAGTGCACAACCGGTATTTGGTTACGGCAAACGAAGACGGCATCGTCGTTATAGATCAGCATGCGTTGCACGAACGCGTTATCTACGAGCAGCTACGAGAAAAGGTGCTACAAAAAGACGTGGAAAAGCAGCGGCTACTTGTACCCGAACCCGTTCAGCTTTCGCCGACCGAATTTGCGGCGGTGCTGCAGTCGAAAGATCTGCTTGCCGATTTGGGTATTGATGTCGAGGATTTCGGTGGCGACACGGTGCTAGTGAGTTCTTATCCTGCAATGTTAGCGAACTTCAATCCGAGTGAACTTATTCGTCAGCTATCCGAGCAATTGACGGCAGGAAACAAGGCGCCAGATCCACGCGACTTGTTGGACGAAATCTTGCATATGATCTCGTGCAAGGCGGCTATCAAGGCAGGCGATCGACTTTCACCTGAAGAGATAGACTCACTGATCGAGTTGCGGCACTTGGTACAAGATTCTCATCATTGCCCGCATGGTCGCCCCACGACGTTGGTGTTTACTCAGAAAGAACTGGATAAGCGCTTTCAGCGAACATAAGTCGCGTGAGCTGAACTGGTGACAGGAATTGCTGGACGAAATGCGCTTCGATTTCGTACGCTTAGTGGATGCTCGAAGACTACGATAGTACGTTGCCGTATCGGATTGGTTTCGCTGTCGTATTTTTTACGGTATTGGGAATCTTGGATTGGGTGAAAAACCCAACGAACCCGACTCGCGTTCGAGAGTATCTCTTCTTGCTGGTGGCGATGTGTGTTTGGGTGACATACGGTGTCGTCCATGATCACGTCACGGCGACGATCTCGCCCGAGTATTTTCTGAATGCAAAGGGCCTGGCTTCTTCACCGCGTCCGTTTCGAATCGCTGTTACGATGCTTGCAGCAAAGGCTACGTATGGACCGGGTGCCCTGGTTGGCGCGCTCTTGTTGTTTGCGAACAATCCGACGACGAAGGGGAACTTTTTACCTCAGTTGAGCTATCGCGAGTTGTTTCGGATTTGCTGCTATGGAGTGTTATTGGCGATGGCGTGTGCTGTCGTGATCGGAACCCTGTCCAGTTTGTTTGGCAGCCAAACGGTGCTGCTTGACCTAGCGAATGCAAACGGAGCGGAACATCGTGCTCGTGAATTTGCTGCCGTTTGGGGGATCCACGCGGGATCGTATCTGGGGGCATTCTTGGGTTCGGTTTGGGGTACAATGCAGGTAGTGAGACGTCGGAAAAGAAGAGTTGCGTTGGAATGGTTAAAGAATGATTTGCGTTAGTATCGGACGAACAAGACACAAGCGGATGATTGCCGAGCATGCTCACTTGGCAGAACAGGGTGCGAAGCTGGTTGAGTTACGACTCGACTTCATCGGTCGTGCCGTTAACTTGCGGCGACTCATCAACGATCGACCGTGTCCGACGGTTATTACCTGCCGTCGACAGGCTGACGGCGGTCGCTGGTCGGGTACGGAAGAAGATCGCTTGGTGCTATTACGCTCAGCGATTGCCGAAGGCGTCGAGTACGTGGATTTGGAAGACGATATCGCGGATCAGATTCCAAGGTTCGGAAAAACGAAGAGAATCATTAGCCACCACGACTTCAGTGGAACACCTGCCGATCTTGCTTCATTGCATAAGAATCTAGCGAGTCTTGATGCGGATGTCGTCAAGATCGCCACAATGGCTAATAACGCGCTCGACACGTTGCGAATTACAAAGCTGGTAAAGGAAAGTTCTATTCCAACCATCGGTTTGTGCATGGGAGAGATTGGAACTCCAACTCGCATCTTGGCTGGAGCCTCAGGGGCACCGTTTACTTATGCGACGTTCCACCAAGAACGCGCGCTCGCACCCGGACAACTTAGTTATCGTCAAATGCAAGACATTTATCAGTACGACAGTATTGGTAAGGACTACGAAGTGTATGGCGTGATTGCTGATCCGGTTGGGCACAGTTTAAGCCCGATAATACATAACGCAGCGTTTCAGCAGATGGGAATGAAGCGAGTATATGTTCCGTTTCGAGTTCCACAGGCAGACCTAGGAAAGTGGATTCAGAATTGTCGTACGTTGGGCGTACGTGGCTTGAGCGTGACGATTCCGCACAAAGAGTCCGTGATTGCCAAGTGCAACAAGGTCGAGTCGATCGTGCGTGACATCGGCGCAGTTAACACGATGGTGTTTGACGACGACGGAACTATACGAGGGTACAATACCGATTATCGGGCCGCGATGGACGGCCTGCTACGCGTGTTGGAAGCTGACCCAGAAAAAGAAGACTCGTTGAAGGGCGTGAAGGCATTGATTTTGGGTGCCGGCGGCGTGGCAAAAGCGATTGCGTTTGGGTTGTCCAAAAAAGGTGCAACCGTCGTGGTCACTTCGCGAACAAAAGAACGCTCGCAGAAACTTGCGAAGGCTGTTGGTGGCAAAGCGATCGAATGGGACATGCGACATCATTACTCGCCCGATGTTTTGATTAACGGAACTCCGATTGGCATGCATCCGAAAATGGACCACACGCCTTGGAACGAAAAGTATTTGAAGCCGAATTTTGTCGTTTTTGATACTATCTATAATCCCGAACAGACGCTCTTGATTAAGCAAAGTCGAGCGGCAGGTTGTCGAACGATCACGGGCGTCGACATGTTTATTCGCCAAGCTGCTTTGCAGTTTCATCTCTTCACGGGCGAAGAAGCTCCGACGGATTTAATGCGAGACGTGTTGAAACGCACGATCGGTCCAGCGAAGTACTAAGCTATCAGCGTCAGCGAGTTGGCTTTTTCTAGATTTCGTGTTGCGCCGCTCACAGTCGGACGAAAAGAAGTGTAAGATTTGTGGTTTGTCGTCGTCGTTAACCGAGATAACGCGATTTCCGTGTTCTTGTCCATTTTCTCATGGAGTTACTTATGAAGTTGATGTTTGCGATTACTGGTTCGATCTTGCTGCTAACGTCGTTCGCTCAAGCGGAAGAGGTGTCAGGTATTCTTGTGAAGGCGAAAGCTGATGCTAGCGAGAAAGTCTGTGCATCTGAGTGCTCAGCAGCTGGCTGCCCAATTCAAGCGGCAATGGACGAGTTGCCAAAATTCACATATATGATCGGCAAGGAAAAAACGTGTTGTGCGAAGGCCGCAGCCGAGTTGGCCAAGAAGCACGACGCTCCTATGAAGTATGTTGTGGGTGAGAAGGCGTACCCTACAAAGCAAGTCGCCACGGTCGCTTTGGCGGAAGCTACCGAAAAGTATGTTGCCGCGTTTGCTACTCCAAAGACGTGTGCCGAGTCTGGTAAGACGACTGTCGCCGGTAAAGAGCTGTGCTGCGAAGTGATGGCAACTGAGCGAGCGACGCTGGCCAAAAAAGCCATGGCTAAAGTCAATATGACTTATTTAGTTGGCGAAAAAGAATGCCACTGCCCAACCGAGGCATCGACCTTGGCGAAGTCCAGCGGCAGCGAACAGCTATTCGTTGTTGCAGGCGAGAAAACGTGCTGCAGCGCTACGGCTCGATTGAATCTTGCTCGAGCAAAATACAAGGCCGCTGTCGAAGCACTGGCTAAGTCGGACGGACCAAAAGACGCCAAGCAAGCGTCGTAACGCGAACTACCGCCAGTAGTTTAAAAAGCAAGTAGCTTCCAACCCAGCTTACTCACGGGTAAGCTGGGTTTTTCATTGATGGATGTTCGGTCCGCCGCAACTGGTAGTGGAAGCATGACGCGAGAGACGATTTTACAAGCTGGCGACGATGGCGACGAGGAGGAAGATCGCAGTCTTCGTCCGCAACGCATGGTCGACATGATTGGTCAGCGTCAAGTTCGCGAGCGGCTTCAAATCGCGGTCGATGCGGCGAAGAAACGCGACGAACCGTTAGGGCACATTCTATTTGATGGCCCGCCGGGTTTGGGGAAGACCACGTTTGCTTATTGTTTACCTCGCGAGCTAGGCGTGGATGTGAACACCACGACGGGACCCGCGTTGACAGCCCCGAAGGATTTGCTCCCGTATCTTACAAACGCGTCGGAACGATCCGTTTTGTTCATCGACGAAATTCATCGCTTGCCGATGGCGGTCGAAGAGTACTTGTACACGGCAATGGAAGATTTTCGGATCGATATCGTGTTGGGCGAAGGCACCAACGCGCGAACGCTGAATATTACGTTGGCTCCGTTTACGTTGATCGGTGCAACGACACGCGTCGGTTTGCTCTCAGCGCCGCTTCGCGATCGATTTCATATTCGCGAGCATCTCGAGTTTTACACGATTGACGAGTTGTCGAAGATTGTTCATCGCAGCGCGCGGGCGTTAGACGTCGAAGTGGACGACGAATCGGCGGAAGATTTAGCGCGTCGTTCGCGCGGTACTCCGCGAGTCGCGAATAACCTGTTGCGATGGGTCCGGGATTATGCAACGGCAAAATCCAATGGCATCATTACGCTTGACGTGACTAACGCGGCTTTGCAGATGGCTTCGGTGGATTCAATCGGATTGCGAAGAGAAGACCGGCACTACCTGGAAACGTTGATCCACATCTTTAACGGCGGCCCTGCTGGCGTTGAAGCGATTGCTCATACGATGAACAGCGCGTCCGATACGCTCGAAGAAGAGATCGAACCGTTTTTGCTTCGCAATGGTTTGATTGTGAGGACACCACGAGGTCGGTTGGCTCGGACCGGTGCCTATGAGCATTTGGACCTGCCGGCGCCCAAAGAAACGAAGCGGTCATCGGCCAGTGATGAGAGTCAGCCTGAACTTTTTGACTGATTTAATTCCAGGTGCTCCGTAGTTGCGTTCCCGGCGACTGCGAGTGTCAACGTTGGCCCGCAATGTGGACGATCCCATCAACGAGATGGCCGAACCTTCGGAAGCCGCGCCAAAGCCTCTTTTCGGTATTCCCAGCCTCTTTTACGGCCACGAAACGCAGATCCTGTCGAAAAGCTGCTGAAAGACTCTGGCCTTGGTTGACACCATCAGGGCAAACCCGTAATTTGCTGGATTACCCAATACACGGAGTTGCTGACAGGGCAATACCATGGCTGTACCAAAACGAAAGCATTCGAATTCCCGCAGTGGAAAACGCCGAGCTCACAACGCGATGAAACCGCGTCAGTTGACGGTCTGCGCTAAATGCAGCACCGCATTACCGACGCACGTCGTCTGCCCCAATTGTGGCTACTACATGGGCCGCGTTGTTGTCGAAATGGCCGAAGAGTAGAAAAGCCTCCGTCTGATGGCCTCGCCATTCCTGCAGCAAGCTTGGAGTAAGCGTTGAGCAACGTCGGTTTCTTATTTCCGGGCCAAGGTGCTCAGTTTGTCGGAATGGGTCGCGAGTTGGCCGAGTCGGTTCCGGCTGGTATGGCTTTGTTCGATCGGGCGAACGAAGTTCTAGGTTATGACCTCAAGCAGATTTGCTTTGATGGTCCCGAAGAAAAAATTCATGCCACCGAGCATAGCCAACCAGCGTTGTTCGTGAGCAGCATGATCGCGCTCGAGAAACTCAAGCAAGACAATGCCGCAGTCATCGATGGCTGTTCAATCACGGCGGGGCTTAGTCTGGGTGAGTATTCTGCGATGTGTTTCGCTGGCGTGATGTCGTTCGACGATGCGTTGAACGTTGTTAGTCGACGTGGCAAAGCAATGCAGCAAGCCGCCGATGCTGCGTCCGGCGGAATGGTTGCTGTGTTAGGCCTCGAGCGAGAACAGGTGGAAGGCTTTGTCGCCGAAGCGCGTGGTGATGGTGTCCTGGAGGTTGCGAACTTGTTGTGTCCGGGCAACATTGTGTGTTCGGGTGACGATGCCGCTTGCGAGCGGCTTAAGCCCATCGCGGAAGCTGGTGGTGCGATGAAAGTAATTCCACTTTCGGTTGCCGGCGCGTTTCACACCTCGCTGATGCAGAGTGCCGTTGATGAATTGGCCAATGCGTTGGGAAGCGTAGAGATGAAAACACCTCGAATCCCGGTGGTTTCGAACGTTGATTCTCAGCCGCACAAGGATCCTGAAGAAATGCGTGACTTACTTACAAAACAGGTTGTCAGTCCAGTGCTCTGGGCGGACTCGATTGGGTACATGATGGAATCGGGAGTGGAAACGTTTTATGAGATCGGCGCTGGCAAGGTTCTACGCGGATTAATGAAACGCATTAGTCGCAAGTTTCCATTCGAGAATGTGGGTTAACGGATTTAGGATCCGAAGGGAAAAGTATGTCTGAAACTTCAGCGATGAAGGTCGACTTAACTGGGAACACGGCGATCGTGACTGGCGCATCACGCGGCCTTGGGAAAGCCATGGCTTTGGCGTTGGCTGCGAATGGCGCACTTGTAACCTGCGTTGCCAGGAACGAAGAAAAACTCAAGGAAACCGTTGTGGAAATCGAAGCAGCGGGTGGCAAAGCAACTTATGCCGTATGCGATGTTTCGGATCGCGAAAGTGTCGACAACGTCGTAGATGATGTTGTGGAGAAACACGAAAAGCTCGACATCCTCGTGAACAATGCCGGAATTACACGGGATACGCTACTGCCTCGAATGAGCGATGATGAGTGGGACGACGTCATCGCAACGAATCTGCGTAGCGCTTTTCTCATGTCTCGGGCAGCTTCGCGATACATGATGCGTGCCCGTTACGGTCGAATCATCAATATCACCAGCGTGTCCGGCCTAATTGGCAACCCAGGGCAGACGAATTACTCTGCTTCAAAAGCGGGTCTTATTGGCCTGACGCGAAGTCTTAGTAAGGAGCTCGCGGGCCGCAAATTGACGATTAACGCCGTTGCTCCCGGGTTCATTGAGAGCGATATGACGGCGGCTCTCGGCGACATGGTGAAAGAAGAGGCTAAGAAGCGAATTCCCGCGAAACGGCTTGGAACGGCTGTTGAGGTGGCTGCCGCGGTCCTATTTTTAGCGAGCCCGGACGCATCCTACATTACGGGCCAAGTGTTGACCGTCGATGGGGGCATGACTGGTTAAACGCCGCTTAGAATCGACTGTCTTTCGGCGACTTGTACAAACCGAACTTAAAGCCACATCATCTTGACCTGTTTTGTGGATTTCCTCTATCTTCATCCGTTGATTTCAGCAAACTAACTCAAATAATTAGCGTTACAGGCGGGGCTATTTGATGTCCGGCCGTCAATATTCAGGAGAGTGCCACGTGGCAGACAACACCCAGAGAGTTATCGACATTGTTGCCGAGCAACTCGGCGTAGATAAAGAAAAAGTAAAGCCAGAAACAAAGTTCGTTGCCGATCTCGGTGCCGACTCTTTGGATACGGTGGAGCTAGTGATGGAGCTCGAAGAAGAGTTCAACGTTAACATCCCAGAAGATGTTGCGGAAAAAATCGAGACGGTTGGACAAGCAATCGATTTCATTAACGGTGCGGATGCTTAATGACGAAGCGGCGTGTTGTGATCACTGGGTTGGGAGTAGTCACTTCGCTTAGTTGTGAAGTCGATGACTTATGGCAGCGCGTGCTTCGTGGCGAAAGCGGCATTCACGCGTTGAAGGTTTTTGACAGCACCGACCACAAGGTGAAGTTCTGCGGTGATCTCTACGACTGGAATCCGGTCGATATTATCTCCGCCAAAGAGCTTAAGCGAATTGATCGCTTCACGTCTTTCGCGATGGTCGCCGGAACACATGCCATCGAAGACTCGGGGCTCGACTTCGAAAAAGAAGATAGCTTTCGGTGTGGCGTTATTCTGGGTTCCGGAATCGGCGGCTTGAAAGAAATCGAAACTCAAGTTGAACGCTTGCTGAATCGAGGGCCCAGTCGCGTTTCTCCGTTGACGATTCCAAAGTTGATGTTGAATGCGGCTGGCGGAAATATCTCGATCAAATACGGACTGCGAGGTCCGAACTACACGGTCGCGACCGCATGTGCCAGCGCTACAAATGCGATCGGTGATGCGTTCAGGGCGATCCAACATTCTGATGCCGACATCATGATCACTGGTGGCACCGAAGCGGCCATCACGCCGATGGGCATTAGTGCTTTCGCAAATATGAAAGCTCTCTCAATGCGAAACGATGATCCTCCTCGCGCCAGTCGACCCTTTGATGCCGATCGCGATGGTTTCGTGATGAGCGAAGGCGCGGGTGTTCTTGTGGTCGAAGAACTGGAGCATGCAAAGGCACGCGGTGCGAAGATCTACGGAGAGATTTTAGGTTTTGGGGCTAGTGGCGATGCAGGTCACATTACGCAACCCGACGACCAAGGGACGGGCGCGGGAAAAGCGATGCAGTCTGCCCTCGAAGACGGAAGTGTTAATCCGACTGAAGTCGATTACATCAATGCTCATGGTACCAGCACTCCACTCGGGGACGCTGCCGAAACCCAAGCCATCAAGAACGTGTACGGCGATCATGCGCGAGTGGTTTCGATCTCAAGCACGAAAAGCCAGTTGGGTCACTCGCTTGGTGCAAGCGGCGGTATTGAACTTGTGTTGACCATGAAAGCGATCGAGGCGAACACCGCCCCGCCGACGATCAACCTCGAAACCCCCGATCCGAAATGCGATTTGGACTATACGCCGAATGTGCCCAAAGAACGTCCAATCAATACGGCGATGAGCAATAGCTTTGGATTTGGTGGGCACAACGCATCCGTGATTGTTGGCCGGCTAAGGAACGATTTGGCTTAGCGTTGGCCTACGTCTTGTTTTGCTGAAGCATTTCGATTGGGATTAATGTGTTCAGATTTCCCGAACGAAATCCATCCGAATCGATTGTCACGAACTGAAATCCGATCGCTTTCAGCTGAGTTGAGATTTCGTTTCGGAGCGTTTCTTCCGTCAGCCTTGGTATATCGTCTTTCGCGACTTCGATTCGAGCGAGATCACCATCGTGATATCGCACTCGCAACTCACGAAAACCATGTTGCCTAACGACTTGCTCGGCCTGGTCCACCATTCGCAGGCGTTCGGGAGTTACTTCCACGCCGTACGCGATACGGCTGGAGAGGCAGGGCATTGCTGGCTTATCCCACACGGGTAATTTCCAAAACGCGGCAATCGCGCGGACGTGCTCTTTTTTGATTTCGCATTCCACCATCGGACTACGAACGTGATGTTCTTCGGCCGCAACGAGCCCAGGTCGATAGTCACCCAAGTCATCCATGTTAGTACCGTTCGCGACAACACAATTGGGGAATGCCTCCGCAATGTTCGCTAGGTGGTCGTACAGTTCGGTCTTGCAGTGGTAACAACGATCGTGACTGTTCTTTTTGTATGCGGGTTTCGAGACTTCGCTGGTGTGGATGACTTGATGTCGGATACCAATCAGTTGCGCGATGTTCCTGGCTTCTTCGAGCTCACCGCTTGCCAAGCTCGGGCTTACTGCTGTCACCGCGGTTGCTTTTTTGCCCATTGCCAATGCCGCCGCTTTCGCGACGACTGTACTATCAACACCCGCAGAGAAGGCGACAACGCATTGCTCATAGTTAGCCATTACGGCTACCAAGCGGTTCGCAAGTGTTTCAGCGTTTTCTTTGATTTGCATATTTCTAGTTTACGCGAACGCATGTAAGCGGGCTATCAG
>CAYNJG010000021.1:0-55816 GCA_964397295.1 uncultured Pirellulaceae bacterium
GTTTCAATATTCACTTTGGCCAAGTCGAACCACCACAGGGTGTTGATACGTTGCTTGTCGCACCGAAGGGACCGGGGCACCTTGTTCGGAGCGAATACGAAAAGGGTGGCGGCGTTCCTTGCTTGATCGCTCTTGGTGAAGGTGCCAGCGAAGCTACGAAGAAAGCCGGCCTCGCTTACGCAAAAGGAATCGGCGGCACGCGTGGTGGTGTTATTCAAACAAGCATCGCGGAAGAAACCGAAACGGATTTGTTCGGCGAGCAGGTAGTGCTTTGCGGTGGCGTAAGCGAGCTCGTGAAAGCTGGTTTCGAGACATTGGTTGAAGCTGGTTATCAGCCGGAGATGGCTTACTTCGAATGCATGCACGAGTTGAAGCTGATCGTTGACCTGTTCTACGAAGGTGGCTTGAACTACATGCGATACAGCGTTTCGAACACTGCTGAGTTCGGCGACTACACACGTGGTCCTCGCATCATTACGGACGAGACCAAAAAAACGATGAAGAAGATTCTTCAGGAAATCCAAGGCGGTGAGTTCGCCAAAGAATGGATCTTGGAAAATAAAGCCGGCGCCGCAGCGTTCAAGGCTCGTCGTCGACTCGAGCGTGAACATGGCGTCGAAAAAGTAGGCGTTGAGCTACGTCGCTTGATGAAGTGGATCGATTCGAAGGAAGTGTAGGGTTCACCCAGCAAGATTTCGCTTGTTAACGGCTGAGCAGGAAAGCGGTTTGCAGTGAGGAAACTTGCATCCGATTCGAGCATACTCAATGAGCACCAACAAACGCATGATTGCTGCCATCATGGCCGCTTTAGTGATTTGGGGTGTTTATCTCGCGGTCGGATCGACTGGTTACTTCATTGAAGCTTCGCTACTCGACGCGCGAAAGAGCTTCATCGTCGCGACATGCATGACGTCGTTTCTCGCGATGTGGGTGTTTGTTCTACATGCCGTGGACAAGCGTGCTGCAACCGCATCAGCGAATTTGGCAGGCACGGTCTCAAGTGCAGAGTCTGGCGCGGAAAACATGGTGTACGTTCCGTCGCCACGAGTGTGGAGTCGGGCCGGCCTAATGACGTTGCTGATTGGCGTGATTGGTTTGTTATTTTGGGGCGCTGCGATTTTCTCGTGGCCGACGATGATCGACGACCAACTTGCGACGGAACCAAATGCTGACAAATCTTCGGCTCTGCTTGTGACGACCGTCTTGGGCTGGCTAGCAGCTGTCAGCATGGTCGTGGCCGCTACATCGGGTATGATTGCGCTTAGCAATCCTCGCACACTTCGTGGCAAATGGTTCGGTTTGATTGGGCTATTGCTTTGTGCGGGTTCCCTGATTGGCTTCGTGGTTCGCATGACTCCGTAGCCGTTGCCTGAGAAAGTCTGGCTATGTTCGTTCGAACTTCGCGTCTCCTTTTCGTCGTTTGTGCTTTCTTGATTTGTATCGACTCCGTTGTCGGTCAAGAAGAGTCCTTGGCGCCTGTTGTTGATGCGCCGGACACCACTGAGTCTCTGAGTCTTGAGATTCCAAAGCCCAAGCTGTCTCCCGAGGGACAAGTGGCTACCAAGCGTGGCATCGAGATGCTGCAGGCGAAAGAATACAAAAAAGCGATCAACCTTCTTTTGGCCGCCGCGAGATTGCATCCGAAAGAGGGCGAACTACGTCACTTACTGGGCTATGCCTACGCGCAAGACAAGCAACTCGGGCAAGCATGGTTACAGTTTCGTCAGGCAGTTAGATTGACGCCGCAAAATGTTGCCGGCATTCGTGACTTCATCAAGTTGTGGCAGGTCTTCGAGAATCAGGGCGTGTTCAATTGGGGACGATCCAGCGCGGAGCTTGTTAAGTTGATTGGCAAGCCCGATGCGAAATCGGAAAAGTCCGGTGGCGAAGTTTGGGAGTACGGTTTCAAGCAGATACATTTTTTAGACGGCAAACTCGAACTATTGGTTGACCCACGTGGCTTGGCTACCCTCCAGCAACCCGTCGACAAAATCGATTACGATTTCGATGATCAAAACCGATGGCGACCCGGGTATCGGTCGCTGAATTTAGTGCAGTCTCTGACGGAGTTCATCCCGACCGGTCAGAGTATGCAAAAATGGTCGGAGCTCTATACCATTCAACGCATTCACAGACTGCGTGCGAAAAAGTCGCCATCGGAGTTAATGCGAGAGATCGAGGCGAACCTCAAGAAAGCAAATCCAGCAGTCGAGTTTCGCGTGCTAGAAGAACGTGATGGGGATGTACTGTTTCACTGGCGAGACGTCGGCGACGAAAAGAAAAAGCGTTTGCCACAACACGAAATCGTTCGCTTGGTCGCAGGCCAACGCGACATCTATCGTTTGGCCTATACGAGACGGGTGGCACAGATTGCTGCCGAGGACGCGAAGAATTGGGTTAGTATCCTGGGACAAGCAAAACTTGTTGCTGCGACATCCACCACGCCTTAGGCGTTCGAGCATCCATCGTGTTACCGCTACCGTGACGGACGGCCAGATACCCTAAGTCGCGTTCTGTCACGGAGTTGGTGGGACAGTCTCGCGACAAAGACGCAATGTCTTGTCTGCTGGGCTCGAACTCATCAGAATAGGGAATTGTTCATCCTTCGAAGGAACTCGATGCTAATCCCTCGTTTTACGATCCGTTGGTCACTTGCGTTAACCACTGTCATGGCGGTGTTCTTCATCGCATTGCGAAATGCCAGGGCAGGTGAAACCTGGGCGCTCGCGATCGTGGCGTTTTCGGCATTGGCGTTAGTCGTTTTCTTGATCTATGGCCTTGGCTTTCTTTGTTCCTATTTCGCATCGCGTTTCGTGAACGACTTTTTTCCGAAGCAAGAGAACCAAAATCCTTTTGTTGTCGAAGGTCAATTTCCCCCGCAAGTGGTCCCGAAGAATCCCGTGCGAGATCAGGAGTGACCATGTATCTAGTTCAGCTTCGCCACTTCTGCGCTAACCGTTTGTTGATACGGGTCTTCCTACTTGGTTTTGCGATTCTGTATTGCGTTCCCTGTTCACATGACTGTGTGGCGGGAACGGGAATCGAGTTCAAGCTGCCCCAACGAAAAAAGCGGGTCAAGAACGGAATCATTGCGGACGTGAACTATCGTTGGATCGACGGTGTAGGCTGTCGACCAATAAGAATCACGCTCACGCTAAGGAAGACGAATCGCGATCGCACACTCCGGGTCGATGTCCTACCTAACAGCGGAAACTCATATGCCGAACCGCTACGTGTCTCTTCGCAGATAGAAATTCCCGCGGGTAAGCGGGAGGTCACGAAAACGATTTACGTACAGCAAGACTACTACTACTCGAACACAATTCGCCTGGAGTTCTTCGAGGAAGGTCGCTATCTCGACGACTTGAGTATGAAATACAGCGAGTATTGGAACAGCAACTACTACAACAACGGCGAGAAGCCATGCGTATTGTTTGTGGATGCAGATGCGCCGAGCATGTATGACAATCGCAAAGACGTAATGGACAAGTTGCGTAAGGAGGCTACTAAGACGAAGAAGCCGTCAAGGAAACTACCGCGACTGGAAACCTTGCAATTTATGTCGATCGCAAGTGTTCGGCACAACAGCCTTGCCCAAGACATGGATCTTGACGACTCAAACCTGTTTCGAGATATCGATTCACTCAGAATGATCGACGATGCCTCGAATTTTGAGCTGCTTCGTCCGATGGATGTACCCGAGTCGTACGTTGGTCTGAATTCCGTCGACCTGATGGTTTTTTCGTACGAAGATCTAGCAAGCTTGTTGAAAGAGTCGCCGACAAGATTCACGGCGATCGACGAGTTCGTTCGAAATGGAGGTAATCTCGTCGTCTATGGAGCAGACGCCGATTCGATCTCCGACCTATTCGTGCAGGCACACGGATGGAAAAAGATGGTGGCCGACGAAGGTCACGCCTCGCGGTTGACTTACAGCACAAACTTGACGGACCTTGATGATGACGAAAAGACTCCGAATGAACGGCGCCGTAAGCTGCTAAAGGAGCTGCAGGCGATGCCCGATACTTTCATAGCTAGTCATGGAATCGGCCGCATCGTGGCGTCCACGGCAGAAGATCCCTATTTGCTTAAACCTTCTTATTGGACGCTGATCGAAAGTGAACTCGGTATTAGTGAGCGTTTGTCTTGGGTTGCCAGACACGGAGTTTCCTACAACTCTAACAATGGAGACTTCTGGGACTTTTTGATCCCTGGCTATGGTGCCACCCCGGTCGTTTCTTTTCTGACGGTGATCGCGCTGTTTGTGCTTTGCATCGGCCCGCTCAACTTTGTCGTGCTGAAAAGAACCAAAAGGTTTTATCTATTGCCGTTTACGGTAGCGCTTGCAGCGATCGTAACCACGACGGCAATGATGGTCTACGCGCTGCTAAGTGACGGAGTTACGCAGCGAGCCAGATTGCGAAGTTTTACCAGCCTGGAAGAGAAGACGGATGGTACGCACGTGGCTGCGACCCATTGTCGTCATTCCTATCTTGCGGCAGTGGCGCCGTTGAAAGGTCTTGTCTTTCCCGAACGCACGATGGTTTTTGCGGTTTCCCCACAATACAAACAGAACCCGCGTGCCGCACAGCGAGTTACGAGAAACGGGCAAAAGGAATATTATCGAGGCTACATCGGATCGCGTTCGACATCTCAGGTACTAACTACGGGCGTTTCAGAGACCGAGCAACGCATCGCAACGACGCGCGATGAAGATGGCGGAATCAAGACCGCAAAAAATGACATTGGGGTATCCATCAAGTACGCGTGGCTGATCGACGCGAAAGGAAACATTTCGTACGCCGAGAATTGTGAGTCTGGTGCTATGCTGGATCTCAAATCAATTGATAGAGTGGAAGCTCGAAAGGCGTACCGGAAGATGATGTCCGACAATCGCCCCGAACCTCCAAAGGGTCTCGACAAGACCTCCGTTATGGGCGGTGGTTGGCGGCTGGCGGCTGGTACGGGTTTCGATAGCGCACTGCTGGCAAGTGAAATGTCGGATACCGGTGACGATCTGTTCAAACAATCCCCAAACACCTACATCATCGTGACGGAACAGGCTCCGCCCTTTCTGAAGAAGGGCCTTCCGGATGCGGTTGAAGAGGCTGGCTTTCACCTCATTCGGGGAAAGTGGGCACCATGAGTTCGCATCCAATGATCGAATTGCATCGTCTTCATCGATTCTTCGGTGAGACGCGCGCCGTGGACGATGTTTCCTTTTCCGTAGCGAAGGGCGAAGTTTTCGGTTTCATCGGCCCCAACGGAGCTGGGAAAACGACCAGCATGCGAATCCTGGCGACGCTAGATCTTCCGTCGTACGGTGATGCTCGGATCGATGGCTTTTCTTCAACCAACGATCCCGACCGCGTTCGCCGCCGGCTGGGTTTCATGCCGGATTACTTTGGAACTTATCCGAACGTGAATTGTATCGAATACCTCGACTTCTTCGCTCGTTCTTATGGGTTGCGAGGTCGTGAACGCATGCAGGCGTTGAAAAAGGTTCTCGATTTCACTGGGCTCGACAAGCTGGCTGAAAAACCCATTCGTGGACTGTCGAAAGGAATGAAACAACGGTTGTGCTTGGGGCGATCGATGGTGCACGACCCAGCCGTTCTGATTTTGGATGAGCCTGCCGCAGGACTGGACCCGCGAGCTCGAATTGAACTTCGCGTGATGATCCGCGATCTTGCTGAGCTTGGAAAAACGGTTCTCGTTAGTAGTCATATTTTGACCGAGCTCGCGGAAATGTGCGACCGCGTCGGTATCATCGAAAAGGGAAAGCTGCTGGCGACCGGCACAGTCGATGAGATTCAAAACAATGCCGATAGGGACCTTGTGGAACGCGATGTGGTTGTTCGTACCCTTTCCAACTCGGATGGCTTGGCAAAACTGTTGAGCGAGCAGGAATCGATCAGCGGAGTACGGGTCGACGGCGAGCTTGTTCACTATGTACACACGGGAGATCGAGCGGCGGAGGCACAACTGCTTCGTGAGTTGATTGAATCCGGCCTTGAGATCGCCGAATTTCGCAGTCAACAAAAGTCATTGGAAGATTTGTTCATGGAAGTTACGCGCGGGGTGGTCCAATGAGCACGGCTGCGGAAGAGCTTCAGATTACACCCGGTGTGGAAACGTTCGTCGACGAAACGGCGTTGGGCGGATTCGACCGCGTTGTTTCCAGTATCGGGGATTGGCTCAATCCGATCCTCGTCAAGGAAACACGTCAGGCGCTGAAAAGCCGTCAGTTCACGATCTCGTTCTGGCTTGTCCTCGCGTTTGCCGTCGGTTGGTCCTTCGTTGGCATCACTCTTCAGCTCCCGCAGATCTACTACCTACCTAGCGGCGCGCCGATGTTGGTTGGTTACTTTTTGGTTCTGTGTGTGCCATTGTTGATAGTCGTCCCGTTTTCGGCGTACCGTTCGTTGGCAACGGAACGAGAAGACGGAACGTACGAGCTGCTTTCTATCACATCCCTTTCTGCGCGACAGATCGTAACCGGAAAGCTGGGCAGTGCGTTGGTGCAGATCATTGTGTACTACGCAGCGCTGGCACCATGCATTGGATTTACGTATTTGCTGCGAGGCTTGGACATCGGCACGATTCTCATTTTGCTGACCGGTACTTTTCTAGTATCGGTTTTGCTCAGCACGATTGGTTTGGTGTTTGCGGGTGCCGCACAATCTCGGCAATGGCAAGCGTTGACGTCTGTTGTTTTGCTATTGTTGTTGTTGATCGCGGGAGGGGGTTGGTGCGCTCTCATGATCTCCATGGTCAACAGTGGTGGTGGCCTCATCTACCAAGATGGGTTCTTGGAGATGGCTGGGTTCAGCCTCACGATGTATGCGACTTTTATGGCCATGTTCATTTTTTTGGCGTCGGCCCAAAACTCGTTCGTCACGGACAATCGATCGACGAAGCTTCGCGTAACGATGTTGGTCCAACAGTTGTGTTTTGCAGGTTGGATGACATACCTGTGGCTGGACGAAAAAGAATTCGCGTTTCTTCTGTTTTTACCGGTTATTTCCGGAGCCGCATGGATGCTCTATGGCGCGTTGATGACGGGCGAAATAGCAGAGTTGTCACCGCGAGCACGCCGAGATTTGCCACAGTCGTTTTTCGGACGCGCGTTTCTAACTTGGTTCAATCCTGGACCGAGCACGGGCTATGCGTTAGCGATTCTGACTTACCTTGCGGTTGTTTTGTATTCCATTCAGCTGAACGTTTTGGCGTCGATCCGCCAGCCGGACTTGTCGCGGGACTTGATCGATTCCGTTCCGTTCTGGGCTATGCTTTGGTTCTACGCCACGATCTATCTTGGCTTGGGGCGTCTCGCGATTCTTGGTTTGCGAAAGCTCTCGGATTTCAACTTGGCCGCCGCGGTGATGATTCATGTGTTGGTCATGGTCGCTGGTTGTGCGATACCGTACTTCATCGGATTTTGGAAAAACGATTTTCGCTCGCTTCGTTACTCTCAGTTGCAAGTCTCGAATTGGGTATGGACGCTTTCCGAAGCGTCAGACAAAGCCTGGTCGATTCCATTCAAGATCGGTATTCGTGGGATTTGGGATGGCTTTGCGGTCCCAATGGTGACGGTCGTGGGTTTCTTTGCGCTGGTCGTCTTGGCGATCAATTTGGCGGTGGCAGCCCGTGAAATCGAGGCTACGAGGCTGGAAACGCCCGAACGGATTCGCGTCGACAGCGACGTTTCCGCAGCGTAGTTGTCAGAACTTGGTACGCGAGTTCGCAATCGTCTCTTTCCGCTTTCTGCCGTCGAGAGTACCTTGTAGGGTCCAATTCGGACATTCATCCCAACGTGTCGTGACAACAATCGATCGCGTGGCTGGAATAAGGAGAAGTCGGTGGACAAAGCACTGCAAGAGAATCTACATAACCTGATTGACTCGCCAAGCTATCGTGTGGCTCACGAGGATTCCGAGTTCCTGAATTTACCGGAACTGCGACCGGTCCGGATGCAGTTGGAATTGCTCAAGCCTGAGATGACGCTAATCAAAGAAGGCGTGGGTTCGACCATCGTGCTCTTTGGTGGAACGCAAATTATCGAGAAGCCCGAAGCAGAAGAGAAACTAGCCAAGGCAAAAGCCGAAGCTGAAAAGAAGCCAGACGATAAGACGGCTCAACGAGAGCTGCTGCGTGCCGAACGTCGACTGGCGAAGTCAAAATTCTACGATGACGCGCGTGAGTTCAGTCGCCTCGTTTCATCGACCTGCCAAAAAGACGGTCGTTGCGACTACGTGTGCATCACGGGTGGCGGTCCTGGCATCATGGAAGCCGGCAATCGCGGCGCTTACGAAATCGGCGCAAAATCGATTGGACTCAACATTACATTGCCTGATGAGCAAGCACCTAATCCCTACATCACACCGGAGCTGTGTTTTCAGTTCGACTACTTCGCACTGCGCAAGATGCACTTTCTCATGCGGGCGGAAGCCCTGGTGACTTTCCCTGGCGGATTCGGAACACTCGACGAACTGTTCAACGCGCTGACGCTGCGTCAAACGCAACGTATGCAAGACATCCCTATTATCTTGTACGGCACCGAGTACTGGAAAAGCGTGATCAACTTCCAGGTTCTCGCCGACGAAGGCGTGATCCGCGACGAGCACTTGGATCTGGTCGACTACGCGGACACTCCTGAAGAGGCGTGGAAGATCATCCAAGACTTTCATGCAAAGAAATAGTATTCATGGCTGAGCAACTAGTCACACCAACGTTTCTGTTTAGGTTTTGTGTTCCGTGTCATCGAACGAAAAAGACATGGTCCGACAAAGGCGTAACACTCGAACCCAAATATGCGATTCCAAGCTTTCAGTCAGAACTGACCGGCACGGAAGAAGTGCCGTCACCAAGTGCATTTGCTGACTTACGAATGGCCTGGAGCGATGTTGGATTGTTCTTCCAAGTCCAAGTGAAGGGTAAGAGACAAGCTCCGTGGTGCCGAGAATCGAAACTAGAAGACAGCGATGGCTTGACGTTGCTCGTCGACACGCGTGACACGCACAACGTTCACCGAGCGAGTCGATTTTGTCACCAGTATATTTTTCTGCCGGCTGGTGAAGGCGCCGGAATGAAAAATCCGGTGGGCGAATTGTTGAATATCAACCGCGCCAAAGACAATCCGATCCAGCCTAATCGTGGCACATTAAAGGTTTTCAGCACCGTAAAAGGCGAAGGCTATAAGATGTCAGGCTGGGTACCTGCCGAGGCGATCACCGGTTTCGATCCGGCAGAGCATAAGCGGCTGGGATTCTACTTCGTCGTAAAGGACCGTGAGCTCGGTTGGCACACGTTTTCTCTTGGATCTGAGTATCCGTTCCAAACAGATCCGAGTCTGTGGGGAAGCTTGGATTTGGTTTGAAACCACCGAGTAGCGGGTACTATCTGGTAGTAGCTGTTTCAAGTTTTCCCTCCGGGCGTGCTTCGGTCGTCAATTGAGCGGCAAACTCATTAGCCGTCTTGGCCAACTCACGTACCAAGTCTTCATTCAGCGAAGCCAAATTGTTTGACTCAGAGATGTCGTGGCTTAGGTCGTAGAGCGCAGCTGGCGAAGTCACTTTGCGATTCTCACCCTTACCGCGGCTTCGTTCGAGGTGAAGTTTCCACTTGCCGCGACGTACCGCTTCGAGCTTTCCGCCGCCTCGAAAGTAATAGAATTCATCGTGCGGGCTGGAATTGGTGGCACCCGAGAGCAGCGGCCAAATGTTCTCGCCATCGATAGTTCGAGTTGCGTCTAGCTTTGCACCAGCGAGACTCGCGAAAGTAGGCAGCAAGTCGAATGCTGCGGCCACTTCGTCGGACTCGGACCCTGGTTTGATTTTTCCCGGCATGCGGAAGATTGTCGGCACTCGCATTCCACCTTCGAACGTAGTGAACTTTCCTTTGCGTAACGGCAGTGCTGATCCGCCGTGATGAGGTGGCTTAAGATTAAGCCATGGGCCGTTATCGGATGTGTAGACCACGATCGTATTGTCATCGAGCTCAAGTTCTTTCAGTGTTGACAAGACTTTTCCGACGGACCAATCAATCTCTTCGATGCACGCTTTGTACGCGTCTTTGGGATCACCCGTATAGAACTCTGGTGACGCAAACAACGGGATGTGCGGCATTGTGTGCGGCATGTACAGAAAAAACGGTTGGTCCTTGCTCTTGCGAATGAAGTTGATCGCTTCCTCGGTATAGCGTTTTGTAAGCGTCGTCTGATTCGCCGGCCGTTCAATGATGTCTGTGTTTCGCAGTAAGGGAACGTCCCACTTGGAATAGTCTCGATTCTTCCAAGCGACATCTAACTCGTTTTTCTGACCCTTCTTCTTATCCATGTCATTGGAATAAGGAATTCCAAAGTATTGATCGAATCCCTGGCTCGTTGGCAAGAACTCGGGATGATGGCCCAGATGCCATTTGCCGACACATGCCGTTGCGTAACCTACTTCCCGTAGCACTTCGGCAATCGTAACTTCCTCTGGATTCAGCCCCACGTCGTGATGTGGGAAGTAGACGCCAGTTGTGCCCACGCGAGGCGGATAGCAGCCGGTCAACAAGCCTGCTCGGGATGCAGAACAGATTGGAGCCATCGAGTAAAAGCTTGTCATTCGCATGCCTTCGGCAGCCATCCGATCCAAGTTTGGCGTCTTGATATTGGGTGATCCATAGCAGCCAACATCTTGATAGCCCTGATCGTCGGTAAAGATGAGGACGATGTTCGGTTTTTTCGCGCTCGGCTTCTTCGTGACCAGCTTTTCCACCGGCAATCGTTTGAGGAAGATGTCTTTGTATTCGACGATCATTCCCGCATCGTGGATCTGGAGCCCCATCCATCCCTTGATGAATCGCTCGGGCATCTCATCTGTGAATTCAGCCGCCAACTTGCCATTGATCGAGAACCGGCAGAGTTTGCCTTTGGCTTCGATATGGAGATCGTTCCAACCAAACTGATTGATATCGGAAATTCGAACGGCCTGTGGATCTCGTTCGGTGCTCGTCTTGCCGTCCTTGTCGATGTTCAATTTCATGCCGCGAAAGCATGCATATTCTTCTCGTTTAGCGAAGTGGAAATCCCACGCACCTAGAATCTGAGGTCCAATTCCTACGTGGCCAAGATCGGCGTGGTATCCTTCGATCGGACGTTTACCAGTAGTGTCGGGGCGAGCGCGAATTTCAACGCCAGTATTTCCCTTGGTTACCATTCGGTATTTGAGTTGCAATTCGAAGTTGTCGAGCTTCTCATCAAACATCAGATAGACGAGTTTGTCTTGCGAGCCCTTGGCAACTAGAACGCCATCTTTCACGGACCAGTCCGCAAGTCCATCTTCCGGCATCGCGTGCCAGCCCTTGAGCGATACGCCATCGAAGATCTTTTCGAAACCATCCGCGGCAAAGCTTGACGAGGCTAGGGTCAGAAACAAACTCAAAACAAACAGTCGGATGCCAAGACGCAGATTCACGATATTGCCTTTCGATTGATAGATTGCTCGAAGCCGCATTGTAGGTCCTAGCGCAGGTCGCAGGCAAGAATTGAATCTGATGACTGCAAGGAGACCATGTTGTGCGACCGGTCAATTACTAACACGGGCCATGAGTTAGAAGGGGAAGTTCTCAATCCTCATGAGGATTGAGAATGTAGTAATAGTGCCCATCATGTCGTTTCAATTCGTTGAATGATATCGGGAGAGAGACGTTCGAGCCACGAATCACTGTTGGCGGCGTACGAATTCAACGAGATTGGAGGCGCGTCGTGGTGAGCCGCGACTAATCGGTTGCCGCCAGAAAGTCTGAGGCAAGAGTTTCCTGGAAGTCAGGTTTCACGTCGTCAGAGAATTGACGGATTGCCAGTTCGACAACGTCTCATCAACACGGGTTGATCACGTTTGTCTTTCAACGGAATGTGTCCTTCAAAGGCGAAATGTTTTTCATATGAGAGTTGAATTCAGCATGCAAAAGCCTAGTTGTCCGTGCCCGGATAATGAATGGTGAGTTTTAATAGCAACTACACAACTTGACTCCCAAATCATTGTTGTTATGCTTTAAAGCAATCGTGAAACAAACTATTGGAAGGACAATGAACGCCATGAAAGCCTCAAAATCGCTTAGCAATTTTCGTAAAAACTTGAGCTGGCTCTTGCAGACGAGACGAGGGTCAGCAAGCGAGCTTGCTTCAGCTGCCGCCGTGACGAAAAGCTTTTTGACGCGACTCCAAAAGCCATCGGACGCCAAAGATAGTCAGGTACCGACATTGGAAGTTTGCAGTCGAATCAGTGATTGCCTATGTATATCGCTCGGAGATTTTACGGATTTGAGCCCAACAGCCTTTCGTGCCAAGTTCGGAAAGGGTTTGGCCGACGAAGACCTGTTTGCGAAAACCAAACTAAGGGCAGCGAAGGTTAGAAAGAGTGATGATCCATCAAACCACCACCCGTTCGATGAATACTTCGTCTATCTCGACGGACAGGAAGTGGCTTCTTTGGCTCCCGACGAAGAAGGTGGTGTTGAACTAAGGCTGTCAGAGCGATTTGCGTACTATGTCGAGATTCTGGAGACCTTGTTCAGAAAAGACATGTTGTCACATCAGTGAGCCGTTGGAGCCCGGATGTTCACACACGTTTCTTTTCACTAGTTGAGATGTATCGCATGCCAGAATTTGATTGCGTTGGAAAGGACTCTGCAACCCGGACTTTCCGCTATCAAGTGGAAAACGACACGTGGACGATTGCTGTCCAAAGTTCGTCGACAGAATATTTCGCAGTGTCTTACCTGCGGTCTGATGCACAAAAGGTATTTGGATTGATCGCTGACGCTAAGTGTCTTTGAAAGTCGACTATCCGCCTGTTCCAACAAAAAGGCCCCGCAAGATTGTGCGGGGCCTTGAGTCTCGAGTAGCCATCTAGTTGTCGAATGCTGCGTCGAACTGAACGTTGCTTGGCGAGATGTCCATGCGTTTCACAAAAGCAGCGGCTTCGGTTGCGCCAAAGTCGCGATTCATGCCACAGTCTTCCCATTCCACCGACAGTGGTCCGGTGTAGTTGCAGTCGTTCAGTGCTCGAATGATTTCTTCGAAGTTCACTGCGCCGCGACCAGGCGAACGGAAGTCCCACCCTCGACGTGGATCGCCGAAGTTAAGGTGACTGGCCAAAATTCCTGTGCGACCATCAAGTGTCGTGATTGCGTCTTTTACATGACAGTGGTAGATGCGATCAGGGAATGCACGAATGAAATCGACTGGATTGACGCCTTGCCAGATTAGATGGCTAGGATCGAAGTTGAAACCGAACTCTTCTCGACCACCCAAAGCATCTAGAGCACGCTCAGCCGTGTAGAGGTCGAAAGCAATTTCGGTTGGGTGCACTTCCAATGCGAAGCGAACGCCACATTCACCAAACACGTCGAGGATCGGATTGAAACGATCCGCGAATTGTTTGAACCCGTCTTCAATCATGCTCTCTGGCACAGGTGGGAACGAGTAGTTGAGGTGCCAGATACTAGACCCGGTGAAGCCGTTGACGACTTCGACGCCAAACTTCTTTGCTGCTCGGGCAGTTTGCTTTAGTTCTTCGATTGCACGCTCGTTAACGCCCGCTGGATCCCCGTCGCCCCAAATGTAGTCGGGCAGAATTGATTTGTGTCGCTCGTCGATATTGTCGCAGACAGCTTGGCCGACCAAGTGAGCACTGATGGCTTCACACTTGAGGTTGTTTTTTTCCAAAAGGGCACGCTTGGCATCACAGTAGCCGTCATCGGACATCGCTTTGTCGACTTCGAAGTGATCTCCCCAACATGCCAGTTCGATACCTTGATATCCAAACTCGCTAGTCTTGCGGCACATTTCTTCGATGCCCAAGTCGGCCCATTGGCCTGTGAACAGTGTGACTAAGCGACCCATTTCGTTCTCCCAAAATTACGTTTTATCGATTGCGTGACTTGCCCGTGGAGACAAAGTTCGCGCGCTTATTGACCGAGACGCACATTGTCGCAATCCGTTGGACGAACCGCAACTAGTCGAAGAGCGGATATTGATGTCCAGAACGCAATACGGTTCGTAGAAGCGTCACTACCGGGTTGGTTGCCAACGCGTGGCAGTAGGTGTGACGGTTGGTCGGCCCGAGTACCAGCCTTGCTCGGCCGCATCGGCCTGCGTGGTGAGTGCCGAAGTGGTTGGGCTAATGCGGAGGTTTCGCGTGGCGGTTAACTTGCGGCCGCGTGGTGTCTGGTAGGTGATCTTCAGCTCGAGCTGCTCTTTCGTGGGTGAGCCGGCGGGCCAAGGTAGTTCCAAATGGATTCCCTTGCCCATCATGGTCTTTTTCAACAACGGTTGAACTTCTCCGGCTGTGAAATTCCATTTTCCAACTTGGCCACGAACTCCAGGTTGGTCTGGATCGATCAGTTCGACCGAAACCGGGCCAGGTAGCGAAACGTATCTCGCGTAGGCGTCTTGCGGTTCGATGACGACCATGATGCCGTCATGGCCGGCTTTTTTATCGAAGTTGTAACCGCCAGTGAGTCGCGGGTTCAGTCGAATACGAGTGACTTGGTCCAATTCTGCTGGCGGCGCCGTTGCATCGTCGTCTTGGAATGGATTCGTCGTATCAAACGGGTCGGTCGATTCGATGATCGGTGGCACACCTTCTGGTTTCGGTTTCAATATCGATTCTTGTTTTGGGATCGTTGGTGCACTATCGGATTTGCCTTCTGGCAAATCGTAGGTGCCATCGTCGTCCGCCGGCGTTGGTTCATCTCCTCCGTTGCCGAGTTCGACGACGGGTGCGGCTAAGTTGTAAAGATCTTCGTTGTCTTTTTCTTCGTCATATTTTCGATCTTTATTTCCGTTGCCGCTCGATGGTTGCAAAGGTGCTGACGCAGGGATCGCATTCGTCGGGCCCATGACTTGTCCCACGGGAACGCCGCGTTGTGTATTTGCTAGTTCCAGACGCAGTGCGGCGTTGTTGCGGCGTGTTGATTCCAGCTGACGCAAGCATGTTTCAAGTTGGTTGTCCATTCGATAGAGGTTGTCCTCCATCCATCGAAGTTCGGACTCAAGAAGCTGAACACTGGGATCCGGTTGCGCAATGAGACCGTCAGCCACGTTACGGATGGCCGTTTCGGAACTACAGCCGGCTGCGAACAGCAGACTAGCAGCAAACAAAATGCGATACGTGTTGCGCAACACGATTTCTTTCTGAGGAAAAACGAGCAATGGTTGCTTGTGGAAAGAGTCTATTACTCGATCCGCGCGATTCAGAAAAGAGAAGTCAATTGAGTCCCACTGGTGTAGTGGTTCTTTTGATGCGCAAACGAAAACGGCCGAGAGATTTCTCGGCCGTTTTGATCGGTGAATTGCATGTTGTGACGCTACGCGCTAGCGTCGCCGTCAGTGCTAGTGATAACTTTGTCGACCAATCGATATTCCATGGCTTCGGTTGCGGTCATGAATCGATCGCGATCAGTGTCGGCTTCAATTTTGTCGAGCGGCTGACCCGTGTGGTCAATCAGAATCTGATTCAAACGTTTTTTTACGTTTTTGAATTCTTTGGCGTGAATCATGATGTCTTCCGCCGTACCTTGCATTCCGGCAAGGGGCTGGTGGATCATGACCCGTGCGTTTGGCAAAGCGTATCGTTTGCCTGCAGCCCCTGCCGCCAACAATACGGCTCCCATCGAAGCGGCTTGGCCCATGCAGTAAGTCGCAACGTCGCACGAAACGAATTGCATCGTATCGTAGATCGCCATGCCCGCACTCACGCTGCCGCCGGGTGAGTTGATATACATTTGGATATCAGCTTTGGCGTCTTCTGATTGCAAAAACAGCATTTGTGCGACGAGTGTATTGGCCACTTCGTCGTTCACGCCGGTACCAAGGAAAATGATCCGGTCGCGGAGGAGTCGGCTGTAAATGTCAAAGACGCGTTCTTCTCGGCCTTTGCCTTCGACGACGTAGGGTATTAGAGGCATTTTGTGTTCTCCGTTTTGGCGACCGTGGTTGGCCCTTTGTTTCTTGTAGTGGTGGCTTCTAGCCGCCGCCGTGCATGTATCTATTCGTTTGGCTTTGTGGCGGTTGGAAAGCAACCGCTACGGTCGCGACTACTCGTCTTCGTCTTCGTCGCCTTCGGGTCTTGTAAGGATATCGTCGACGACGCCGTAGGCTTTCGCTTCTTCTGCGTTCATGTAGAAGTCGCGGTCTGTGTCCTTGGCGATCTTTTCGACCTTTTGGCCGGTGTGAGACGCGAGAACTTCGTTAAGTACTTGGCGAGTCTTGATGATCTCGTCCGCTTGAATCTCGATGTCGCTGACTTGTCCGCCAACACCACCGTGCGGTTGGTGGATCATGACTTTGGAGTGCGGCAGTGCGAATCGTTTGCCAGCGGAACCGCCAGCGAGCAACACAGCACCACCACTTGCCGCTAGGCCAACGCAATACGTCGAAACAGGACACGTGAGGATGTTCATTGTGTCGTAGATCGCCATGGTCGCGGTCACGCTGCCACCGGGCGAATTGATGTAGAAGTGAATGTCTTTGCGTTTGTTTTCGCTCTGTAAGTAGAGCAATTTCATGACCAATTCGTTGGCGTTTCCGTCATAGATCTCGCCTTGCAGGAAAACGATTCTGTTTTCCAGCAGCAGATCACCAAGTGTCATT
This sequence comes from uncultured Pirellulaceae bacterium, assembly GCA_964397295.1. Classification (GTDB taxonomy): domain Bacteria; phylum Planctomycetota; class Planctomycetia; order Pirellulales; family Pirellulaceae; genus CAYNJG01. The sequence continues at coordinate 16,646 of CAYNJG010000021.1, forward strand.
TGGCGTTGTCGCTGCATATTTTGATAGGCGTGCGAAATCTCGGGGGAGAATAAATGCATAGGGGAATTCATGTAAAAGGTTCCTAAGTGCACACGCAACGATTGGCGACCAATAGCGTCGTTGCTTGGTCTGTTGCGGTCATTTAAGCGGAAATTGCTTTGTAGTCCAACATCGACTTGGGCAAAACCAGCATACAAGTAGTCAACGGTACGCCAACTGTGCTCAATCAGGGCGTCAAAACATCCCACTACGGGAAATACCGAGCATGCGAACGACCACAGTCGCTCGACGCTTAGCCCATCGATACTAAATCTAGCTCAAGCAAGCCTACGTGCGATCAACAGGCGACTTGATCTGGTCACCGTCGCCATGTTTCGCCACTGGGATGGCAGAATCATCTTTCGCACCACTTACCATATGGTCAACCGCTGCAACTTGGTTGTCTTCGACTTGGTAAGGGACATCCTTGAATTTTGCCGCGTCCATAATCTTGTTGATTACTTTGCGTTCGATGATTTGATTACGCAAGGCGTCCATCATGCCTTGCTTTTCGATACGAGCCCGGACGCGTCGAATAGGCTCACGCGTTTGCATCGCAATGGTTGCGATTTCCATATCGTAGTCTTCGGGCTCTTCCTCGATATTTTCATCTTCCGCAATTCGCTCGAGGATGAAGTGCTCTTTGAGCGCCGTTTTCGTTGATTCGATGCTGTTTTGTCGAAGTTCGTTTTCGTAGGCTTTGATTTCTTCGTCGCTAAAGTTCGACGATCGCAGTTCCAAGACGGCTCGTTCGAGTTCGCGTCGTGACTGTTTGCGAAGCAAGTCTTGCGGCAGATCCCAGTCGGCCGCTTCAGTGAGGACCGAGGTGATCTGTTGGCGAATGCTCTTTTGCTGTTGGTAGCTGAGTCGTCGCTCGAGATCAGTTTTTATCGCGTCACGGAGATCTCCTTCGGAATCGAAGTCACCCAACTCGGATAGCGTCGCCTCGTCGATTTCCGGCAGCTTCACCTTTTTCACATCGAGGATTTCGATTTCCGCTTCGATCTCTTTGCCACGCAGTTCCTCATTCGGAGCGTCGTGGCTAACTGTAAGTTTCGTCTTCTTAGCGTCACCGGTCTTGGCACCAATCACCAGTTTGTCGAAACCATCGCACATTGCATCGGGGAAGCTGACACGTGGCAGAACACGGAGTTCTTCGGTGCATTCCGAGATTGCTTTACCGTTGTGCGAGAACTTGATCTGTACCATTACGAAGTCGTCTGCCTCGGCAGGACCATCGTGCGGCACCTTATCCGCGACGTCACCAAGGACTCGCTCGAGGTGCTTATCGATATCTTTGCGATCGAATTCTCGGAACGGTCGATCCAGCTTCAGACCCTTCCAGGTTGGCATATCAAATTCGGGTCGAACTTCGATTTCGAATTCGAATGTGAGCGCTTCGTCTTTCACGACTTCGATGGCGTCAAAGTCGAAATCGGGTTCGCTGATCGCGGCAAAATCCGACGTTGTGGTCACTTGGGTCATGGCATCCATCAGGATCTTGCCTTTGACCTGGTCATTGATTTCGTCTTTGAACCGATTTTCGACAAGTTTTCGCGGTGCTTTTCCTTCACGGAAACCGGGAACTGCAGCTTTTGGAATCAGCTCGGAAAAAGCTTCGTCGAAATAGCGAACGACATCTTCTTTAGCCACGGTGACCGTGACGTGTCGTCCACAAGAGCTCGTCGAATCAACTTTGATGTCTAGCGAAAGATCTTGGACTTCGCCTTCAGGTTCTGTGTCGACAACGGTATCTGCAGCGTCGGAATTCATGGTGAGAGAAATCCTTGATAAGAGGGCCGTCTCGGTCAGCACTTAGGTTGAAATCTAGCTGGTGCGTCGGCGCGTTAAAGGTGCTGAGACGAATGCAATATTGAGAAATAAGAAGAGCGGGCGATCGGGTTCGAACCGACGACAACAACGTTGGCAACGTTGTGCTCTACCAACTGAGCTACGCCCGCAACAAGAATCCAACTCGGGATTATATTTTTCGCTTATCGTCCTGCAAGCCCCAGCAATCGCATTCAAACTAGAATCAGCCAGTAAATCGCTACATTCGTCTAATTCCGAGCTTGTTTGTTAGATCAGGGTATTTGGGAGTAAGCCGATATTTTTTGCGATTTTAGGGTTTCGTGCTCAAACGACTGTCTCACAGCACTTTACGAAAATCGGCAGATCTAGTGTCGTCGATTTGGTCGAGTTTCGCTGAGATCTTTGGTTGGTTTGCTGGCTAGTCGCCTGCACGAAATGGAGTGTTTGCGGGTTTGCAGAACCGGGTGACCAGCGTTAGCATCGATTGTGGAATTAGAGCGGATCCCCGTTAAATCGTTGAGTTTGGATGCAAAAAGATAGGATGGAAATGTTGGATGTGAAACTTGTTGTCGTGGGTGGTGCTCCCGAAGGCGACGAATTTCAATTGGAACTTCCGAGTGTGCTTGGTCGTTCTCGCGATGCAACGCTGCCGCTGCCTCACCCGCTTGTCAGTCGGCAACATTGCGAGTTGTTTGCACGAGATGGCGAACTGTATGTTCGAGATCTCGGGTCAACGAATGGAACTTTTGTGGGAAGTGAGAGAGTAACGGAATCGATACTCGATGAAGGCGGCTTACTGACGATCGGTACCGTGACGTTTAGAGTGTTTTTCGGAGAAAAACACGCGTTCGCGAGACATATTCAAGACAACAAAGCCGAAGTAGAAGACAATGAACCATTGGCGACAAAACTCGACACGACGATAGCTCGCGTCGATACTGGAGTCATCGGCGCAAAGCCGAAAAAGTCAAAGCGAAGACCACAAAAAGCTCGTTAGCGGGCGGCGACGATGGATTGGCAGTGTTAGCAGCATTGATGCTGAGTAAGCAAGCATCCGATCCGATGTCTGGGTAGGGTGCTACACGTCTCACTGTTCTTGATTAGAAATATCAACATGTGTGCTCCGAATCTCGTTTGGTCAAATCTGAAGGTTGCGAGGATCTGCCTATTCGCTGCTGTGACCGCTTTGCTGCTCGGCACTCACGCGATTGCTGAAAATCGACTGGCGCAGGAAAGCAGCCCGTATTTGCGACTGCATGCACATAACCCAGTGGATTGGTATCCATGGGGTCCCGAAGCTCTCAAGAAAGCTAAAAAAGAGAACAAAGTCATCTTTTTGTCGGTTGGTTACTCCAGTTGCTACTGGTGCCACGTCATGGAACGTGAATCGTTCATGGACGAAGAGATCGCGAAGTTCCTAAACGAGAACTTTGTCTGCATCAAAGTTGACCGCGAAGAACGACCGGACATCGATTCGATCTACATGATGGCTGTTCAGTTGCTGACCCAACGAGGTGGCTGGCCCATGTCTGTCTTCCTAACGCCGGATGCAAAGCCTTTCTTTGGCGGAACGTATTTTCCAGCACGCGATGGCGACCGTGGTGCGAACACGGGCTTTCTGACTCTCGTTACCAACATCCAAAAGATTTGGGGCGAGAAAGAAGAAGACTTGCGAAAAAGCGCAGATCAACTCACCACCGCCGTTCGCCAAAATCTGAATGTTAGTCTTCAAACCCAAGGCGAGAAAACAGAACTCGATCAAAAACTGTTGGCTTCTGTCAAATCAGCGTTGATGGTTGAATTTGATCCACAATACGGTGGCTTTGGTTTTGATCCAGGTACCCCCGAGCGACCGAAATTTCCAGAGCCCTCCAACCTTCTCTTTCTGCTTGAGCAAGCTCGTGGCGGAGACGCGAAGTCCCGCGAAATGATCGAGACGACGCTCGATAAAATGCAATCGGGTGGAATCTGGGATCACGTGGGTGGTGGTTTTCATCGCTATAGCGTTGATCGATTCTGGAAAATTCCGCACTTCGAAAAGATGTTGTACGACAACGGTCAGCTGGCCGTTGTCTATTCGCAAGCGTACGAGTTGACCAAGAAAGAGTCGTACCGCCGTGTGGTTGAACGCACGATGGAGTGGCTGTTACGCGAGATGCAGGACGAGAAGGGCGGGTTTTATTCTGCACTCGACGCCGAATCGGAAAAAGTCGAAGGCAAGTTTTACCGCTGGGAGAAGGAAGAACTCCAACACGTTCTTGGCAAAGACTTCGAATTATTCGCGGCCGTTTATGGAACGGACAAAGAGCCAAACTTCGAAGAAGAATTCTACGTCCCACAGCTGTCTCGAAGTTTTGCAGTCGCGGCCGAAGATCGAGGGATGACGGAAGCAGAGTTGTGGGCAAAGATAAAGCCAATGATGGGCTCTTTGCTTGACGCGCGAAAAGTTCGCACGCGTCCACTCACGGACCGCAAGGTTTTGGCCAGTTGGAACGGACTCATGATCCGTGGCCTGGCTGATGCTGGTCGCATTCTTGAACGACCCGAGTACATTCAAGCGGCCGCAAACGCAGCGAACTTTGTGCTCACCAACATGCGCAATGACAAGGGGCGTCTCTACCGAACGTACACCGCCGGCGAACCGAAACTAAACGCATACCTCGATGATTACGCGTTTGTTTGCGATGGTTTGATTGCTTTGCACAAAGCAACGAACGACAAAGTGTGGCTGGAAAAAGCAGACGAATTGATGCAGTTGCAGATTGAACTGTTCCAAGACACCAAGCAGGGTGGATTTTACTTTACGTCTAACGATCATGAGATGCTCATTGCTCGCGGAAAGCAACCATCCGATGGCGCGCAACCAGCTGGCAATTCGGTCACCGTCCAAAACCTGATCTATCTCGGCGAGAAACTCAATAAAGTGGCCTATCGAGAAGTCGCAACCAAGGCGCTTTCGGCCACGGCACCGCTGATGCAAAAGTCGCCACGAATCTCACCCCGCATGGCGCTAGCGCTGGCTGAGTACTTGAACGCCGGTTAACGGGTAGCGTTGACTTTTATTTGCAAGGCCGTTCGCTTGAGGTTTTCGACCACGGCTCACACGAATGCCGAAGCGATCGTCGCACTCATTTTGTGCTGTTACTAGTTAAAAAATCGACTCTACTATCGGAAACAGTGCATTACGGATTCCACGTCTGAATTGTTAGTGGACCCAGGATCTTGCGGGTGCGATACTATACAGCTGCTCTCCCACCGTCCCACCAAGTAAACCAGTACTATGCTCCGTCGTATTGTCGCTGCAATTCTGCTGTGCGTGGCGTTCATCGCAAACGCGAGTGCGGACGAACTGGTCAATTTTAATCGCGACATTCGGCCGTTGCTGTCGAACAATTGCTTCCGTTGCCACGGACCTGATGCGGAAACGCGTGAAGCTGGGTTGCGCCTCGATCGCCAAGATGCTGCAACGATGGAGTTGGAGAGCGGCGATCGTGCGATTGTGCCTGGTGAAGTTGAAGCAAGTCAGTTGCTGGTTCGTATACGTACCAACGATGAAGATCTGCGCATGCCGCCAGCGGAACTAGGTCCACCGCTTGAGGACGCGGAAATCGCACTGCTCGAAAAGTGGATCACACAAGGCGCGACATTTGAAAAACATTGGTCGTTGAAGCCGATCGTACGGCCTGTCCCTCAGGGCAGAAACTTTCCCGCGATCGATACGTTCATCAACGAACGCTTGAGTGAACAAAAGATCTGGCCAAACGAAGTCGCTGATCGGCGCACTCGAATCCGTCGTGTCATGTTGGCTTTAACGGGGCTACCGCCGACACCAGACGATGTCGAACAGTTTGTTGCAGACGGCAATCCGAATGCGTATGAGCGTTTGGTTGATCGGTTGTTGGCGTCGCCGAGGTTTGGTGAGCGTTGGGCCAGAGTTTGGCTTGATATCGCTCGATACGCAGACTCAGCGGGCTACGCGCAAGATCCGGCTCGTTCGATTTGGCGTTATCGAGATTGGGTAATTGATGCCTACAACGTCAACAAACCATTTGATCAGTTCACGATTGAGCAAATCGCTGGCGATCTGTTGCCCGAGCCGACGACGGATCAGCTTTTGGCGACCGCGTTCCATCGCAACACCATGACGAACAGCGAAGGTGGCACCGACGACGAAGAATTCCGTAACGCTGCCGTCGTTGATCGAGTCAACACGACGATGCAAGTTTGGATGGGACTCACGATGGGCTGTGCGCAGTGTCACGACCACAAATACGACGACATTTCGCAAGAAGAGTATTTTCGGTTTTTTGCAATTCTAAACAACACGCAAGACGCAGACCGAGGTGACGAAAGTCCATGGTTGGAAGAGCTAACGGACGCGCAGAAGGCTGAAAAGAAAAAACTTCAAAGAGAACTTGGGAAGCTCGACAAAGACGACAAAGAACTAACCGAAAAACGGCAGGAACTCGAAAAGAAAATCAACGCGGTTCGAGGTGTTCGAACGCCGATCTTGCGAGAACTGGCGGAGGATAGACAACGCGAAACCTTCATCCAAGTCCGTGGCAACTTCAAAGTAAAGGACCGCAAGGTTGAAGCGGGTGTTCCAAGTGCATTGCACCCGATCGACGGTTCGCCGAATCGCTTGTCGCTGGCAAATTGGCTTGTTGCTGATGACAATCCGTTGACTGCTCGCGTTGTCGTGAATCGATATTGGGAGTTGCTGTTCGGAAAAGGGCTAGTTAACACTAGCGAAGATTTTGGAATCCAGGGTGATTTGCCCTCTCACCCGCAGTTGCTCGACTATCTTGCCGCCGAATTGATGCGAAAAGATTGGGATACGAAGTGGTTGGTCAAAGAAATCGTGACGTCGGCAGCGTATCAGCGTTCGTCGAAAGTCACCCCAGCGACCGCCCAACGAGATGGTTCCAATCGCTGGTTGGCACGAGGTCCCCGATTCCGCATGCCGGCCGAAATGATTCGCGACCAAGCGTTGTCGGTCAGCGGATTGCTTTCCACCGTGATGCACGGTGCGTCAGTTAAACCACCACGACCGAAACTTGGATTGCGTGCGGCATTCGGTGGATCAACGGACTGGGAGACGAGCAAAGGTGAGCAACGATATCGCCGCGGGCTTTACACCAGTTGGCGTCGCACGACACCGTATCCATCGATGACTACGTTTGACGCCCCGAGTCGCGAGTTTTGCACGGTGCGTCGTATCCGCACGAACACACCGTTGCAAGCGCTGGTGACGTTGAACGATCCGGTGTTCGTAGAAGCATCGCAGGCATTTGCCCGTCGCATCATGCGCGAGGCAGCGAGCTGGGACGAACGAGCAGAGCTGGCATTCATTCGAGTTGTTTCGCGACCTCCGAGCAAAGCGGAAGCTGAAAAGTTGCGGGAACTTTATACTGAAACTCTTGCAACGTTTCGTGCCGATATTAAATCAGCAGAGAAGATGGCGTTTGAGCCATTGGGTGAGACCGACGCGTTCGATGTGGCCGAGCTGGCGACTTGGACTGTTGTCGGGAACGTACTATTGAACTTAGACGAGACACTTGCACCGAGGTGAGCCGTCGGCTTACGAACGAGAACAGTTATGCAAAACGATCCGGAACTCGATCACAACTTGCTAAAAACTCGTCGACATTTCTTTCGCGATTGTCAGATGGGCATCGGCGCGATGGCGTTGAGTTCGATGCTGGCGGAAGATTCATCGGCTGCGACGGCGCCGCTTGCTCCACGCGCGACGCAATTTGCGCCGAAAGCCAAAAGCGTGATCTTCTTGCATATGGCTGGCTCGCCGCCGAACTTGGATTTGTTCGACTATAAGCCGGAACTCATCAAGCGAACTGGACAAGAGTGTCCTGACGAGTTCTTAGCGGGTCGTAAGTTTGCCTTCACCAGCGGCACGCCCAAATTGTTGGGGACGCCGCGTAAATTTACGCAACACGGTGAAAGCGGAACGTGGCTATCGGATGCTTTGCCGCAGCTTTCGAATTGGACGGATGACATCGCGTTCATTCACTCGATGCATACCGAGCAATTCAATCACGCACCGGCACAGTTGATGTTGTACACCGGTTCACCGCGCGTGGGCCGACCTTCGCTGGGCTCGTGGGTCACGTATGGAATGGGCTCGCCGAATCAAAACCTACCGGGCTTCGTGGTCTTGATTAGCGGCGGCACCAATCCTAGTGCCGGAAAGACGGCGTGGGGAAGTGGTTTTTTGCCGTCTGTGTTCCAGGGAGTTCAGTGTCGATCAAAAGGTGATCCCGTTCTGTATGTTTCCGATCCGCCAGGTATGAGCCGTAAGCTTCGCCGAAATTCGTTGGACACATTAAACGAGTTAAATCAAATCCAAGCTAATGAATTGGCCGATCCAGAAACGCTAACTCGAATGGCTCAATACGAGTTGGCGTTTCGTATGCAGATGTCGGTTCCCGAGGCTATGGATATCACCCAAGAAAGCAAGAATACATTGGCGGCCTACGGTGCAGCACCGGGTGAATCGAGCTTTGGTAATAATTGTTTGTTGGCTCGGCGGATGGTGGAGAAGGGTGTGCGATTTGTGCAGCTCTTCGATTGGGGCTGGGATTACCACGGCACGAATCCGAAAGAAGATTTGCGTGATGGGCTAACGAAAAAGTGTCGCGGTACTGACCAGGCGATCTCTGCATTGCTTGGCGACTTAAAGCAACGCGGTCTGCTTGATTCGACGCTGGTTGTCTTCAGTGGCGAGTTCGGCCGAACTCCGTTCCGCGAAGGACGTACGGCAAAGGGTAATGTGCTGGGTCGTGATCACTATCCCGATTGCTATTCGATGTTCATGGCGGGAGGCGGAGTAAAACCCGGCGTGAACTACGGTCAGACGGATGAATTGGGATTCAGGATTGCTGAAGATCCTGTTCACGTGCACGATCTTCAAGCGACAATTCTGCACTTGCTTGGCTTTGACCACGAGAAGCTGACCTACCGCTATCAAGGTCGCGATTTTCGACTCACGGACGTGCATGGCAACGTCGTGAAGGGCGTGCTGGCGTAAGTGCCAGAGGCAATCTGGTCTTGTAAACAAGGGCTGCGATATGTCCCGTTTACGCATGCGTTGAATATTTCTGAAAAAACGTGTCAAACTCTCGGTTGAGCTGTGTGTTCCTTTTAAAGGGCATTTTTTTTCAACGAAAAAGGACACACAATGAAACGTTTTTCTTCCCACTTTGCTTTCGTGGCAGTTTTCTTCGCAGCAAGTGTTTCGCAAGCTGATTGGGCCACGCTCAGTGGTCAGTTTGTGTTTGGCGACGAGGGATCGGAACTTCCCGAAGTCGTCCAGATCGTACCGAATAAGGATGCGAACGTCTGTTGTAAGGTTGCGTTGGTGAACGAGTCGCTCGTCATCAATCCGAAGAATCGTGGTATCGCAAACGTTGTTGTTTGGGCATACAAGCCAACCGCTGTACACCCGATCTACAACACGACGGCTGACGACGAAGTAAAAATCGACAACGTCAACTGTCGTTACGAACCTCATGCCGTGGCGATTCGCACGGGGCAGAATTTTAAGGTCAGCAACTCGGATCCGGTTGGACACAATGTGTTGATCAATTTTATGAAGAACCGAGGCTTCAACCCAATCATCCCTAGCGGTGGTCATGTTGACCTTTCGCTAGAGAAATCTGAAATCCTGCCCGTCAAAATTGGTTGCTCGATTCATCCTTGGATGCAAGGTGTTGTGCTCGTGCAAGACCACCCGTACATGGCGGTCACGGACGAGGACGGAAGATTTAAGCTCCAGCATCTCCCAGCCGGTGAGCTTACGCTGAAGGTTTGGCACGAGAAGGTAGGTTACATCCAAACGGTGAAGATCGATGGTAAAGAAGCGGCATGGAAGAAAGGCAAATACAAACTCAACTTCGCACCAGACGCTAAGGAAAGCCATGTTTACGCGGTTGATCCAAAGTTGTTTGCGAAAAAATAGTCGCTGCCGCGAGTGAATCGAACTAGATCCACAACGAGTCAGCAAGCAAACTACTTGCATGGCCAAAATTCCCGACACGCGACAATCACTTCTCCGCCGAGTTAAAGATTCGGCGGACAGTGACGCTTGGTCCGAGTTCGTAACGATCTACCGGCCAGCGGTACTGCGTTTCGCGCTGCGACGAGGCCTCCAACCCGCGGATGCCGAAGATGTGACGCAACGCGTGTTCGTTGCTGTTGCTATGAAGATGAAATCCTGGACTGCAAAGAGTTCAAGCGGTTCGTTTCGAGCTTGGTTATTAACCGTGACTCGCAACGCGGTCATCAATGCGGTTACGCGTAAACCGCTAGCGCGGGGCGCTGGTGGTACCAGTACCATCCAACGCATCAGCCAGCATCCGGATACGCGTTCGATGCAAGACGATCTGGATTGGGAGTATCGGCGTGCCGAGTTTCGCAACGCGGCAAATGACGTTCAGCACGAATTCGAACCCGCGACCTGGCAAGCTTTTTGGTTAACAGCAGTCGAAAACCGAGATGTTTCAGATGTAGCTGAGTCGCTGGGCAAATCGACGGGCAGCGTCTACGCAGCACGCAGTCGCATCATGCGTCGAATTAAGCAACGCATCGAACTCTGCCAAGATCAAGAGGATAGTTGATGCCCTTTTCGCCTTGCGATCAGCGTCGAGCCTATGCGTATTTGGACGGGGAGCTATCCGCGCACGATCAACGCTCCTTTGAAGATCATCTCAGCGATTGTGAAACATGTCGGGCGCAAATGGAGGAGTCGGCGGTCGATGCGGATTGGTGGAACAGCAATGTTGGCTTTCTTTCAACGGATTCCTTGGATGAAACGCTCGCGACCCTGCCCAGCGGTGAAGGTAACGTGTCGATAACGCAACTGAGTGACTACGCAGAAAGCGTTTCCAACGACAGTTTGCGTCGTGTTTTGGATTTGTTGGGTCCCTCAGAAGACCCGAACATGCTGGGGCGTCTTGGTCGCTACGAGATCGTTGGCGCAATCGGGATGGGTGGAATGGCGGTCGTGTTGAAAGGATTCGAAACGACTTTGAACCGATATGTCGCTGTGAAAGTTTTAGCACCTCATCTGGCTTCGTCTCGTTCTGCGCGAGAACGATTCTCGCGCGAAGCTCGGGCAGCGGCTTCTGTGTTGCACCCAAACGTGATTGCGATTCATAGTGTTGCGGAATTCAATGGGCTACCGTTTCTTGTGATGCCCTACATCGCAGGCGGTTCATTGCAGGATCGAATCGATCGAGATGGCGCGTTGGACGTCGAATCTGCGGTTCGAATTGGAATGCAAATCGCTGCGGGTCTTGCGGCGGCGCACAAACAAGGACTTGTGCATCGAGACATCAAGCCCGCGAATATATTGCTCGAGCCGGGACTCGAACGCATTGTTATCACCGACTTTGGTCTAGCCCGCGCGGCAGATGACGCCAGTATCACGCAAACAGGAATTCTCGCCGGAACGCCGCACTATATGTCTCCTGAGCAAGCACGCGGCGATAGAGTCGATCACCGCAGTGATTTGTTTAGCCTTGGCAGTTTGCTTTTCACGTTGTCGGCGGGTTGCGTGCCATTTGAATCGGAAACCAGCTACGGCGTTTTGCGAAAGATCACCGACCATGCGGCACCGCGTCTGTGTGCTGTGAATCCCGAATCGCCGGTTTGGTTCGAAACGCTTGTTAGTCGTCTACACAAGAACAATCCAGACGATCGGTATCGTTCTGCAGAGTCTGTTTCCGAACTGCTTTCAACTTGTTTGGCTTCTCTGAGTGATTCTGCTACGTCCATTCCGAAGAGCCTGCTGCCCAAAACCAAGAACCGTAGTCGTTGGATCTTGGGTATCACTGGAATGCTTTTACTCGTTGGTCTCTTGGTCGCCAACGCACCACGTAAACCAGAACGAGATCACGCGGCAAACAACCACATGGAACCTGAAAACGCCGGAAGTGTTGTTTGGCCTGCAGACGGCGAGTGGGTCACGTTGTCGGGGAGGTTCGTGATGGAGGGCGAATTGCCTGAGATCGAACTTCAAGAACCAACGCGTGATGTTTCGGCATACTCGAACCCGATCCAGGACGAATCACTGATTGTGAACGCCGAAAATCGAGGAATCGCTAACGTTTTCGTGTGGCTTACCAAAGATGATGGGACGCCAGCGACTCTCTACAATCGCGTTGGTCTGACAACGCCCGATCCGTTCCATGTGCGATACGACAACGGTCGGTTGCATCCCCATGCGTTCTTTTTAAAGAGCTCGCAAACGTTGCGACTTGGAAACCGAGATCCCATTTCGCACATTGTAGATTTGGGTGGGATCGAAAATCAAAAAGTATCGGCGGGCGAAGAGCTGGCCGTTCAGCTTCCAGTTCAGGACGAGCCGGTTCGAATTTCCTGCGAGTACCATCCGTGGTTTCAATGTTATGCATTGGTAAAGGACCATTCGCTCGTTGCGGTTTCTGACACGGACGGATACTTTCACATCGACAACATTCCCCGTGGCAAATGGCGTTTGCGATTTTGGCACGAGTTAGTGGGAGACATCGAGCAGGTGGTCGATGAACGGGGCTTTGTGCAGCACTGGAATGTCAACGAAGTCGCATATGAGGACGGATTTGATTTGCCGAAAGAACAGCGCGGGCGAATCGTGGACTTTGACCGACCCGAATTTGATATGGGCGAGTTCGTGCCGGACTTGCAGTGAGACAGCCAGGCCCAATCCGTCGCTTACGCGTTCGCGGGATTTAGGTCGCTTGCCGATTTAGATCATCAATAAGCAATCGTAGTTGGGCGAGATTGCGTCGATTGAATTGGAACACCAGTCGTTTGAGGTCGGCTAGTTGCGGCTCGTTCTTTTCTTCGGGCAACGCTTCGGTTTGCTCGAAACCACCTTCTACGACAATGTTCTGGTACTTTGATTTCACTGTCTCTAGCGTTGCATCAGTGAGTGGTTGGTTTAGACGTAGTACGAGCTTGTCGCCGACGTATCGCATGCTGTGGTAGACCTTGTAAAAGTTTACGGTCTCTCTGACAGCTTCTTCGCAATTGTCGGTCACCATGTACAGCGCCGTATCGTCGGGCGAGATCATGCCGCCATCGAGCAATTCGCTACGCAAAAACTGGTCGAATGTTTTCCAATATGTTCCACCAGGAGCGTCAAGAAAAATCACCGGCACAGGATCGTGCTTTCCTGTTTGATTCAGCGTTAGCACTTCCATTGCTTCATCGAGCGTTCCGAAACCGCCCGGCAAGCAGACGACCGCGTCGCACTCCTTCACGAACATCAATTTGCGCGTGAAGAAGTACTTCATGTGAACGAGTTTTTCGTCGCCGTGAATGATGTGATTCGCGTCTTGCTCGAAAGGCAACAAAATGTTGAGTCCCATCGAGTGCTCGCGACCAGCACCGACGTGGCCCGCTTCCATAATGCCACTGGCAGCGCCAGTAATGACGAGCCAATCTTGTTCCGCCATGCGTTTGCCTAGTTCGACCGCTATTTGGTACGCGGGCTGATCTGGCTTGGTACGAGCGGAACCGAAAACGGTAACTTTGCGATATCGCCGATACGGCGTGAAAACCTTGAATGCGTAGGCAAGCTCGCGCATAGCGCGGCTGATAATCTTGAGGTCACCTCGGGTCGAACCCTGTTCTTCAAGCTTCTCTGCAGACTGCTTGATACGTTCGATGAGATCTCGCACATGGCGATTGGTAGGTTCGGCGCGATCGCCCGCAGGTTTTTCTTGCGTCATGCTTGCTTTTTACACGTGAGGCAATTCGCCCAGCTGCGGGATGCTCGCTGCGCAACTGAGTTTCTTGCAAAGACTTGTTGCTATGCAGATCGTTTGATGTCGCGGTACGCGATTAGCACGTCATGGAGGTCTTTCGAAATGGTGACCTCGTCATCACGAAAGTCTTTGAGCCATGCGCGATTGGAGTCAATCGCGTGCGTGAGCGGGTCAAGGATCTCGGCCAACTTGACCACGATCGTTTGACCGGTTTGCTCTTGTATGTGAGTAGGGCGCGGAGATGAATCGTTCACCTCGAGACGCTCATTGGGACCGAAGTAGATCTTCAGTCGGCTCTCGTTGTCCATGAAAGCGTGTCCATCTTTCGCAACATTTCTATCTCAGGTCGTTAGAAGCGTTAATCTTGCTCCATTGTGACACTCTCTCTATCGACGCTGGTTTAAAGGAAATGAAGGAAAAGTGGGAAATGAAACGTTGGCTAGCAACGCTGGTTTTAGTAGCTTCGAAACTCTGGGCAATTGACATACGGTCTCTTTTCCCGGTGGAACAGGATCAGAGCAACAACCAACAGAGTCATTAACTAGGACAGAATAAATAGATGAAGACAACCAACATACTATCAATCGTATTGCTGCTCGCTATTACCTCGGTAACGGTTGCCGATCACCACGAATGGCACTCGCTGTTTGATGGCCGAACGCTGATGGGTTGGCAATCAAACCCAGAAAACCCTGAATCGTTCTCAATTGAAGATGGCGCGATCAAAGTGCAAGGTAAACGTTCGCACTTGTTCTATGTCGGAACTGTCAACGATGCGGACTTCACTGACTTTGAATTCAAAGCCAAAGTAAAAACGATGGAAAAGGCCAACGCGGGTATCTATTTCCATACGAAGTACCAAGAAGAAGGTTGGCCCGATCAAGGCTACGAATCACAAGTAAACACAACGCACGGCGATCCAAAGAAAACCGGCAGCCTTTACGCCGTCGAGAACATTGACGCGGACACACTCGCGACCACTGGTGCGAAGGATGGCGAATGGTTTGATTACTACATTCGGGTATATGGCAAGCAAGTTACGATCAAAATCAACGGAAAGACGCTAGTCGATTACACGCAACCAGAGAACCCAGAACACGTAAAGTCGATGCCTGGTCGTCTACTGGGATCGGGTACGTTTGCTATTCAGGCGCATGACCCTGGTAGTTTGGCGTATTTCAAAGACATGGTGGTTCGACCTCTCAAATGACCAAAACTATCCATTTCAGCACGCGAGCGGTTTACCTTGCTTGACACCGTGCTTGTTAGCGTACTAGATTGCGGCGATCGTTTCCTCCTTCGCTGCGGCCGCTAAGCGGCAATATACATGGAAGATTCTTCTTCAATTGATCTCGCGCAGCTCGCCAAGCATCTCAAGTTAGACTTGGCGAGTTTGCAAAGCACTGTTGAGTTGCTCGAAGTTGGGAACACTGTTCCTTTCATCACGCGTTTTCGTCGTGATCAGACTGGCGGTTTGGACGAACAGCAAATTCGCACGATCCAGCGCGAGCTCAGTCGCTACAAACAGCTCTTGGAACGTAAGGAAACGATCCTCAAATCGATTGAGTCGCGACAACAGTTGACGGACAAGTTGGCCGCAAAGATTCGTTCGGCCAAGACGATGCGAACGCTGGAAGATATCTACCTTCCTTATAAGCCGAAAAAGAAATCGCTCGCCTACATTGCGAGATCGCGTGGACTCGGTCCACTTGCGGACGAGATTCTTCAAGCGAAACCCGGTGCGGCGGCGCTAGATGAAGTTGCCGCCAAACACGTCGATGCTGAAAAAGAGCTTGCGGATAAAGAAGCTGTGCTCGCCGGCGTCCAGCATCTGTTGGCGGAACACTTCTGCAATCATGCGGGTTTGCGGTCGATGTTGCGACAGCATCTGTGGCGTCGAGGCACGTTGGTGAGTAAGAAACTCGACCAACCCGTGGACGACGACGCAATTGAACAAGAAGAAAAAGACGGAACGCCCACTGCAGATAGCGAATCGAAAAAAGACGCGGCAGATGAGACGGTCGCGAACGTAGAAGAGACAAAGGAATCGATAGTAGACGCGGCGACAAACGAAACGGCTGCTGAGCCTGCAGCTGCTGAGCCAGCGGCTGCGGAGACCCTAGAAACGCCAGTCGCAGCGAGTTCGGAACCAGATGCTGCAACTGCGGATACCACCGCGGCTGACAAATCCGCTGAAGAAAAAACACCAAAAGAAAAAACACCAAAAGAAAAAGCTGCCCCATCGGCTGACGCCAAGAACAAAAAGGCCGCAGCGCGCGATCAGCGTCGCGCTACACGTCGTCGTCGTCGCGAACGATTGATTCAGTCATTCAAGGACTACTTTGACTTCAGCGATCCACTGGGGAAACTACCACACCATCG
This sequence comes from uncultured Pirellulaceae bacterium, assembly GCA_964397295.1. Taxonomy (GTDB): domain Bacteria; phylum Planctomycetota; class Planctomycetia; order Pirellulales; family Pirellulaceae; genus CAYNJG01. Next base: position 32,665 of record CAYNJG010000021.1, read on the forward strand.
TATCCTGGCTATCAACCGGGGCGAACGGACCAAAGTACTTCGCGTGAAAATCGAATGTGCTGATTGGGCTGCCGCAGAAAAAGAAATACACGCTACGGCGATAGAAGAAGGACATCCTTACGCTGAGTTTTTGACCAAGTGCTTGCAAGATTCACTCAGCCGGTTGCTTATTCCTAGCATCGAACGCGAAGTGCGGCGCGAACTGAACGACAAAGCCGAAGAGCATGCGGTCAAAGTCTTTGCAAAGAATCTGCGGAAGCTCTTGCTGCAGCCGCCCCTGCACCAACATCGTGTGGTTGCGATCGACCCAGGGTTTCGAAGTGGTTGCAAGGTCGTGGCGCTTGACGAATTTGGCACCATCCTTGGGCATACCTTTATCAACTTGCTGGGAAAAGATCAGCAAAAGGAGCAGGGCCGCAAGGATCTTGCGAAATTCGCCAAAGAGCACAAAGCAACGGTGGTCGCTGTTGGTAACGGAGCGGCCTGCCGAGAAACGGAAACGTTGGTCGGCGAAATGCTGGGTAACGAATTGAAGGACGATGATGTTGGTTATCTCATCGTCAATGAAGCCGGTACCAGTGTCTACTCGACGAGTGAAGTGGGCCGCGAAGAATTGCCGGACGTTGATCCAACGGTACGCAGTGCAGTGTCGATTGGACGCCGCTCACTCGATCCGCTTTCGGAGTTGGTGAAAGTGGATCCGGCAAGTATCGGAGTTGGGCTCTACCAGCACGACGTAAAGGCCAAGCACCTTCGCGATTCGTTGGACGATGTGGTCGAGTCCTGCGTGAACTACGTTGGCGTCGATGTGAATTCAGCCAGCCCATCGCTGTTGCGCTATGTGTCTGGCTTGAACAAGATGACGGCAAACCAGATTTATAAGCATCGCGAAAAGAACGGTCCGTTTAAGAGTCGTGAGGAAATAAAAGCCGTGCCGGGAGTGGGCGAGGCTTCGTATGTGCAGGCGGCGGGCTTCTTGAAAATTACGCGTGGCGAAAATCCACTCGATGGCACTTGGATTCATCCCGAAAGTTATCCGATCGCCAACCGTGTTCTACAAGCGATTGGTTTCAGTGCAGCAGACCTCCAGGCCGAATCCCGAATCAGCAATGAACCCACGGCCGCGAAATCGTCCGAAGCCGTAGCCAAGGTAGAGCAGCCTGCCGAACCATCATCGGTAGACAAGCCAGCGCCCGAACCAGCAACAGCGGAACCAAAAGCAGAACCAGAACCAAAAGCAGAAGCCGCGCCTAATGCGGAAGCAATAGAGTCGCTGTCCGAGGAAAATGCTGCTGCTGCTGCTACGGAGACGCCCTCCGAGTCGACCGAATCCACTGCATCTGAAGTGGCCACCGCTGCACCAGCCGGTGACTCGAATCCCCAACCGGCACCACCGACCAGTTCGAATTCCTCACGCTTGGCAGAACTTACTCAAAAACTAAACAATGTGGACGTCAATCATCTGGCTCCGAGACTGGAGGTTGGCAAGCTGCTGCTCCAGGACATACTCACCGCTCTTGCGAGGCCAGGTCGCGATCCGCGAGAAGACCTACCGCGTCCGCCATTCCGCAAGGGCGTACTTAAGCTTGAAGACCTCGAGCAAGGGATGGAACTTTCTGGGACCGTTTTGAATGTCGTTGACTTCGGAGCGTTTGTTGACATCGGATTAGTCGATAGTGGACTGATCCACGTGAGCCGTCTTGCGGATAAGTACATTTCTGACCCGCATGACGTTGTCAGCGTTGGAGATATCCTTCGCGTTTGGGTTGTCGAGGTGGACAACAATCGTCGTCGAGTCTCACTCACTGCCATCGAACCGGGAACGGAACGACCAAAGCGGCAGAAAGAATCTCGAAAGTCAGAAGAAGGTCGCAAACCTAACGAACGCAGGCAGGGCGGTGGCAAGCAAGGTGGCGGTGGACCTCGCGGAAAACAACGCGGCGGAAGCGGAAAGCGTCGAGAAGATCGCAAAGGTAAGCGTGGCGCCGGAAAGCCACGTGAATTCCGAGCAAAGACACCACCGAAGCCGGTTGTACCCATTACGAAAGAAATGGAAGCGGGTAACGAGCCGATGCGAACGTTCGGTGACCTCAAGCAATTGTTCGAGAAAAAGAAAAAGGGCGACAAGTAGGCACTTGTTGCATCCGGTCCCAACGGTCACCGTGACTCCTGCGTGCTGGAGCTAGTCTATGACTTTGCTTTGTTTTGACGAAGTCTTCTTGCGTCACGATACGGGCAATCATCCCGAAAACGTCAAACGTCTATCGGCCACGACAAAGCATTTGACGGAAAAGCAACTCGACACCCATTGCGAATCACCGGAATGGAAGCCTGCAACAGTCGACCAACTGGCGCGCGTTCACGAGCAGGACTATATCGAGACTGTCCGAAAGTATGCTGCTGATGGTGGCGGTCGTATCGAAGCGGATACCGTCGTTTCTGAAGATAGCTTTTCTGCCGCCGCAACAGCCTCGGGCGCGGTGATTCACTGCGTGGAAAGTGTCGTTGCGGGAAAAGACACCAATGCATTGTGCTTGGTAAGACCGCCTGGTCACCACGCGCGACCTGCCAATCCCATGGGGTTTTGCTTGTTCAACCACATTGCTGTTGGCGCCCGCCATGCAACGGAAGCGTTGAATCTGGATCGGGTCCTCGTCATTGATTGGGACGTGCATCACGGAAACGGTACGCAAGAATCATTTTACCACGACGAGCAGATTGGCTTCCTTTCCGTTCATCGTTGGCCGTTTTATCCGGGTACTGGAACTGCCGAAGAAACGGGCTCGGGAGGAGGCCTTGGAACAACGCACAACGTGCCCATTGCTTTCGGAACAACTAGAGACAGGTACGCTGAGAAATTCAAAACGGCTGTCGAGACGATCGCAAAAAAAGTAAAGCCGCAGTTGATACTTCTCAGCGCCGGCTTTGACGCCCATCGACAAGATCCGGTGGGCTCTCTCGGGCTAGAAGTCGAAGACTTCACGTGGATGACGAAGTTCGTTCGCGATACCGCCGACGAATATTGTGGCGGAAAGCTCGTGAGTATGCTGGAAGGTGGCTACAACATCGAAGTTTTGCCGCTCTGTGTCGAAACGCATTTGTGCGAGCTTCTGCGGTAGCAACGGCGATTATTTCGACTCGAGCCGAATTACTCCGTCCCAGTCGCTAGGTGCTTCGCGATTGCGTGAGGCGATGTAGGAAGTGAGAAAATCTTTCGAACGGTCGTCGGCGGGGACGTGGTGAAGATGTTGCCAAGCGGCCTGCCACTCTCCCTTAAGGAAGCAATCTAGGGCCTTTTCATAGTTTTCGATATCAACATCTGATAAGAGCGAAAACTCATGCTGCGGAGGAAGTAATTCCCAAACCTCAATTGGCTTTTCCATCCCATAGGGCTTGATGATGGCGAGACGCCGCGTGCGGATGTCTTCGTGTCCAGCAATTTGATTCGCTGTCGCTTCGTCAACTAAAATCGGAGTATTTAGTTGTTTGGTCATCGTTTCCAGACGTGCAGCGACGTTCACTGCGGGCCCAAACGCTGTCACTTTTACTTGGTCGACCGTACCGATCTTGCCTGCTACTGCGCGGCCCGATGCGATACCAACGCCGATTCGAAAATTGGAGAGCGAATGATCGGTTTGATTTGCCATGCTTTCAAATTCGCGACGTATCGCCACCGCCGCGCGCGCCGCGCGAAGAGTGGCGTCGGACTGCGTGAGTGGCCAACCCCAAAAACCCATCGCTGCATCGCCATGAAAGTCACCAATCACGCCGCCTTCTTGCAGAATGTGACTCGTTAAAATTCCGAGTGCGTCACTTACGCGTCGAAGCAAACCTAGCAGGTCACCTTCTGAGCGTTCGGTCGCCAGAGTGAAGCCGCGCAGGTCGCAAAACAGAACGGTAACATCTACCTCGCGTGGTGCGAGTGCGAGGTTGGGATCTTCGTTGCCTAACGCTGCGATAACTGGCGTAGAAAAGAACTGCCCGAGCGCCGATTGACGTTGCTGAAGCTTGCGAACTTCTACAAAACTACCAACCGTGGTAACAACGATCTCTGCAAACTTCATTTCGTCTTCCAGCGCCGTTTCGTCACTAAAAGTCTGCTGTTGATCGCAACCCGCGACGTACAACGCCCAACCCAGCGTTGAGTTGCCAACGAACGGAGTAGAGAATGCCCACGTTACGTTTTCGTTTGCGGTGAAGTTAAGACTTTCGTCGTCCACCGTTTCCCACGTGTGAACGATCGTTTGCTGCGACTTCACGGAGTTTGATATCAGGCGTTTGCTGACCTGTGGAGCGCCAGGTCCCGTGCGATCCCAATACAGAAAACTTACTTCTTCGTCTTCCTCCATGGCACACAGTGCCACGCATTCTGCGCTGGGCATGCCTTCGAACACGATTCGGATTAACTGCTGATAGACTTCCTCGTCGCTGGTGGCTTCTGCGATACGTTCGGGAAGTTGGCTCAACAGTTCCAATCTCGCTGCCGGATCCAAGAAACGATGATGCCGAATTCGCTGAAGGCTGTAGGTCTGCTCGGTAACCAAGTCATCGAAGACTGCACCGAATCCAGCCGACTCATCAACTAAGCTGAAAGTTGTTTCGCCGATGACGAAATGCTCGCCCGGACGGACTGCGACTTGTTCTACTTGATTGCCCGCGAAGAAGAGCGGGTTAGTTACGTTCGGTAGTGACTCGACGATTAGGGCGGATCCATCCCAGTGGATATTCACGTGCGAACGGGAAATCTGACTATCCCAGGTCACTGAAAACAAACCTGCGTTGCGACCAAGCACACAGGATACACCCCTTGGAATGCGTTTACGCCAACGGTTTTTGCGTCGCGGTCCTTGAGCAACAAGATCGGGCATAGGGCAAATTAGGCTTGGAAGGGAATCAACGAGTTGGCAATTCTGGGTGACCATTTGGACTGAACAGAATCGCTTGTTGGCGTCGGTGCAATTCGAGCATTATGACGAGCCGTTAGTTACAAATTCATTTGTCACACTGATGAAAAGCTTGCGTTTAATCCTTACCCCTCGTTACGGGTAGAGCATAGTTCAATGAATTGTCAGTGAGTGCAGCTTCCTTCGGCATTCGTACTTACTGCTACACAAATCTAATTCTCACTAATCGCCGACTGTAATTCATTCACGGCACTCTTCTGGAGCGTGCCAGTCTCAAGATATGCTTATCTTGCTTTACTGCCAGGACTTAGTGTTGCTTGCGGGGTGTCCCACTATTACATTGTGGGCCTATCTAAATTGGCGATCTGGTCTATCTTCCGCGACAGTTACAGGCTGCGTGGTTTATCGATCTTGTTGTCGGACGGGCCGTCCAAGCTGGTAGGAATTTCTTTGAGGAGCATCAAGTGGGTAGTAAGCGAAAATCAAGAAAACGTCGAGATACATCGAAACGAAGGCGAAAGCAGAGCAGAAGCATAGGCAGTGATCAGCGGTTCGAGCAACTCGAAGATCGAATGTTGCTGACCGTCGATTTCTTGCCGCTGCCACTAGGTCAGGCGACACCTAATCGCACGGATGTGGCGCTTGGACTAACCGCACCCACAACGCAACCTGCGATTGCGCTGGACCCGAACGATCCCGGAATCATTTCCGTGGCCAACGAGTCACAGTTGTTGATTTCGACCAATGCGGGCAACACGTTCAACTTTGCTGGTAACTTTCAGTCTATCTTGGGCAACAGCGCCACCGCCAACGGGAGCGCTGACTTGGTCTACACTTCGGACGGCGAATTGAAATGGTCGGAGATCCAGACGGCAACTGTTGACGGAACGCAATCGATCGGCGTCACCTTTTCGCAAAGTGCTCCTGCGATATTCGGTGTTACGACGGTTCCAACCTCGGTCACCGCAACTGTGTCGCGACCGGTAATTGCAGCAGACACCAACGAAGCGGCCGATTCTCCCTTCGCCGGTTATCTCTACGTTTCGTTTACCGACACGAATTCCAATACGGTTCTGCTTTCTCGATCTGTGGATGACGGATTGAATTGGTCAACGCCCGTTGCCGTTTCATCCGTAAATGAAACCACCACCGGTTCGTTCGAACCTGTCGCAGTCGGTGGTGTGTCGGTTGGTCCGAATGGCGACGTCTATGTTGCGTATCACTATCAACCTGGTTCCACTGCAATCGAAGGTGCCGACAACCAATCGAACTCCGATGGAGCAACCGGACAAGTTTTCGTGCGAAGATCGATAGACGGCGGTTTGTCGTTTGTTTCCAAAACGACGGCATTTGGTCCGGGGCAAGCTGACGTTAGCTTTAACGTTCAAACAGCTCCCGACCCAATTCCTCGAGCACGATTCTTGACGGAACCTAGCCGTCAACCGACAGTGCTAGCCGACCCTGTTCGCGAAGGTCACGTTTACGTTATCGCAAGCGATGATCCAGACAACATCCACGGTCTTGGCGATGAAGGAAATATTGTTTTCGCGCGTTCGGATGACTTTGGTCAAACGTGGGACCGTCGTACGATCAATCTCAGCAGCGCGTTCCAGACGATGCCACAAGCTGAAATTGACGAATTCGGTAACATCATCGTCGCTTGGTACGACTCCGAATTGGGTCAACTGCAGGGCGGCGAGGATTTTCGACTTCACGTATTCTCGGCGTACAGCGTCGATGGTGGTTCGACATGGTCCGAGCCGATTCAGATTACGGACACCAACAACCCGATTGATCCGGTCACACCCAACACCACGATCTTGTTCAACGGTGGTGATGTAGATAACGACATGCGCGTCGAGGACGATGGTGACGAAACCTACTCGCTCGGCAACTACTTCGACATCGAAGCGTTTGGCGGAACTGCTTACATCGTTTGGAACGGCAACGAACGCACCATTGCGCTTCCGTCGGCACATCAGGTCTTCTATGACGTGTATCCGATCTTTGGAACACTCCAAGTTACTGGTCTCGACACGGACGATACGTTCCTCGTTCGTGCGATGGAAGACAATCCGGAATACGTTGAAGTCTTTGTCAACGGACAGCGCGAATACGCAGGTTTGATCGAATCGCTGGCGGGCGGTATTCAGTTCGACGGACTGGCTGGCAACGACACCCTGATTGTTGATTACGAATCAACGGACGCCAATCCTGTTCCAAGCGGAGGGATTTTCTTCCAAGGAAATATCCCGGAAGGTGGTCAAGACGTTGGTGACACACTGAACATTCTGTCCGGCGATCGCGAACTCGATTTCCAAAACGAGTCGAGCGATCTCGATGCAGGCCTGTTCCTTGTCGGCGATTCGGAAGCCATCAGTTTTGACAGCGTTGAACGAACGCAAATCGGCAACGAAGACTATCTGCGACCGGATGTCTTTGAGCCGAACGACTCGCTGTTGACTGCGACGCAGCTGGGTTCCGAGCCGACGGTAATTCTCCGAGATCTAACGATCCACGATATTGGCGAAGCGGACTCGAACGACGACTTCTACACGATCACGGCGCACCAGACAGGCACGATGGTGATCACCGCGCTGTTTGACTCGTCCGATGGAAATCTTGACGTCACGATCTTAGACAGCGAAGGCGTAGCAGTTGACGTCGAGCAGACCGGCAGTCGCATCGTGATCCCCGTTGTCACGCAAGAGTCGTACACTGTGCAAATCAGCGGAGTGGATGGTGATATCAACGATTACGCGCTGGAAATCGAAAACTTCGCTACTCCTGCACCGCAATCAATCTTCATCAATAGGTCCGACGACAGCGGTATGATGAACGATGATGGAGTAACGGCTGACACGAGTCCTCGCATCACCGTCCAAGCTGATCTGACATCGCTAAGCAGCCAAGGAATAACGTTGCTAACGCAAGCTCAGGCTGAAGCCGGTGACCAATCGGGCGCTGCCATCTTTGTCAACGTGCTGGATGCAACAACAGGCGGCCTCATCGAGTCTGGGTATGCTTCGCCATTGGGCGGAGATCTGTACGAATATCTCACAACCGATTTGCCTGACGGCGAGATTATCGTTTCAGCCAGCGTGCACATCTTTGATCCAAGTACGACCGAACGAGCGGTTGGACCTTCGTTTAATTCCAACGCGATCATGCTGGTTGTAGACACAGAGTCGCCGGCTATCACTTCGCCGTTGTTGCTAGGCAGCAGTGATAGTGGCATGGACAACCAAGATCAAGTAACCAACATCATGTCGCCAGCGTTTGTTGGCGTTACAGAGCCAAACGCAAAAGTTCGGGTTCTCGCCAACGGAAGCATCGTGGGGGAAACGGTTGCGGGTACGGATGGCCGCTGGGAAATTACCGTTGAGCCATTGGCTGAAGGCATCCACGACTTCACCACACAAGCAGAAGATTTGGCTGGGAACTTCGGTGAGAGTGCGATCGTCAATCGCGTCGAAATTGACAAGACAGCACCAAACACACCGTTCTTAGATCTAACCACGGGTAGCGATACCGGACTCAGCGATTCCGATAACGTTACGGGTGACAATACGTTGACCTTCACCATGACCACGACGGACATGGGTGACCACCTCAGTGAATTCAACTTCAAGTATCGCTTGTTCGTGCGACCTGAAGAAGGCGCAGAGATTCTGATCTACGATTCGACGCAGGATACATCGATTCCTGCTGCGAACCTGGACGGCTCCTTCACCGATCTAACGATTCTTACACAGACGATTGCGGAACTTCCCGACGGTGTTCACAACTTCAAGTTAGAAGTCGAAGATCGCGCTGGGAACATCAGCGAAGACTTCCTGCTCGACGTCACGATCGATACGTCGTTGCCCGAGTCGCTGACACTCGACTTGCTCGACGCCAGTGATACGGGTATGGACAACACCGACAACGTTACCAACTTCTCACGACCGACGTTTTCTGGAACAGGCGCGGTGGGAGCAGCGGTTAACTTGTTTGCTGACGGTGTGCTAGTTGGTACCGGTACCGTGTCGGGTGATGCGAGCGATGGAATCGTCGGTAATGGCCTTGGAGCATGGGAAATCACATCGGGTTCGCTCGACGACGGAATCTACGATATCACCGCGGTTACCGCGACCAACGCTGGGTCGTCGACTAGCGAATCGCTAACGATCGAAATCGATACTCTGCAACCCAATACGCCGCTGCTGGACTTGATCCCCTCGAGCGACACCGGACACAGCAATTCTGACAACATCACGAATACGATTAATCCCGTGTTCAACATGGCCACTCAAGATCCTAACCAGGACGAGCATGGCAGCGAATTTAACAACAAGTTCCGTCTGTTTGTTCGGTTGGATAGCGGACCGGAAGAATTGGTCTACGATTCCGTCGGCGATCCAGAGTTTCCTGGTTCTGCGACAGACGGTGTCTTCACGAACCTTGAAAACATCCGCCGCACGTTGTCGCGAGGTTTGCCCGATGGCGTTCACAACTTCAAATTGGAAGTTGAAGACCGCGCTGGCAATATCAGCGAAGACTTCTTGCTGAATGTCGAGATCGATACAACGATTGTGATGCCCGCTGATGGCGTCACGCTCGATCTGATTACGGCTGCTGACACTGGCATGGACGGTGGGGACAATGTGACCAAAATCAATGAGCCTACATTCGTAGGTGTCGGCGAAGTTGGCGCGGAAGTTAGCCTGTTTGCAGATGGAATTCTGGTTGGTACCGCGACGGTTGGTAGCGACGAAACTGATTTCAATCCATCCGACGGATTGGGAGCCTGGGAAGTCAGCAGCGATGCGTTGGCCGATGGTCAGCACAACTTGTTGGTGCACATCGAAGACTGGGCCGGTAACTTTGTTCGCTCCGAACCTATTACGATCGATGTGGATACGACGCCCCCGAACACGCCGTTCTTAGATCTGGTAGGTGGCAATTCGATTGGTCTGGGAACGGAGGTTTCGATTTCCGATGATTTGACCTTTACGGTGACGTCGGAAGATCCTGATCTCGCTGATCGAGCGAATCCGTTCAACTACAAGTTCCGTATCTTCCAACGAGCTGAAGGTACTGCCGAAGTGCTCGTTTATGATTCGGCCACGGATACCAGTATTCCAGCAGAGAATCGTGAAGGCGGCTTCACGGATCTGAACTTCTTGCAAACGGTCATCGAAGACCTTCCAGAGGGCCAGCACAACTTTAAACTCGAAGTCGAAGACCGAGCTGGAAACATCAGCACCGACTTTTTGCTTTCGGTTGTGCGAGTCACACCAAACGCACTCGACGCGCTCACGATCGACTTGTTGGCTTCAAGCGATACCGGCATGAGTGAAAACGACGATGTCACGAACATTAATCAACCTTCGTTCAATGGCGTTGCCACTATCGGCACTGACGTTCGATTGCGAGCAGACGATGGTGATATCATCGGAACGGCAACCGTTGGCGGTGATGCGTCAAACGGAGTTTTGGGCGACGGATTAGGGGCGTGGGAAATCACTTCGGAACCGTTAGACGATGGTGTCTACACGGTGTCGGCTGAAGTCGAAGATGACTTTGGCAACACGGTGACTACGGATACGCTCACATTCGAAGTCGATACTATCGCGCCGAATACTCCGCAGTTGGATTTGCTTCCCGAAGACGATACCGGCTTGTCGAATCAAGACAACGAGACCAGTAATTTGCTGCCAACGTTCAATATGGCAACGTTGGACTCCAACACGGAAGACCACCTCAGCGCGTTCAACCTAAAGTATCGTTTGTTCGTTCGACTCGATTCAGGCGTTGAACGATTGGTCTACGACTCTGCAGAGGACGACACATTTACTGCGTCCGCCTTCCAGGATGGCTTTACCAGTCTGCAGAATCTACGACGCGAAATTGATCTTGGAGTGCCAGATGGTGTTCACAACTTCAAGCTCGAAGTCGAAGATCGTGCTGGAAACATCAGTGTCGATACGATTCTCGACGTTACGATCGATACGGTCTTAGATGCGCCGGAAGGTGGCGTCACGATCGACTTGGGAGCCGCAAGCGATACGGGGATGAGTGACCGTGATAATGTCACTAGCATTAATCGACCGACCTTCACAGGTATCGCCGAAGTTGGCGCGATGGTTAGCATCGTGGCGAATGGACAATTGATTGGCATTGGCACTGTCGGAAGTGACGAGACGGACTTCTCGCCTGGCGATGGCTTGGGCCAATGGGAAGTCACCGTTCAGCCGCTCGACGACGGACAATACGAAGTGCTCACGCACATCGAAGACGTTGCCGGTAACTTCTTGCGATCGGAATCTATCCAGCTGGAAGTAGACACGACGCAACCGAACACGCCGCTGTTGGATCTGTTGGACGATTCGGGTCACTCGGATCAGGACAACATTATCGAAGGTGATACTCCTACTTTCAACTTGACGACAACCGATCCAGCTCTACCAGACGGTGCTGATCGAGCCAGCGACTTCAATCTAAAGTACCGCGTGTTCTTGCGGCCAGAAGGTGGCGAAGAAACGTTGCTCTACAATTCGGTCGTTGATACGAATATCGATGCCGCCAATTTGCTTGAGGGCTTTACGGATCTGAACCAACTGCAAGCAACGCTTGGTCCATTCCCTGACGGCGTTCACAACCTCAAGCTAGAGGTGGAAGATCGTGCTGGAAATATTAGTGAAGACTTCTTGTTAACGTTTGAGGTCGACACCGTACTCGATGGTATGCCTACGATCGACCTGATCGCCGCGACCGATGCGGGCATGATGTTCGACGATAACGTAACCAACATCAACGAGCCTACTTTCACTGGTGTTGCGGAAGTCGGATCAACGGTTCGGCTGATGGCAAATGGCTTCCTGGTTGGAATCGCGGAAGTCCAGAGTGACCTGTCCGACGGTACACCAGGCGATGGTTTGGGTCGTTGGGAAGTCACCGCACCAGCACTTGCGGATGCTAGTTACGAGATTTCGGCAGAGATCGAAGACTGGGCTGGCAACATTGCTACAACGCCCGCGATCACAATCGAAATCGATACCGTGGCGCCCAACACGCCACACTTGGATTTGCTCAACGATACCGGGCACACCGATAACGACAGCATCACAGGCGAAGACACTCTTGAGTTCAACTTGACCACGGAAGATCCCGGCACTCCGGGCAACGAATTCAACTTGAAATATCGTCTCTTCGTACGACCAGAGGCTGGCGAAGAAGTCTTGATCTACAACTCGGTTGAAGACGATAGTGTCGCTGGTGAAAATGGATTCACCAACTTGAACCAAGTGCTCGCCGCTGTCGGTCCACTGCCAGAAGGCACGCACAATTTCAAACTCGAAGTCGAAGACCGCGCTGGAAACATCAGCGAAGACTTCTTGCTGGATGTCACGATCGACACAACGCTGCTTGGTCCTTCAACCATCGATCTGCTGTCTGCCAGCGATTCAGGAATGATGGACGACGACAACGTTACGGGAATCAACCAACCTGCCTTCACGGGGGTGGGCGAAGCGGGTTCTACCGTCCGGCTCTTTGCCGGCGGTGAACTCGTTGGCATTGGTGAAGTTCAGAGCGATCTTTCCGATGGAACGCTGGGCGATGGGCTTGGCATTTGGGAAATCACTTCGGAACCACTCGACGACGGCATCTACGAAGTTACCGCTCAGGTAGAAGATTGGGCCAACAACATCGCAACTACCGATGCGTTGACGGTCGAGATAGACACGCTGCAACCGAATACGCCGTTATTGGATCTGATTCCTTCCAGCGATACTGGTCTGTCCGATTCCGATAACGTTACCAGCGTCATCATTCCAACGTTCAACATGGCGACGATTGACCCGAACGCGGACAATCACATTTCGCCGTTCAACTACAAGTATCGCCTCTTCGTACGACTCGACTCGGGCGTAGAGCAATTGATTTACAACTCAGCGGAAGACGATTCGTTTACGCCATCTTCCGCTCAGGACGGATTTACGAGTCTCGAAAACCTTCGACGAGCCATCGACCTTGGAGTGCCCGACGGTGTTCACAACTTCAAGCTAGAAGTCGAAGACCGGGCCGGTAACATCAGCGAAGACTTCTTACTGAATGTCACGGTTGATACGGAACTCGAAACGACGAATCCCGACAATCCGACAGTCACCATCGACTTGACCACCCAAAGTGATACGGGCATGAGCGATCGTGATGATGTCACCAGAATCAACACGCCATCCTTCACTGGCATCGCCGAAGTCGGCGCGACAGTCACGTTGATCGCGAACGGCCAGGTTATCGGAACGGGCGTCGTTGGCAGCGATGAGACGGACTTCAACCCGAACGATGGACTGGGTGTTTGGGAGATTCAAGTCGATGCGCTAGACGATGGGCAATACAACATCTTGGCCCACGTCGAAGATTTGGCGGGCAACTTCCTGCGGTCGGACGAACTGATCTTTGAAGTCGACACGACACAGCCAAACACACCGTTTTTGGATCTGCTCAACGATACTGGCCATTCCGGTCGCGACAACATCACGGAAGATAGCAACCTTGAATTCAACTTCACAACAACCGACCCAGAACTGCCTGACGGTGCTGATCGCGAGAGCGACTTTAATCTGAAGTTCCGCATCTTTGTGCGACCAGAAGGTGGCGAAGAGCAGTTGGTTTACAACTCGGTGACAGATCAAGGTATTGACGAAGCCAATATTCTAGGTGGTTTCACCGACTTGAATCAGTTGCAAAGTACTTTGGGGCCATTCCCCGATGGTGTTCACAACTTCAAGCTGGAAGTCGAAGACCGGGCCGGTAACATCAGCGAAGACTTCTTGCTGACGGTCGAAATTGATTCAAATCTTGAGGGTGATCCCGGCATCGACTTGCTCGCTTCTAGCGACTCAGGCATGTCCGAAACGGACAACATCACGGGCATCAATCAGCCAGCCTTCGATGGTGTAGCAGAAGTGGGTTCCACAGTTCGACTCTTCGCGAACGGTCGCATGGTTGGTGTCGCGGAAGTCCAGAGTGACCTGTCCGACGGAACGCCGGGTGACGGTTTGGGATTGTGGGAAATCACATCTGAGCCACTCGATGATGGCATCTACGACATCCGAGCCGACGTCGAAGATTGGGCAGGCAACATCGAAAGTACCGGTGTCCTGCAAATTGAAGTCGACACACTTCAGCCTAATACGCCGTTGTTGGATCTGATTCCAACGAGCGATTCGGGTCTTTCTGATGCAGACAATGTCACCAACGTCATCATTCCGACGTTCAACGTGGCGACGATCGATCCGAACCAGGACGAGCACATCAACCCATTCAACTACAAGTATCGAATATTCGTCCGACACGATTCGGGTGTTGAATTGTTGCTGTACAACTCGGCCGACGACGGTGATAGCTTTACTGCGTCGTCCTTCCAGGACGGATTCACAAGCCTAGAGAATCTCCGTCGGGCGATTGAACTTGGTGTACCTGATGGCGTTCACAACTTCAAACTGGAAGTTGAAGACCGCGCTGGAAACATCAGCGAAGACTTCTTGCTGGACGTCACGATCGACACGGTTTTGGAAGCTCCTGACGAAACTATCACGATCGATATGTTGAGCACCAGCGATACGGGCATGAGCGAAGAAGACAACGTGACCAACAAGGATCAGCCAGCCTTCTCGGGTGTCGCTGAAATTGGCGCGACTGTTACGATTCTCTCAGGTGGTCGTGTGATTGGTACGGCTGTCGTCGGAAGTGACGAGACAGACCTCATGCCTGGCGATGGCTTTGGCGCTTGGGAAGTCACCGTCGAGCCGCTGGACGATGGAATCCATGACGTCACCGCACATGTCGAAGACTTGGCTGGCAACTTCCTGCGTTCTGATGCACTCACAATCGAGGTCGACACGCGTGCTCCGAATACACCGTTCTTGGATCTCGTATCTGAAAGCGATACAGGACTCAACGGTCGTGATGAAGTAACCAACGACAATACGTTAACGTTCAATCTGACTACGACGGATGCTGGAGTCGAAGGTCATCTCTTCGATGAGAACCTCAAGTTCCGACTTTACGTTCGACCCGAAAACGGCGGCGAGATTCTTGTCTACGATTCAGTGGTCGATGGAGAACTACCTCCCGAAGCATTCGTTGACGGCCTCATCGATATTGAGTTTCTGCAACGAACGCTGGGCGAATTGCCCGATGGCACGCACAACTTCAAACTGGAAGTCGAAGACCGTGCTGGAAACATCAGCGAAGACTTCTTGCTAAATGTGACCATTGATACTTCGCTCGTCGCTCCGACGATTGATCTTATCGACTCGAGCGATTCTGGAATGTTCGATACTGACAACGTCACACGCATAGACGCTCCGACGTTCGCAGGAACCGGCGACGTCGGTGATCGCGTGACGATCTTTGCCAACGGAATCATTGTTGGTACTGGATTCGTGGGAAGCGATCTTACTGATTTCAATCCTGGTGACGGACGTGGAGCTTGGCAAGTCACGATTGATCCGTTGGACGACGGAATCTACAGCGTGATTGCCCACATTGAAGACGATGCGGGTAACTTCCAGCGAACGTCGCCGTTGGATTTTGAAGTCGATACGTTCGAGCCAAATACGCCGCACCTCGATCTTGTCACCGCGAGCGATTCCGGTCACTCGACAGCTGACAATATCACCAGCGACAATACGCCAACGTTTACGTTCACGACAGAAGATCCGAACGAAGACGATCACCTGAACGAATTCAATTTCAAGTATCGCTTGTTCTTGCGTCCAGAAGGTGGTGGGGAAGTTCTTATCTACAACTCGGTCGTTGATCCTACGATTGACGTCGACAACTTCGAAAACGGTTTCGTCAATCTTGAGTTCATCGAGACCACGTTGCCACCACTTCCTGATGGCATCCACAACTTCAAACTAGAAGTCGAAGATCGTGCCGGCAATATCAGCCAAGATGTTGTTTTGACCGTCGAGATCGATTCGACGTTACCAGATGTTGGTCAGATCGACCTTCTAGATGCAAGCGATACAGGCATGTCCGAAACGGACAATGTCACAAACAAGGACGAGCCCGCGTTCTCCGGTGTGGGAACACCAAGCACGTTGGTTCGATTGTTAGCTAACGGCGAACTTGTTGGATCGGCGGAAGTTGGCAGCGACGAGTCGGACGGTATTCTTGGTAATGGCTTGGGCGTCTGGGAGATCACTTCCGAGCCGCTTGATGATGATGTCTACAACATCAGCGCAACGTTCGAAGACTGGGCTGGAAATATCAGCACATCAGGTTCGCTGCAGATTGAAGTTGATACGATTCAACCGAACACGCCATTCCTTGACCTGCTCGAGTCCGATGATTCGGGGCGTCACGATGACGACAATATCACGAACTCATCGCTCATTAGTTTTTCCGCTACTACCGAAGACCCGAACGTAGGTAACCATCTCGCTCTGTTCCCTGGTGGCCAGAACTTGAAGTATCGCATCTTCGTGCGGCCTGAATCGGGTGAAGAGCAGTTGATTTACAACTCTGTCGACGACGCAACTTTGGGCGGTATGTTAGACGGGTTCGTTTCGCTGAATCAGATTGTGGCAGATATTCCAAACTTGCCTGACGGGCTGCACAACTTCAAATTGGAGGTTGAAGATCGTGCTGGAAATATCAGCGAAGACTTCTTGACGAACGTCTTAGTCGATCGCGTTGCCTTCCAGGGAACTGTCAACGTACATCCGGACAGCGATACAGGAATCTGGGGCATCCCCAGCACCTTCGGTGATGGAATCACGGGCGATACCACGCCGACCTTCACGGGTACTGCAGAAGCGAACAACATCATCACAGTATTCGTCGATGGTCAGCAAGTCGGGCAAACTGTGGCGACACCGTTCGACGGTGACGACGCGTTCACCACGGCCGTCTGGGAAATCACCTCCAATGTGTTGCTTGGCGACGGACTGCACACGGTTGATGTAGTCTTCGAAGATCCTGCGGGGAATCGCACGGACGGACTCGACGATCCATTCGAATTTGTTATCGATACGACGGGACCTCGAATCACCAACGTGACTCGAGCTGATCTGAACTTCACGAGTATCTTTGATCCGAAGCCCGCTGGTGGACCGGACCCACTGATCGACAGCATCGTTGTTCACTTTGCTGATTCACCGTCGCGACCCAACGGTATTTCGTACGACGCTGTTCTTGAGCAGTTGGCGACCGAAGAAGGCAACTACCGTCTGATCGGCGACGCCAACGGGAATATTCCGATCGTTGATGTGCAATTCCTAAGCAGCAACGACGGGCCAGGAACAGCAACTACTGCTGTGCAACTGTTCTTTGCTGAGGCATTGCCAGACGATCGGTTTACGTTCACGGTGTTCGACCGAATCTCCGATGCTGCCGGGAATCCATTGGACGGCGAATCGGGTGCAAACGGACCGTTCGCTGGTAACGCTGGCGTTAACGCGACACTACCGATCTTCCCAACGGGTGACGGAAGCCATGGTGGTGATTTCATCTCGCGATTTACCATCGACAGTCGACCTGAAATTGGCGTGTGGTCTGCAGGAAGCGTCCACATCGATACGAACGGAAACTTCTTCTTCGATCCGACGAACACTGACTTCACGAATCGCGACATTACCTACACGGTTGGCTTCACAAGTGATGATATCTTCGCGGGTAACTTTGCAGGTCCCGACGGCAACACAGACGGTTATGACAAACTGGCCGCCTACGGTCGATTCGGAGGTTGGGAAGACGGGACGTACCGCTGGTTGGTTGACCTCGACAACGATGGTGTCGTCGATATCGACGTAGAAGATCCAGCTGACATCAACGGCTTACCAGTCGCTGGTAACTTCGACGGCGACGCACTCAACGGTGATGAGGTTGCCTTGTTCACGGGCACGACATGGCACTTCGATACCAACGGCGACTACTTGGTTGACCTAGCCGTACCAAGCGAATTGCGAGGCTATCCAGTCGTCGGTGACTTCGATGGCGATGGCCATGAAGATTTGGCTGCTTGGGCCGACGATACCTACACGATTGACTTGGCGAACGGCGTGGCCAACGGTTGGGATGGCGTGGCAGATGCAACTTTCCGATTCGGATTTATCGGAGTCCGCGAACGACCAGTTTCAGCCGACATGGACCAGGATGGCTTCGACGATCTGGGGCTTTGGGTTCCTGATCGAGGTGGAGCTACTCCACGGGAAGCTAGCGAATGGTATTGGCTCGTTTCCGGGGGCGACTCGGTTCTCGACCGAATTGTGACCTCGACCGATCCCGTGTTGGGCAATACTCAGGAGATTCAATTCCGACCCGAACCGTTTGGCAACGACATCTTTGCTCAATTCGGAGACGAGTTTGGAATTCCGATTGTTGGTAACTTCGATCCACCAACACTTGGTGGTGCTGCAACTCCTGCTCGCATTCACACGAATCCGTTAAACCCAATGGATGTGAACAACGATGGTCATGTTTCGCCTCGTGATGTGCTTACCCTGATTTCGCATGCGAATGAATATGGATTCTCTAGCGTCGATGCTATTGGGGATGACATCGAACACTATTTGGATACGTCGAACGACGGGTTCTTCTCGCCGACTGATGCACTGGCTGTCATCAATTTCCTGAACAGTCCTGATTTCGGTAGCGGCGAGCCAGACGATTTTGACGTGTTGGCTGCAGATATTGCTGCGGCTCAGTTCGAAGCGGATGACGACGATGATGACGAAAGAGATCCGTTTGCCATCTAAGAACATCAATCATTCGTAAGCGCAAAAAAACGGCCCGTCCAAATCATGGACGGGCCGTAAGCTTTCGTACCTGGTGTGGGCAGGTAGAGGAAGACGACTAGCGACTCCAACGTCCGAAGCTGGACTTGAAGCTCGCCTTGATTACTTTCGTTGGACGATTCATCGAAGCAGATGGATCTACAACTGGTGCTGGTGGAACAGCAGGAGCAGCAGCTGGTGCAGCTTCCATTGGAGCAGCCTGAACAGGCGTGCTTTGCATAGGTGCACTTTGCATCGTTTGCATCGGTGCACTCTCCACTGGCATCGAAGAGTATGCAGGTGCAGCTGGAGCACAGCATCCGGCAGGAGCAGCACATCCACATGCAGGAGCAGCAGCGGCACAACCGCTGTCGCAACCGCCACATGGTGCAGGAGCGCCACAAGCTGGACCGGAATCACAGCATCCGCCGCCTAGGCAGCTTCCACCACCACCGAACAATTTACCAAGCAAACCACCGCCTCCGCCAAGCAGTTTTCCACCGCATGATGGAGCAGCACATCCGCAAGTTGGAGCAGCAGCACAACCGCTGTCGCATCCACCACATGGTGCAGGTGCACCACATGCAGGAGCACAACCGGCATCGCAGCTTGGTGCAGGAGCGCCACATGCTGGAGCACATCCACTGTCGCATCCGCCACATGGTGCAGGAGCGCCACATGCTGGACCTGAATCACAGCTTCCGCCACCTAGGCATCCACCGCCACCGCCAGAGAACAATTTGCTAAGCAAACCGCCGCCACCACCGCTGAGGCAACCGCCGCCACCGCATGATGGAGCAGCACATCCGCAAGTTGGAGCAGCAGCACAACCGCTGTCGCAACCGCCACATGGTGCAGGAGCGCCACATGCAGGAGCACAACCGGCATCGCAGCTTGGTGCAGGAGCGCCACAAGCTGGGGCACATCCGCCAGAGTCGCAACCACCACATGGTGCAGGTGCACCACAAGCTGGACCAGCAGAACAGGCATCGCAGCCTGAATCACAACAGCTTCCGACACTACATCCGCTCGCACCGAGCATGCGGTCGAGCAGTCCACCGCCGAAGCCCTGAGCACAAACACTCACAGCAATCACGAGGGATCCTAAAAGTACTTTAAATTTCATCGACCGACTTCTCCTTAAGGATGGGAACCTGCGGTTGCCCTTCGAAATCGTCCAATGACGCATGCATTCGTGATAAGACGCAGCATCCAGCTTTGTCCTAATCAGTAATAGGTGGGTACACGAAGTGTGCGACGTTGGTGGGGGATTTTAAAGGTGGGTCGTAACACGCAGTTCACGGGTCTATGTCATCGACTGGTCGAATCATCCTCGATTCGAATCAATCCTTTCAGTCGACAACACAAATGTGTTTCTTCTTGCGAGGAAACACTTAGAACTTGTCTAGTGACACCCCCAAGTATCGGCGGCGATCTTTGCAACCCTTGAACCTTCAGAATCAGTTTTTGCTAAGTGGCGAGATTTGATTGATATGCCGCCAGGTCTTGTTAGGTAGGATGGCAAAGATGCTGGTCTGGTGACATCTTCATGCAACTGATCGGGCCATGTTGGGACGGAATCCTTCCGGTAACCGCGATAAACCATGAGGTTCGGTCTCTCGTAGTAGATGAACGGACACGGCTCACGTTTCGTAAGGGATGTTAATCTTTACGGATTTTGCCAGCTGCGCCCATCGTGGCTCGTCGCACACTGAGTTGACCATAGCTTCCGGTTTGTCGATTTGGTAAACTCACGCAGTCGTGCGGCGTGTCGGATTCGTACGGATGAGAAGGGCTATGAAGCAATCAGAATCGATGCCATCTTTCGAGATAGCAGACTTTAACGAGTTGCCACCAATTCCGTGCCCTTGTGGGGTTGCGCGAAGAGCCTTCACTGACGTTTCCGACTTTCCAGCAACGATTCACGTAACAGAAATTTCTGACACAGCCCGACTTCATTACCACAAGAAACTCACCGAGACATACTTCTTTTTGGAATGCGAACCGGATGCCCAGATGCAATTGGACGAGCAGATCGTTCCAGTGCAGCAAGGCATGAGCATCCTGATTCGACCCGGCACAAGACATCGGGCGATCGGCAAAATGAAAGTGTTAATTGTTGTCCTGCCAAAGTTTGATCCGAACGATGAATGGTTCGACGAATAGTAACCATCTAGACCGCCAGCATAAAAATGAACCGATATTCAATAGTCACTCTTGCGTTACTCTTCGTTAGTTCACTTTGCACCCATGCGACGCTAGCCGATCCGCTTGACTGGCCTTACTGCCTTGGGCAAAGGTTTGATCACTCTTCACCCGAAACGGGACTGATTGACGATTGGAACCCCAAAGGTGGCGATGGCAGCAACGTAGCCTGGAAACGCGATAGCCTTGGTGGTCGTAGTACGCCTATCGTTATGAACGGTCGGTTGTACACGATCCTCCGATCTGATCCCGGTACTCCCAAAGAAGGCGAGCGAGTCGTCTGCATCGATGCGAAAACGGGTGACGACATCTGGGAACAAAAGTTCAACGTCTTTTTATCCGATGTCCCCGATACGCGCGTCGGCTGGTCGTCGGTCGTTGGAGATCCCGAAACAGGAAAAGTCTACGCACTTGGCGTATGTGGTCTGTTTCAATGTTTCGACGGCGCAACGGGAGAGATACTTTGGGACGTGCGGCTGCACGAACGCTTTGGACTGCTTAGCACCTATGGCGGTCGAACGAACTTCCCAATTATCTGTGACGACCTTGTAATCATTAGCGCCATTGTGATCGGTTGGGGCGACATGGCCAAACCAGCACATCGCTTTATTGGATTTAACAAAGCAACTGGTGAAGTGGTCTGGTTCAACGGTACGCGTGACTTGCCGTACGACACTACCTACAGCGCCCCGTCACTTGCTGTGATCGATGGGCAGAAAACGCTCGTATTCGGTTCCGGTGACGGATCGATTTGGGGAATCCAACCGCGAACCGGAAAACACCTTTGGCACTTTCCGTTTTCTCGACGCGGCGTCAATGCTCCGCCACTAGTCGATGGCGACAATGTTTACGCGATGCACAGCGAAGAGAACGTGAAAGGCTCGAAGATGGGATCTGTCGCAGCATTGAAAGTTGCGGGGCTGGAAGGAGACATCACGGAATACGGTAAACAATGGCAAGTCACCGAGTTGATGGCAGGCCGAACTCAACCTTTGAAAGTAAACGGGCAGCTTTGGGTTTTCGACGACCGTGCAAAGTTACATATGCTCGACATGAAAACTGGCGAAGCAGTTCACAAACGCGTTGCGTTCGGAACGATGATGCGATCCACTCCGCTGTTTGCGGACAATAAGGTCTACGCATTCACGGCCAATGGCCGCTGGGCGATTCTCACGCCCGACGAAAAGAAGGGTGCGAAGATTTTGAAGAAGGGACGGTTGCCGAAAGGTGAAGAAGTCCACGGCAGTCCGATTTGCTCGCACGGTCGAATTTACTTACCGACCACGGGTGGGCTGTATTGCCTTGTCGATTCCGCAAAGAAAAGTGGCGTGAATATCATCCCGGACAGTCCCAAGGAAGCGTCCGTTGATACAGACATGAAACCAACACATTTGCAAGTCGTTCCAGCGGAAATACTCGTCAAACCTGGTGACACGAAACAGTTCACCGCTCGGTTGTTCAACTCCAAAGGTCAGCTACTTAAGACTGCAGAAGCTAAGTTTTCACTGAATGGCACAGGCTCGATTTCCGAGTCGGGTAAGTTCACGGCAGGACCAGAAGGTCACGTCGCCACGTACATCACAGCGAGCGCGGAAGGCCTCGAAGGCTCTGCACGCGTTCGTGTCGTGCCCTCGCTACCTTGGCATTTTGACTTTGAGAAGACACCCATCGACGGCAAAAGTCGTGCAGGCAAACCGCAAGGGGAACCACCAATCACTTGGGTAGGAGCACGATACCGCCACATTGTTCGCGACGACGGCAAGAATAAGGCGATGGTGAAAATCTCAACCATTCCGAAAGGCACGCGAAGTCGAAGTTGGATGGGGCATTCGGACCTGCATGACTACACGATTCAGGCGGATGTGCACGGTGCAGTCAACGAAGGCAAGTTGCCGGACATCGGACTCATTGCGCAGGGCTACACCTTAGATCTTAAGGGTGCTGATCAGAAGCTACAAATTCGAACGTGGGTGACTCAGCGACGAATGGCGCGGACCGTGGACTTTCCTTGGGAACCCAACAAGTGGTACACGATGAAGTTTCGCGCCGCCGTCGAAGGAGATAAAGCCGTCCTCAAGGGTAAGGTTTGGCCACGCGGCGAAGAAGAGCCAGCCGAATGGTCCGTCACCGCAGACGACGCGTCACCAAACACGTCGGGCAGTCCAGGCCTATTTGGAAATGCAAAAGATGCCGAACTGATGCTGGACAACATTCACGTCACGGCGAACTAAAAACGACTCATAGCAATTCATCAACAGAGATTAGGTT
>CAYNJG010000022.1:0-55183 GCA_964397295.1 uncultured Pirellulaceae bacterium
ACACGAAATGATTCTGCGTGATTTGCGCAAAGAGATTCCGAAGCTGGAAAAGAAGCTGAAGAAACGCGGCATTCCTGGCTTCTTCATCGACCTAGAACCGCACGTCAAAGGCGGAGGCCAGTTCGGTGGCTTCAGTGGACCGGACGGAATGGGCGTCGCATTGCGAAGTCTTTGCCGAGTGCTGGACTATGTCGGTATCGACTATCACTTGCGCGATTTCGACGACATTTTGAAAGCACGTGGCTTTTAGCTTGGCAAACGGCGGCACGCCGTTGCTTGCTTCCTGCTGAACATGAAATCACGAAGGAGCGTTGGTTACTTCAACCTTCTTCCTTCGTGGCCTTCACGCACTCGCGTGGGAAAAACCCCGGCTAAGGGTACTTTTCCGCCATCTGAGCCTTGCCAAATTCGGTTAGTTCCGGAGACAGTGTTTCGATTTCGGAAATCGACTGGTCTTCGTTGACCTTCCACGCCCTTGAGCCGATATCGCTGCTATCCAAAACGATCGTCGAATCGTCAAACCATCCGACAGCCCACTTCATTCTGTCCGACGCGGACGTTTGCACTTGGCCAACGACAGCGTCGTTCGCATCCGTCACATCAATGACAACGCACAGAAAGTTTGCTGCGTCTTTTGCATCGTTTATCGAGGCAGTTAGCGTAAGCTTGCCGTTCGGAGAACGGATTGGTAGTGCCGCAGGAACGACCGGTGCTGGGCGCACACAACCGCAGGCCAGCAACAGCAAAACGAAAATCAAGAACCGCATCTTCAGCCTAGCCTTCTTTCGTGCTCGAGTCTGCTGATGGAGATCCATCGGCACCGCTGATTATTCCCGAGTTCTTAGAAAAACTATGGCAGCTGAGAAATCATACTGACTAAGAATTTCGCCAGACGATCCGAAAAGACCAAGTTAGCTTCTTTGTCTTTCCACATGCCCTTGAGACTGGACGGCTGATCAAGCAAAGCTCCAGCTGCCGCACCAATGATGCCTGCGATCGAGTCCTGCGATTTGATTTTATCCGCCACTGGATTGCCTCGCGCATTGGGCGTTGCAGCAATGCAATGAACGGCGATCATTTTCGTTTTGAGGACTCGACAGACTTCGCCAATGACTGCCGCTTGACCGTCTTGAGCAAGCGCATCCGGTGCATCTTTCGGCGCCGCGCCATCGGCGATCGTGGAAAGCGTGCCAACGCGAAGTCCGTTTGCTTCGCCCATCTTTGTGTCGATCGACAATGAATAATCACGCGAGTCAACCAATCGATTCGCGACCAGTAACTGACCACGACCAACCGAAGGATCTGCAGCCATCGCAAAGCCTGTCGCGAAAACCCATTGTGGCGTGCGCAAAGAAATCACATCACGAACGACCAATGCAAGTTGCTCGTGTGGTAGTGACGCTTCGACAATCGCTACACGACGATTCTCAATCGTGCCGATTCGTTCTACGAAACCACTGCATTGTGTTGTGATGACGTTACCAAGCAAATCCACGAGCCCGGCTGCCTCGCGCGCGGTTGGGTAAAAGCAGGCGATATCAACGGCGCGTGGTTGGTCATCCTTTATTGGCGCGTCGGCCTCACCAGGCTGCAATCCCTGCATGAACGCCTCTTGGGCGTGCTGCTTGAGCCAATTTGCGACTAATCGTTGAAGCATCTCTTCCGCCAGTGTCGATAACTTGTAGGCCGGGACTCACCCTGTCAAAATGCGGAATTAACATCCTACCTGTCTCTCGCCCATGATGTTATGGCAAATAACAAAGCACCCATCGAAGGCATTTTTACGCCGAACCTCGTTCCGCTCGATTCTGCTGGCAATATCAACGAGCCAGAACTTCGCCGTTACGTCGATTGGCTGATTGCTCGTGGCGTGCATGGTTTGTACCCGAACGGTTCGACAGGCGAGTTCACGCGTTTCACTTTCGAGGAACGAAAACGCATCGTCGAAATCATTGCCGACCAAACGGCCGGTCGTGTTCCGATTCTCGCAGGTGCAGCCGAGGCGAATCCCAAAGAGACGATCGCCGCCTGTGAACACTACTATCAGCTGGGCGTTCGCGCTGTCGCGATTGTTGCACCATTTTACTATAAGCTGAGTCCGCCAGGCGTGTACGCGTACTTCAAGCAGATCGCGGACGAGTCGCCGATCGACATCACGCTGTACAACATTCCGATGTTTGCTTCGCCAATCGACGTGCCAACGGTAAAACGTCTTGCGAATGAGTGCCCAAGGATCATGGGCATCAAAGATTCATCGGGAGACGTTTCGAACATGATGCGGATGATTGCCGCTGTCCGACCCGATCGACCGGACTTTAGCTTCTTAACCGGCTGGGAAGCGGTGCTCGTACCGATGTTGATGATCGGCGCCAACGGCGGAACCCACGCAACCAGCGGCATTGTTCCCGAAGTTACCCGCAAACTGTTTGATCTGGCAAAAGCCGAACGTTGGGAAGAAGCGAAAAAGATCCAGTACGGTTTGTTGCCGCTTTTTGATGCGATGTTGTACTCGGCGGAGTTTCCGGATGGTTTTCGTGCGGCGTTACGGTTGCGGGGATTTAATACAGGTCTTGGACGACAGCCGCAGTCGACGTGTCAGCAAAAAGATATAGAGAAACTTAGTCGCCAATTACAGTGCCTATTGGCCGAAGAAGGTTTTGTGGATCAACCAGTCGGAGGTTGCCCCGTTGGTGACATCGACGACGCTCAAGTCGATCGGATTGTGTCCACGGTCATGGAAGAATTGCGAAAACGGGGGCTCTGAGCAGTGTACTACCCCGTTGTTCAGCCGCAGGTAGTTGCGGTTATGATGCGAGGAGTGGTGGCTTTCGGTCGCCGTCGAGCAAGAAAAAGGCACGCGTCGAGATAGAAAGCGTTTTGTGGCGGCTGAGAAGCCATCACTGCGGAAAGAAAAACATGAAGGTACTTCTCGCGAATCCCCGCGGCTTTTGTGCGGGCGTCAACATGGCGATCGATAGCTTAGATCTGGCACTTCGTGAGTTCGGGGCTCCGGTCTACGTCTATCACGAAATCGTCCACAACAAATACGTTGTCGAAACGTTCCAGGACAAAGGCGCGATTTTCGTAAACGACCTCGAAGAAGTTCCTGAAAACTCGTATCTGCTTTTCTCCGCGCACGGGGTGTCTCCCGAAATCCGACGCATTGCGAAAGATAGAAAACTCACAGCCATCGACGCGACTTGCCCGTTGGTCACGAAAGTCCATCTAGAGGCCATCCGCTTTGCGCAAGATGGTTACACGATCGTCTTGATCGGTCACGAAGGCCACGACGAAGTCGTTGGCACGATGGGCGAAGCACCCGAAGCAATACTGCTGGTCGACTCCGAAGCGGAAGTCGATGCATTGGAAATCGCACCCGGCACCAAGCTGGCGTACCTAACTCAAACGACGCTTTCGGTTGACGACGCGAATCGAATCATCCAGCGCCTGCAAGAACGCTTTCCTGAGATTAAGGGACCACCAAAAGAAGACATTTGCTACGCCACAACCAACCGACAAGAGGCGGTACGTATCCTGGGCAAGGAAGCTGACATCACGCTGGTGGTTGGCAGTCAGAATAGTTCCAACAGCCAAAGGCTTCGCGAGTTAGCCGAAGAGATCGGTGTTGATGGCTATTTGATCGACGGGCCACAGGACATCAAAAAAAACTGGTTCGACGGCAAAAATACCGTCCTCGTTACCGCGGGCGCAAGCGCACCGGAGTCGCTCGTTCAAGAGTGCATCGATTACTTGGTAGAGCACTTCCAAGCGAACGTTGAATTGCGGTCGATTCGCGAAGAAGCAGTGCACTTCAACCTGCCAAAAGAACTTCGACAGTTTCAGGCATAAGCCAGCTGCAGGTATGAGTGAGATGCGTGTATCGCTGCTTACTGCGAGCGATACACCATTCAACACCCCATAATCAACCAATCACCAACTTAAACTCGGTCAGACGCCGACTAACGTGACGGGTTTCTTTCGTGATTGCGATCGTTTCTGCGTAAACCAAATGATTCCCGCGAACGAGAAGCTAGCCACCAAGACGCCACCCAAACCGAGAAGCACAAGAAAGTCTGCTTGATGAGCAGCGCTTATTTCTTCGCCATCTGAACTCACTGCTTTGGCAGCCGTGTCGGATTGCAATACGCCTGAGGGCAAGCTTGATACAGCAGCAGAACGAGAATTCGCTGCAGTGAAGTAGTCCGTTTTATTTTGCAAGAAACTTAAATCTTGCCCGGACACAAAAGAACTAAGACAGAAAAACACACCCGCCGTGGCGAGCAAAAACTTACGAGACAGCACTAGCGACTCCTCTTCCTTCAAAACGATTCCTAAACACAACGTGCGCCTTGCTATGTTGCACCTTATCAACAAAAAACAAGCCGGGCCAGCAATTCGCAAGCCCGGCTGTTGTAGTGCAACTAACAGACCAACGCGTTACTGGTCGGAATATACTCTGGTGCTTTCTTCTTCGACAACCGGGCTTTGGGTCTCGCCACTTGTCATCTGCACTTTGAACCGTTGGTCGCCGGCTTGGACACCTTTCACTTGGACAATGTAGGAAGACTTTTCCTTTGCAGGCAGCCTACCGATCGGCTCGAAGATGATCTGGTTTCCGCGAAGCTGATAACGCGACGTACCCGATGGATCCATCGCACTCATTCCCGGGGGAACAAGAGCGACGAACTGGACATTGCTAGCATCCTCAGTACCTTGGTTTGTCACCTGAATACTATAGGTGGTAACACTACCCACAGAGATGGGGTCCACCTGGTCGGCAACTTCGAACAACAGCGCTGCAATACCTTTGACTGCCAGCGGATGATCGGTGGAGTCCTTTAATCCGCGGTCGGCAGTCGCTTTGGCCGACAGATTGTAGTCACCTTTTTGCATTGGATTCAGTGTTACTTTGACAGGCGCGAATTCACGCGCTGGCAATTTTTGAAGCAACCATCGCACAGTGTGAGTACCCGAGTCATAGCGGCCATTGTTCTCCGTGCCGACAAACTTGAGTCCGCGTGGAAGTTGCAGCACGAGGTCTACATTTTGAGCCGCTGCGGTACCTCCGTTCTCAACACGGACGGTGTAAGTCGCCTGTCGTTCGAGGTAACGCATACTGGGTCCTTCGATTGCCACTTGCAATTGCGGCGCGATAACTTCAACTTGTACTTCGTGCTCGGCTACCAGCCCGTTGGACCCGCGAGCACGAATGATATTTCTAACCATACCTGGCTTGGCCGCTTTTAGACTAAGTTCCAAACGTCGTTGACCACCTGATGGAATGTTTCCAATCGGGTATTTCAACTCGGGACCTTTGCTGTGCGACAAACCTTCAGGTACGTCTTCTTCAATCGTCACGTCGGTCGCTGTACCGGATCCGGGATTCGTAACGACAATGCCGAAGCGGACTGTTTCGCCAACAAGAACTTGCTTCACCGTGGAATGTTCAATGTCAAGCATTGGTTTCTTTGCATCCGCCCGTGCGGTGGCCATCGCATCGAATGACACCGTAGCGACACTGCCGATGGGTCCTTCCGCGAGAGGCGTGACTTGCATCGAAACAGTTACGTCCTGGTTAGGAGGCAGTGTGCCGATCTCCCAATAAATACCACCGCTCGAAGAGGACTTCGCTGCAGGCGTCGTATCGACCAACTGTGTACCCTTCGGCACCTGATCGCGAATCAATACGTGTTCTGCGGCCACGCTACCATTGTTTCGCACTGTCACTTCGAACTTCGCCGGTTCACCAACACGAACTTGTTGCGGTGCCTTTTTTTGAATCGTTATCGACGCGGACTGGGGACCTTCCATTTCCCGTGGCCCAGGAACGCCCTCGCCTGAAAGGCTGACGCTGTTCTGGTTTAAGCGATCTATTCCGCCGTTGTTCGGAGGTGGCAGTTCCGCTTGAACAAACGAATTGTCGTGAGAACTGAAGGAAGGAGCTGCTCCAAATGCATCGTCTTGACGCTGAACGCTGCCAAAGTCCGTACGTGGTTCAATGGCTGGCGGCTGAGATGTCTCCGCTTGCGCCACTCCGAACCGGCTACCTGGTTGCTCAACTGCTGCACCCGATCGCATGGGATTGCCAGATCGAGTGGCGGAAGGATCGGGGACTTCAGCAACGTCAAACTCATGGCCGAATCGCGGCGGCTCCGTTTGAGGCTGCTCCATGGCACCAGCGCCAGGCGCTGGTGCTTCGTCGCCGGGAAAGCCAGCTGGTGGAAAGTTGTCCGTGAATTGACGCGCGTCGGCGTCGGCCATCGCACCTTCGCGAGGCGGCGCTGGCGTGTCCGAACCAATAAATGGTGGCGCGTCATTAAAACTTGGTGGATCGTTGAACTTTGGCGGCTCGACAGGCGCGGCGTTGCTTCGCGGAAACGGCTCGTCGAACTGGTCAAAATTGTTCGAAACGGCTTCGACAGCTTGGGTCGCGACGACTCTCGAATCGTCAATGAAGCGTTCCGCCACGGCTTTCACCGGTTGAATGTTGTCGTTGGCCCAACGGTCGACGTTGGGAACTGGATCTTCTCGTGCTGACAAGGCGTTGATCATCGGCTGCTGCAGTGATGCGGCCGTGTCTTCGACAAACTCCTTCGACGGCTGAGTCAGGCCATCGGCGGCGTTGGCCGTTGCGTTTTGTTTCTGCACCTGTGCAATGGCAATGGCACCACAGATCACCACAAGGCCAAGGATTGTCAGCCGCGTGAGAAGTCTCTTTGCGGATCGCTTTAGGTTTTCCATCTCGATCGCTCGAACGTTTGCGTGTGTTCGTTGTGTGAAACGACGATAGTCTTTCTACCGACGTATACTAGGTCTGCGGTAGTTATCAAAATGTTCGCCTCCGTTGGAAGACCAATATTCCCAGCCGTGTAAATCAGAGTGAATTTGGGAATGCTTGGCGACGGAGACCGACCGTGCTTGCACGCCAGGTTTGGGCATTGCCCTAGGCTAGCACGATCGTTAAGCTACGCGGCAAGATGACAGTGAAAGCTCGCCCCATGGCAATGCCGTGGACCAGATTTCACTTTCTGGAGGGTACGCGAATGGTTAGCAGATTGTTTTGAAAACAATTGTCGGGCAACCGATTGAGGGTTCGAATCCCTTGCCCTCCGCCTCATTGCCTCGCACGAAGCAGCATTTGCTTTTTGCGAGGTTTTTCTATGCCTGCATAATTGTCTCGCTCGCCCAGAAAAACGGATGCGGGCAGATACTGCGTCAGATTTTGCGTCGACTTGGCGTAGGACTCGCGCCTACTTTTCTACTTTTGCAGCTTCTTCCCGTTCAAGCCTCTGAAATGTCAAACGCTCATTTGATTAGGTGGCCACGGTCGAAGCTCATCGGGGTTCGGCAGTGCCTTGGCAGAAATGCACCCGCCTCGGGACTGCCATTTTCTAGCATCCAATATATGAGACATCGCTCGTTCTTGGTCAATTCGCGATTGTTGTCACTCATCGAAAACCTAGCCGAATCAACGTCTGCCGTAAGTTAAACAACGCGACCATCTTTGAAACGCTTGTCGTAGTCAGGCCAACCATAAGCTCCGTCATGGTCTTCAACACCCATGCTACTCTTCTTAACTAACGGTAGCTCATTGAAGCATTTGTCTTTCCGTGCCTGAAGTAACAGGTTCTTGAGCATTTCACCGACAGGGATGGCAAGATCATCGTCCTCACCGAGTTTCTTCTTTTTACCGTTGGGCAAAGTCAATTCGATCGGTTCACCATTGTCCCAAAGCGCGTCTACGGCTTCGAGCCAGCTCGGAAACTCAAGCCAGTTTTCTTCAATGTACGATTGCCATTCGCCATCGGGACCCCCGTCCGTTCGAGTATCGAAAACGAGCGCAACCCAGCCCGCCTGAGAAACCTGATAGCCAAGGGTGATGTGAGCGATTGGGTCTTCGTCTTCACCGGGGCCAATGTTGACGTAGATTGGATAGTCGGCGACACGCTGCTTGATGTGCTCGTATATGGCTTGCGCGTCAGACTTGAGGTTGATCTTCATAGGTTGATATTAGTCAAGAGGGATAACGCCTGCCGTAAACGGACCCGAACAAAAGACACTGTACAGGACCGGCGGTTTGAGGGCTCCGCATTCAACGCATGGGGAGGCCGATGGGCCGAATGCCGTGCCAAGCAAGTGAACGTTCCGCACGCGTAATCGCGTTGTTCGCCGACTAATTGCGACTGCATTTCAGTTTCAACGAATTCAGATGCCAAAGCAACAGTGTGGAATAATCTAAGTAGCCGTTTTTTTGTTGGATGCGCTGAGCAACGGTTCGACCTTTGACAAAAAACCGGATTTGTCGCGAAGCTTCAGCTGCACCTTTGCTGGGCTGGAATCGCTCCGCGTGAAGTGAATGAAGATTGTGTTGCCAGCGTCCTCGACGCGGGCAATATCTTGAACGTCAATACGATGCAAAAGGTCGTAGAATGCTACGATCCCCCAGAAGGCGGTCGGAGTTTTGAGCCACAGTTCCGTGTCAGTCAGAGTAACGCCGAGAGCGTTCTGTGCGCCTCCTAGTCTTGTAATGAGAGAGCGATGGGACCACGCAGACGCGAATCGCTCGCGATGTAACACGTTGACTGTTGAGAGCGGAGGAAAGGTTGGGCCTCGCGACACGTACCACCACGTCATTGCCGCATATCCACCGAGACTCACTGCCAAGTTGATCCACCAAGGAACGCCGAAGAAGTTCATCACATAGTGCCTAGTTGTGTATGGACGTGGCCCACCTACGTCACGATTAACCGGGTGCGAAAAGTGGACCATCCACACCGCACATCTGTTTTGAGCACATAGATAGGCTGCTCAGTACTGTACCAATTCAATTTCTGTCCCATCCGGATCGATGAAGTACACATGACGACCGGGGTCATAAGTGTCGTCGGTTGTTGGCTTCACACCCAACGCGCGCAAACGAGACACGACCGAATCCATGTCATCGACGACGAAACCGAGATGATTGAATCCCGGAGCCGAGGTGTCCAACGTGGGTAGCGGATCGCTTATGCTGGCCTCGGACGCCTGAAACAGTGCGAGGTAACTGCGATCCGTACCGACGTGGGCCGCGGGGAACCCCGCAGAATTTTGGCCGCGCCATCTAACGTTACCGCCAAGCAGCGAGCAATAGAATTCGATGGACCGATCCAGATCGCGGACCGTTAGGTTTGCGTGTTCGAGAATCATGATGCGTCCCAACGATTTAAAACGTTCGCCTGTTTCATACGGAAACTCCAGGAATGACTTGATGATGTACTTGGCCTACCTAACGCCGTAATCGGTCGGCGACAGTTGTGAGTGTCCATGTGAAAACGCGTCCGGGCAGGGCTCCGGCGCAATATCTGTCGCACTACCATTCGTCTTCGAAGTCGTCTCGATCCTCAGAATACCGGTCTTCATTGTCAGATGCGTACATGACGTGCGACTGCTCTTCCGTTCAAGCTATTATGTCGAATCCCTGTCGGGCATATCAAGCTCGTCTAAGTACATCTCCTGAAGATCAAACAGTCGCTGCCCGACATTCTCCCACGGCGTAAGCCCAAAGTGAATTCGCAGGGAACCAGCGATGGTATCCGCTGGATGAGGAGGGTGATGCCGTGAGTACTTCTCGCATACCTCCTGTGGCTCGTATGGCAGCGCGGTAAGGTCGCCAAAACCGTACTCGCAACCAAGGCAAAGGAAGTCATGAAGTGATTGCCCAACAATAACGCACGGCCGATTTGACGAGGCTGGCGAAATAAGGACAACGGGTGACTCGCCATCGATCGCCTCGAACGTCCCGAAATGG
The DNA here is from genome assembly GCA_964397295.1 of uncultured Pirellulaceae bacterium. Lineage (GTDB taxonomy): Bacteria > Planctomycetota > Planctomycetia > Pirellulales > Pirellulaceae > CAYNJG01. Next base: position 9,788 of record CAYNJG010000022.1, read on the forward strand.
ACACCATCTAAGTCGGTATATGAAAAGACATCCACATTCAACGGCGTGCACCAATACCCCAGGAACTCGTCGTCGGGTGGACCTAAATAGAGTCTACTCAAAAACTCCCAAACAGCATCGTCGTCGTCACCCACGTGTTGCTTGGCCCATTCCGAAAGCTCATCAACCGACACTCTTCGGGCCATACCGTTGGTAGCTTTCCGTTTCGAAGAGGAACGTTGAGGTTGACCGGGTGTGAACGGAAAACGATCCACCGGGAAGCAACTTTTTTGCACTTGGTCATCCGCATTGTTATTTTGCGGACGTCCCCATCACGACCACGCCGCGCGACCCAATGTTACAGTTGATCCTAATCGTCGTTTGGTGACGTGTCCATTTCCATCGTGATGCAGTAATCCTGAAAGCCGACTGATCGCCAAAATGAGATGCCATCGGTGTTGCCCACCAGGACATCGAGGCGAATACGGCGAGCATTCCGCCATGCGTTCTGAACCAGCCAGTGCATAGCCGCGCGGCCGAATCCTCGGCTTCGCAGTTCAGGCAAGATGAAGAAATGGCGGAGGTAGGTCCAGTCCTGTTCGTGTTTGTAAAGTGCATAGCCAGCGGTTGACCCATCGACCATGAAGATCGACACTTCGTACTCATTGACGAACCAGTTCCTCATTCGGTCTTCGAGTTCGGCAGCCGACATTGAATTGCGATGACCCTCGTCGCGGATCAATTGTTGATTCATCGTGGCGAGCTGAGCGGCGTCCGCATCGGTTGCAATCCTGCCTTCGAGATTCATGATGATGAGCCGGCGAACGTCCCAGATAACCGGGCAAGAAGAGTTCTATTTTGGTTTCAGAAGCCGTGTGAATGGGTGCTCCGGTTTACGGCTCTGTCATTTGGCGGGTGCTGTGTACGAGGTCGACTGTCTTGTGAAGGTCGCGACACCGCACAACTATTTTGAGCACCCCGCATTCACCCGTTTGTTATTCCGCAATTCGGCGTTTGATCCGAGAATCGGTTGATGGCACGTTGGAAAGCATTAGATTTATCATAGTATTCAGGACAATTCTGCACCACGTCAAGGACCGAAATAATTGCGTTGCGTTGCTGTGCGTCGAGCAAACTGATCCATTTGGTTCTTGAGGGATTTTTTTGAATCAATTGGTCCACCATCCCGCAAGGCAGTTCAAGTTGATCATTAAGATCGGCAATCAGAAACGCAGGAAAGTGGAACCTAAACCCGACCGGGTCCATAAAAAACATCCCAACCTGGCAAGCATTGAGCATTTCAACACTAATGTTCTGCCAATTGTCTTTTTCGTCGCGTAAGCGTTCGGCGTCGAGCCCGTCGCGAGTACGATTGAATTCCATCGCGTCAGCTTCTGTGAGCCCGATGCCCGGCCCAAGTATGACCCCTTCAAATGCGGTGCGTATCTTGTCGATGGCTTGGTCCAGCTGCGGTTGCAATGCGATCCACTGCTCCCAAAGTGATATCGTCCACAGGTCGTAGCCCTCTTCGCGAAGCCGTTCGACGTATGCAGTCGTTGCTCGGAACATTTCTCTAGCCAATTAACGTCAACGATAACCGGGCCGGCGCGGTTGATCTTCCATTTTGAAAACGCGAGTTCGCCGGCTACGCGTTCATCGTTTGGTTAGTCCGCGGCTGGAGCGAAAGTGGAGTCTTCCGCCTCCACTAGATACCGAACAGCTTGTTTGAAGCAAGGTTTGAATTGTCATTCCGCGTTCGATTGGGTTTCCGGGGCATGCCGCTGGACAAAGGCACCAAGCGCACTTGGTTCAGCAGAAATTATCTGGCCGTCTACAATCGCAACGTCACCGTCTGGCAACGCGCACACCCCGTCGTCGGACGTAGGCGTTTGTGGGTCCACATAACCCTGATCGTAGTGAAGCGTTACGTTCAATTCCATGTTTCGGTGGATTAGCTCAACGATGACATGAGTCTTGAAGACGTGGGCAGGAAACATCGTATCTATCACCGATGTGGGTGTCGCACCAGAGATGGATTGAACTATCGCATCTACTTCTTGTTTGTTTTTGGTCGCCCCACAAGGAGATTTGTCTTTACGGAATAGTCGAACTTCGCGAAAATCCAAGTCGTCCGTAAAAATATGGTTTACCCGTAAACCATGCTCCATCACGTTCTTGGGGGACGAATCCTTCTCTGGCTGGGTGGTCGATTGCGAAGCAGGAATGCTCGAAGTGTCTGAACTGCAGCCACTACAGAGGAATGGGCAAAGCAAGACTAGAACAAATTGCATTTTCATATGCGTCCCAAGCGGAATAAAGAATCCATGAAATCCCAGGGGGTGATCTTCGATTTTGAAAATGCGTGCTCGCCGGCTCCGCGTTCATCGTTTGGATATCCGACGCCTTACTCTCCAACACTGGCCGGCGTCCCAACTTTTGAAAAAGGCTTGTCGAAATCTGTTGGAGTCCTTTTGTTTCGATCCATGCTGGATTTGCGCACTCAAAACCGCTCATTTCGTCTGCGATTGTAATCTTACGAGTTAGCCAGTTGCCACGGGTCTCAAGGAGTTCTGTCACTCGTCCAGAGAACATGGTTAGCACACCATGCCGTCTGAAATACGAACAGGCCAAGTTGCCATCAAAATCAGGCCTGTCCACAGTTAGTTCCGGTTTCGGGACCCGACCGATATGCAGTGTAAGCGAGTGAGCTGGCCGCGGTAGAAAGTCGCGGAGCATTTCGCAACCGTTGTGTTTAAAACTCGCTGAGAATGCTGAAGGGTTTTCATCGTAAAACGAATAGAACCGCGGGCATCTGTACCACATGTTCTTTACCAGTGGGCCGAATGACACCGGTGTGATAATGCGACGTTTCACTTCGGCCAGCGGAATCTCCCAATGCGTTATCTGGTAAGCCCGATGTGCAGCACGAGCCACGAAATACGAGTCACTGAGATCACCGCAGAACTCGTCGTCCCATCGATCTCGATCAGCCTGAGACACTCCGCCGTCACCAAAGAAGCCGCGATACGCAAGTGTCGCTACAGTAAAGAGGCTATCGAACAGGTCGGTGACATCGATCTTCATTCAGCTTTGTCAGATAACGTCTAAACGTAGGTGATTGCATTTGAAACAGATGACCACGCCAATTGTGTGTTTGTTTGCGGATAACCTCAAACCGTGCCGCGGGTTGAAACATGCGGCTGCATAATTCGGCACACCAGCCTTCAGCCCGTTAATATCTTGATTACCGAGTCTTTGTGTAGTTGAGTGTGGCCAAGTGCTTCCCATCCGTGGAATTTGTCTAACTCTTCGGTTTGACGACGGTCGACAGCGACTCCCAGATCGACAGCGATAGCAACGAGATGCCTCTGGATTGAGCGGGTGTGTACAAAAACGCGCGTGTCAAAGCATACCCGACAGAGGCTCAGTCGATCAACTTGTTGCTCGCTTTTTTGCGTTGATCAAGCTGTTGGGATGTGTATTCCCGCCACCATGCAAGAAGCGCCTTGGATTTTTGGCGAAAGACATCATCACGTTTGTCATGAATGAATCGCCACGAATACTTGCGGTAGCAAAAGGTTGCAAGCAGTCGGTCATCGCTTGCGGCCAGTCGGACGTGCATCGACGGATGATTTGCGTTATCGACAAACCATTTCTCGTTGGTGTGTATGAAGTCCTTCGACCATGAGGGTCGTGATTCAACGGAAAAGCCGTTGGTTAGCAACCACTCTTCGATGGCGTCACGAGATTCATGGGCGCCAATCCGTTGAATCCAAGGACCTTCTCTGATGCCACCACTTCCGGCCTCAATGCTGCGGAATTGGCGGATTTGAAGCAAACTGACGGCCACCATGACGAATGCGATCATCAAAGAGCGGATATCGAATTGCTTTGCGGATTGGGCCATGTAGCTTATGTCGTTTGCCGCCAACTAACGTTGAAAGTAACCGGGACCGAACGAAAAGGTGTGTGTGCAAGCCCGGTGGTTTTGAGGTCGCCGATTCATCCGTTTGTTCTGTCGCGATGCGTATCCAACAGCTTCAACTATGGATTCGCTGGGGGTGGCATTGGCAATTCGTTTTCAGTGACCATTTGGTTAAACAACGTGAGAGGTATATCTGAAGTTCCTATTGTACCTGCATCCACGTCATTTTCGTACACGTAGATTTGTGCGCATTCAAAACAGATAACCACGTCAATTGTGTTTTTGTTGGCAGATAGCCTTAAACCATGGCGTGGATTGAAACAAGCGGCGGCATAGCCAGGTTCCGTCGCCACGCCCGCCTTCAGCCCGTGAATGATTTTGATTGCAGATTCGCCGTCTAATTGGGCGCGACCAAGGATTTCCCATCTGTGAAAATTGTCAGTCGGTGTTTCCGCAAGATGCTCTGGATTCAGTGACAGCAACTCGGTTGCATGAGAAGTGTTCAGCACTGACTCCAGGCTGTCGGGCAATTGAACGGATGAGACGTCAATATCTGACAAGCGTTTTGGAGATTTGGCGCAACCGACCAAGGCGAAAAGCACGAACGAAAAGAGCAGGCGTTGGTTCATTATGGACTGCACAGTCGGATAACCTTTGGCGAAACCGGGCCGCCGCGTTTGATGCTCCGTTTGAAAACGCGCTGTCGGCGGCTCCGCGTTCATGCCATGGTCATGTGGCGTGATCTGTGGGTTGAGGTTCCATCACGCCCGTAGCTCTTCGCGTTCGTGTAATTGTGCGAAGCAGCAGGACCAAAGCCAAAGCACATATTATCACGAAAACATTGACAATGCTTGAGATTGATAACAACCCCGCAAAGAATGGTCGTTCGTGAAACACAATTTTGTATTTCCAATCTTTGCCGGTGTGATCGCTTGCCATCAGTTCATGTTGCATTTGCAACGGGAAAGCAAAGCGTTTGCCGTTTCCGATCGCGTTTGGAAACCGACTGCCTGAGATTTGGTTTGGTTGGAACCCCAAAACGCGAATCGTAGTTGGTCCATGCGAGGTTACTTCTGACCCGAAGTCCGAGTCTGAGACCTCAATGGATTCGATTGACACGTTGTAGGCAGTGGGCCCAATAATTGCCCAACTACAGCCATCGACCCAAAGCTGCACTGGTCGTTTATACGCCCAGTACGAATACATTGCAAAGCAAGTGCACAGAATGGTAACGCCGAAGAGCAGACGCCAAAGACGGAATTGCATCAACCAGTCTCCGTCTTCGTTTTTGAAAACGCGTGTTCGCCGGCCCCGCGTTCATCGTGTTGCTCTGTGACGTTTGCTAATAATTCGTCCAGCATCTGCTACTTATCGTTTGGGTCTTCGTTAATTGTCCAGCCGAGTTCCGCAGCAAGGGATCGGACACGTTCTTTCGTGAATTCGATGCTGCCTTTGCTGTTACTGGAGCGGCGGCTTCTTGGCGGATCAGATTTTTGGTCGTCGTGAATCGCTATCTGTATGATATCGCCGGGGCAGAGCGTCACACGGTCCCATTCAATGTGTTCATTTGTGGTTGAGTCCAATCCGCCCAATTGCAAAGAGGCATCGTCTTCCTCGCCGGGGCGATCATCGGTTTTGTCTACAACAGTGAATATCGCAGAAAGCACTCCCGCGCCCGGTAACGAAATGTTTGTTTCTTTGCCGTGATATTGAACAGACATGCGTTTCATTGGTTGGCCAACCTAGCATTTATAATGAGCCACAGAACGTCACTATTAACCGGGTGCGAAGTGAGGACCATCCACACCGCACGACTGTTTGAGCACTAAGCGTCCACGAGTCGTCCATTTATAGTCGAGCTCCTTAGCGGAGAACCATACAGCACCCACAATAAACCGTGATGGACCGTTAGAATGGGTGTAAGTCGTCAAGGTCGATGCTCTCGTCGCAGCATTCGAACGGGCAACCGATGCCGTTTGATGCCATCTCGGTCATTATATATGCGACGCCCGGCCGCCTGTCAGCAAAGGCCGCTACCATTGCTAGATATTCAAACGTTCGCTCGCGTCCTGTCCTTGGCAGTGCGTTGATTTCTCCCAGGAGAGCCGCGCCAATCTCAACAGCCGCGTCAAATGATGACAATAGAGAATCGGCGATGGGGGTTCGCGTGTCGGGCATCCCAAGTGAGTATGTCAAAATTCGCGAAGCCATTTCCATTGAACGAAACCGCGTGCCCGGATGTGAGTGCGTTCGAGCAATTTCGACTAAATGAGGAAAGGCAGCAAAAGCAGCCTCGTGAATGTGATGCATTCCTGCGAGTAGCAGTAGTTCGAGTTCGCGCCAGTCATCCTGTCGACGACAACTGGATGAACAGATAGCCCGAAGACGTTCGGCGACCAATTCGCCTGTTTCGCCGGGAAGTCCAACAGACAATCTGGACCAAGTTGGGTCAGTTAAATCGAGCATATTTCAGTTAGCGGGATAAAGAATCCATGTAAGTCTTAGGTTTGGGGCCAGGATCGAATTCCTACGCTGCTGACCAGGCGGTCGTCACGAATCACGTGGCTTTTATTTTGGCAATCGACTTGGGAAAGTACAACTCGATGCGTTGCTTTGATGATCCCGAAAACGGGCACTCCGCGTTCACATACTCTTAGGTTACTTGCAGCTCAAAGAAAAGGAAAATGGCTTCTCGATCGTGAATCCCGAGGTCAGCGAACTGCCTCATTTAAATTGGTCGTATCCAGGTGAGTGGATCAACGAGACGCCAAGATGGAAAATACACAGTTTCGATTCCAATGCGAGTACTCACCGTTGCGTTTGATGTTAGCAGCAAGAAACATCAGGAGAAGTATCTGCATTGGATTGCGGGCGTTGGCGAAGGGCGCGGGATTTCAGAAAATCCGAGTCATCTTGGCCTGCTGGCACTTCGACGACGCAGCTCGTAAAACGGAATCATGTATCCTAATTGGGCAACATTTTCGCGGCCCGGTGATTGGTTTGGCCCTGTTGCATGGAGTCTCACGCACGATGAAAGTAACCTACGAGCTAACGCGCAACGATCTGGCCGAGTTTATCGAATTCCACCAGCGTACTTCGCCCGCAGCGCGGCGACAGAACCTCGGATGCTTAGCCGTTGGACTGTGCTCGCTGATGATTCTGCCGGTCGGAATTCTACTCACCACAGACAAACCGGTACTTGAAACCGCAATCAATATTTGGCCCTTACTACTGGGCCCAATACTCTTCGGCATATTTGCACTTCCTTACATTCGCTGGCGAACGCGTCAGATGTCGAACCGAATTCTCGACGAAGGACAGAACAAGCAGTTCTACGGAGACTGCGTATTGGAAGCGGGTGATGACGCGATCACAGAAGTCCGACCATCTGGATCAACGATTCGCAATTGGACTTCCGTAGAACGTATCGTGACAACGCCATTGCATTTGTTCGTGTACACCTCGGGTATTGAAGCCTATGTTGTCCCAAGACGAGCTTTTTCTACGGAATCCGAATTCAACATGCTCGTCGATTTAATCTCGGATCGCTCTGGCGTAAAAGTACAAGCAAGTGTTTAACCCAACGATCGGGCTTTGAAATCTGGTTGCTTGTGACTCGCCTGCCCGTCGAGAACAGAGGTTCAATGTTCTCAACTTATCCTCCGGCTCTTCGGAGCCATGCAGCTGACTTTGGGTGAATTTCCGTGCGTGAGACGCTATCAGAGCACTCGGAATCCGCAGCGTCTTGTTAATGGCCAAGCCGACGACTAGCCTTTGTTCATCAACAAACTTCTGAAGTTCGCGCTTTGGTTTAGGTGCAACTATTACTTCTTATGATCGGAAACTGATGAGCAGCAAGTTATCCACATACCAAATCGCGTTCTTTTGCGTCGTGCTCTCTTCGCTTCTGGCTACGCAAGCAATTGCGCAAGACGCTACGATTATCGTTGGCGGAACGTTTGGTGACATTTCGTGGCCGGGGGCTGAAGGGCCCGAAAACGCGATCAATCAAGAAGGTCAGAAGTACCTGAACTTCCTGCGTGAGAACTCCGGTTTTCTGATTCGCCCAGAGGGTCCGAACGCATCGGACGTGCCGACGAGCATCACGCTGTGGACCGCAAATGACGCTGAACCACGCGATCCCGCGAGCTTCGAGTTGTATGGCAGCAATAACCCTGACTTGTTGGCTCCGTTCGACTACTTCCCACAAGATCAGATCGATTTCGATTTGTTCTTCGAGATAGCTTCTGGAGAACTCGATCTACCGTCGAGTCGCAACGATGGCGGCAATGCGTTTTTAGACGATGACAACTCACAGACGTTGCAATTCAACAACAGCCGAGCATACGACCACTATCTCGTACTATTCCCCGAGGTGAAAAACGGTGGCGCTGCAAATAGTATGCAGATCGCAGAAGTGCAATTGAACTACGATGGTTTTGACTTGGACAGCGGCATCTTCGATATCAATGACGAAATCGCGGGCGTCGGACTGATAGAAGGTACGGTTGATCCGCCCGTCGTTGATGCTCCTATCCGCCCGATCAACGTGTCCAATTACGAAGTTGTGATCGGCAGCTCCGAAGCCGATCCAGTGCGATGGCCCAGTGCCGAGACACCGGAAAACGCAATCGATGGCGAAGGCCAGAAGTACTTAAACTTCGAAAAAGAAAACTCAGGCATCCTGATCCGCGCCGAGGGACTAAATGCGGATCTGATTCCGACCAGCATTACGTTTTGGACGGCCAATGACGCTGTGCCTCGTGACCCCGCAAGCTTCCGATTGTTTGGCACCAACGAAGACGAGGTTGAATTCCCGCTAGACTACGATCACGAAGACACCGTCCCACTGGACCTGTTCACGGAAATTGCGTTCGGCGAATTGCAACTTCCAGACAGCCGCAACCAAGGTGGCAACGCGGAACTAGACGACAACAATTCGCAAACGATTGAATTCGAAAACAACGAGCAGTACGAATCCTACCTGATCGTCTTTCCAACGCTGAAAGACACGCTGAGTGCAAACAGCATGCAGATCGCAGAGATCCAGATGAACTACGATGGCTTCAATGTTGAAGACGGAATCTTCGACCCTACTGATGAAATCATTGGTGTTGCGTTGTTCGAACTGGAAAACATCTGCAATTCCAATACGCTGGGAGACTTGGATGGCAGCGGCGAGGTCGACTTTTCTGACTTCCTTGCGTTGTCGACGAATTTCGGAAACGCAGTAGCGAGTCACCAAGAAGGCGACGTCGACTGCAATGGAACCGTTGAGTTCGCAGACTTCCTAATTCTGTCTGCGAACTTCGGACAAGCCGTTGGCACGTCCCCGGTTCCCGAACCCAATACCAGTGCACTGTTGACGCTGGCTATGATTGGTGCACTAACGATCACGCGTCGACGACGCGGCTGATACGATTTACGAATCGCCGAAGTTCTGTGAGAGGATGATGAAGTCGGCAAAGTTAACGAGTCCATCACCGTTGACGTCACCGTCTCCCCAACCACCTTCTTGGCCGAAGTTCGTCGATAGTTGCAGGAAGTCGGCGAAGTCCACGTCTCCATCCAGATCCGTGTCACCGCGATGAGAGTTGACGACGGCTTCAACCACGAACGTCGCGTCGTCGGCGTTCACCAATGAGTTTCCGTCCATGTCGAACTCTTCATTGAACTCCTCGGTCGCTGCAGATTCAAAAATCCGGTCGATGTCTTCAGGTCGCGGATCAGTTGGGATCACGCCACCGTTCGCAGGTGGCAAGTAGTAAATCCGGCCCAACTGCGTGCTTGGATCGGTGATACTATTTGCCAAAAACGTGTCGTTCGAGATGCTGTACAGAGCATCGCCGACGCGCACACTACGCCTGACTTGCGAAGGATGTGCGATCGCGTCGGTGAACGTGAAGCCAGTTTCCGTATCGACTTGGAAAACGTGCAGGCTTTCGTTGAATTCAGCAGGAACCCATTCGCGGAAACCGTCGTTTCGAATCCACGTTCCGTTTTCGAAAGAGGTAACGGGAATCGCCAACGTGTCATAGTCGGGGAAGTATCGGAACGCGTGATGATCTTGCTCGGCAATTGACCAACCATCGCCCTCGAACGTAAATCGATCAACCAGCTGCGGATCGGTAAGATCCTCGACGTCAAACAACGAGAGCTGCAATGTTTGTGCTCGGCCCGTAACGGGGTCCGCATCCCGACCAATACCAATCAAATGATTTTCGTCGATCGGTTGCAAGTAAGTGGAGAACCCTGTGATCTTTAGCTCACCTTCAACCGTCGGGTTTGTGGCATCCGACATATCGATCGCAAACAGTGGATCGACTTGGCGGAACGTTACGATATAAGCTCGATCGCCCATGAACCGAGCAGAAAAAATGCGTTCGGTCGGGGCGAGATTTTCGACACTGCCGATAACCTCCAAGTCTTCACCATCACTGTTGAGCACGTAGACTCCGCTGCTCTGGTCTTCGCCCCAACCCGTCGTGGTGGCGATTCGCAGGTCGCCGTTGTACTCGTCGGCGGAGAATTGATCGAGCATGCGTCCCGGTACTCGGCCAGACGCAACGGGCAACGCAGTGCCAGCAACAGCATCTACCTCGAAGCGTAGGATCTTGGTTTGATCCGCTTCACCCCAACTATGCTGGAAGAGATACAAACTATCGCGTGACATGAATATCTCGCGACCCGCATTGGTAAATACAGAGTTCCCACTCTCAACTGTGGGAACCTCTGCGTTCATGTCGATCGTGAAAACGGAAACTAGCGAACTGAAGTTTGGATCGCCCGTTGTGAATGTTGTTGAGTAATCGGAAACGAGACCTTCTGCCTGAACTTGTTGGCCGAAGTCACGCGTTTCGTAACTTGGCATGACGTCAAGGATCGATGTTGCCATACGTTCGCGATAGGCGGCTTCGCTTTCGTAGACATAGAGTTGTTGACCGTCTTCCTCAATGGGTCCATCGACCGGCACCAATTCTGGAATTGGGTAATTCAAATATTCGTCAGCGACAATGTAAGCTCTGCCGTCGATGGCCCTCGAGTTAGCCAAGGCACCATCAATCTCCGTCGTGTTCACGATGGTTGGATCTTCACGATTCGTCACGTCGATAACCGTGGCTGTAATGGATTGCTGAGGCGGCTCCCAAAAGGCAAGATCAACATCAATCAGGTCAATCAAGATATCAGGACCACCGAAAAACGGTCCGCCACCGAAGTAACTGTTGTTCGAGATCACCATCAGGCGGTCGCCGTGAAGGTACATATCGCTGCCGTGAGAACTCGCATTCAACTGAACACGCGACGTCACGCGGGGATGCTCGAGTTCTCGAACATCGATGATCGTCACCATATTTTCGGACAACACGTATACGAACTCACCATCGGTTTCGACGATGTCCCCCTCATCAACACCGAGGACTTGGGTGTTCGTGTCGGAGAACGATGGTGCATCGACATCGCCGCCCGCTCCGCCGGCCTCCGGTGCGCCATCAAATGCGAAGAAATCATCTCCTCCCCCGCCCAGGCACAATAAACAGTGCGACGGATTGAAAAAGGGTCGCTCAAACAGCCACTGGTGCTGACTGGCAGCTCGGTCCAGCAACGCTGAAGACAATTCTGATTCGGTGGAAAAAGATGCGATCTCGCTTCCCAGGGCGCCGTCGAGCATGACTCGGTGCTCAAGTGATTCGACCAAAAAGTTCCTATTTCTCATCGTTTCGCCTTAGACAAAGAATGCTTGAGTAACGGAACTATAAACGCAGAACCATTTCATCGGAAACGTCATGCAGTCAATCAGCGTATTTTCACGAAAAAACGAACAAAACTCCACCTTCTACCAAGCATCCCCCAGTGATACGTTGCCGCAATGAGTGACCCCACAGTGCTATCTATTGGCGAACTGAATACTGAAATCCGCGAAGCTTTGCAGCGTGAGTTTCGATCCGTCTGGGTGGCTGGAGAGATTGTCGACCTTTCTATGCCTAGCAGCGGACACCTTTATTTTTCTCTGAAGGATCCAAGCGGTTCAATCAAGGGCGTGATGTGGCGGAGTACTGCTCAACGCCTACAGTTCGATCCGGAAGATGGTCAGCAAGTGATTTGCTGCGGCGACATCGACGTCTATCCGCCACGCGGAACCTATCAGTTGATTGTCCGCAGAATGCAAGTACAAGGCGAAGGCCGATTGCAGGCGGCACTGCGTCAGCTACGTGAAAAGCTCGAAAACGAAGGACTGTTCGATGCAGCTCGAAAGCGACCGCTACCCGCTTTCCCAAAACACATCGCGGTAGTCACCAGTCCAAGCGGAGCTGCAGTGCGTGACTTTGTCGAAGTCGTGCGACGACGATGGTCGGATGTTTCTATTACGATCGTACCAACACGTGTTCAGGGCTTGGACGTTGGACCGGAAATCGCACGTGCCATTCGCCGCGCAGCGGCGATGAAACCAATCGTCGACGCTATTCTGGTGACACGTGGCGGCGGTAGTCTCGAAGACCTTTGGGGGTTCAATGACGAACTGGTCGTACGTGCGATCTACAATTCTCCCGTACCGGTAATTTCCGCAATCGGTCACGAAATCGATGTAACGCTTTCCGACCTCGTCGCGGATCGCCGCGCGTTGACTCCGACCGAGGCAGGAGAGTTACTCATGCCTGACGCCGGCGAGTGGACAGCCCAACTGAACGCTGCCCAACAACATTTGCGCCGCCTATTGCGTACGCGATTCGACCGCGCGCACGAGCAACTAAGATCTCTTTCTGAGCGACGCGTACTGCAAGATCCCTACTATCGAATTCGCGAGAACGAACGCATGTTGGACGAGCTTCAGCAACGATCTAACCGCGCGATAAAGTATCAAATCGAACGTGGCACTGCCCGCGTCGCTCAGTGTGCAAGTCAGTTGGAAACGCTAAGCCCACTCATGGTCTTGGCGAGGGGCTACTCCATCACGCAGAACAAAAGCGGGCAGATTGTGCGAAGCGTAAAAGACGTAAGCGCGGGTGATGAACTGCACGTTCGATTGGCAGACGGAACCTTGAAAGCCACCACAGATTAGTCGATCCACCAAGATAGATTTGAATAGCTGTGTAGACGGTCTGTTAGTGTTTTCTGTGCTTCGCCACTCGCTAATGAACGTTATGCAATAGGCGACTTCGTTAACGATGGTCGGTCCGCCACAACCTTTCCTCCAAAGTACGTTTGTGCGCGAATAACACACGTACATCTGTGTGCGTACAAGACCGCTTTGACATTCTTTCACTTGCGATCCCCAATTACACGAATCGCTCGACCTTAACGACGCGCGAAGCCTTTTTATCTGCGCCTCATGTTCGGCTTGCTGAAGCCTTCCGGATGATTCCGACAGCGGCACGGTGAGCTGCGCGATTCGATCGTTTATCCGATTTGCAAGCATTTAAAACTAGCCTCTTTGGGGGTTAGATCACCCCCCTGCATATTGCTCGAAGGCCTCTCATACCTCTACAAGGGGGTGTCGGCTATTTGACCACATGCGCGCCGTCACCCAGCCAAAACCTAGCCCCCATTTCAGATAGGAACTGAATCGTGAAACGCAACAACCGAAAGAAAAAACGGAAGAACAAGAACCGAACTCACTTGTCGCTGGAACGAGTTGAGGACCGAGTGCTGTTGGACGCCGGTGGACTCATGTTCACCTCTCCAGTCGCTAGTCTGCAGGAGGACTTCAATTCCGGCCAGCCGGGTAATCTTGAAGTGTCGGGGACGAGTGCACCATTCACGGGTGTCGATACCGAATTTAATGGCAATGATGGGGATCGCACTTACGTTCGTACGATCGATGCCGACGTCTCTAGCGAGAGCTTCGTAGCTGAAATCACGTATACGAGCGGTGCCACGATTGCCTTCTTTGGGATAGGCGAAGCGTCTCCGGATTCAAGTTTCAATAACGAACCCGTAAGCCCCTCTGTTCATCTGCGGATGCACGCATCCAGCCTTGCGAATGGTCTGATCCACATCAATGGCGAGCCAGGCTTTTCGAATGCTGGAACTGGGGTTCACAGGTTGAGGCTGACTTGGGACGCGGATGCGCAAACTGCTACCTTCGACATCGACGAGGACTACACGGGCGGGGAGTTCGTGGTCGACTCAACTTCCGGAGCATTCGACGCAAGTGGTGTTGGCTTAAGCGCTACCAACTCCAGAATCTTCTTCGGTGGTGCGGGGGGAGCGAACTTTGATGACTTCTCGCTTACGACCGGATCCGGTGAAATCGAAGTGGGCGAAAATAGTACGGCAGTAACCACCGTGTCTGCCAATGACGCCTCAGCCCTATTCGCGATCGTGGGTGGAGAAGACGCAGAAGAATTTCAAATAGACTCGGCAACAGGTGAACTCGCGTTCGCCGACGCGCCCAATTTTGAAATACCAGGGGATGCGAACGAAGACAACGTCTACGAAGTCGAAGTTGGGCTGTCGAATTTGGTCGCGGACGAAGACTTCGAGGGTGGCGGGACCGGGTGGGTCAATGAAGCCGTCGGACGTCAACCCACTTACGAAATCAGCGGTGGTGCATTCACCCAGTTTTTGGGGCGACATGATCGGGACGACGTGCTCTCCAAAAGTTTCACGCTGCCAAGCTCCACTGAAGATGTGACTGTCGAGTTTGATTTCTACGAAATCGATTCATGGGACAACCATCCGTTTCACGTTTTCGTGAATGGTACTCAGATATTGGCCCCAACGGTTACGTTTACACACGGTACCGACGAAGCGGACGCCACGGGTGTGAATGGCAACGTCAGCTATCACGTGACTTCTACGACGGCAAATAATACAAATCTGGGGGGGGAAAATGGGTTCTTGGATCAGATCCATCGAGTGACACTGACTATAACCAATCCGGGGGAGACGCTCGAGCTGAAGTTTGGGGCGGGATTGGATCAACCGTTATCGGATGAATCCTGGGGCGTGGACAACCTAGTTATTCGTCAGGGGTCAACGACGGCCGCGCAACCACTTGCAATTACGGTGACGGACGTCGGTGAGCAACCTACCGTTGAGTTTGCGCAGCAAACAGTTTCGGTGGAAGAAGGCAGCGAAGCCACCAACACCATCACGATCGGAAATGTGGATTCCAACAATGCGAGTGTATCTGCCGACATCGGCAGTGTGTCGGACAACGGTGATGGAACCTGGAATTGGTCTCACACCACGACTGATGATCCGGCAACGCAATCGGTCACGATTACCGTAGACGGTGGTCAAGGCGAAACTTCCACTACGACCTTTACGTTGGAGACAACGAATGTCGCCCCCAGCGTGGCTGTCGATGAGCCAGACGGGTTGATCGAGTATGCGTTCACCGCAGAGGTCACAACTCCCGGAAGCAACTTCTTTGGGGGAGATGTCATTAATGGCGTCTTCTATCTGGATAGCACCGTCACTGGCGTTGATAGCTTTGGCACGGTCACATATGAAAACGCACTGGTGAGTGCCGAGGTGCACTCAAACGGGAATACGTATACTGGCATTGGTTTTGGTGACACCCGCATCAGGAACGACATCGCAGACTTCGGTTCCTTGGTCGATATTTTTGAACCCGGCCATTTGACCATTTTTACTGACGACACGTTGAGCGAAGGAATAGCCCAGATTGATCTTGGCTTCATTCAAGCCTCGGGGCTGACGCCTTCTTCCCTTTTAACGAATAGCGAGTTGCCTTTGCAGCTGGACGTTTCGCTCAGTACGTTAAGTAGGGTGACTTTGGTTTCCGACGCGAACGAGCGAGTCAACGCAAGCTACACCTCCTTCGACATTACCGGAAACAGTGATACCGCAAGTGTTTCCGAAGGCGAAGTTGCGACCATGACCGGAACGTTTGGTGATCCTGGTGGCGACGTCACCCTTTCTGCTTCGATCGGCAACGTGCTCGATGAGGGAGATGGAACCTGGTCCTGGTCCTACCAGACCAGTGGCAGTGATGTGTCACAGACGGTCACGATCACCGCAGACGACGGTGAAGGAGGCGTGTCCTCTACAACCTTCGAGATGACGGTCAACAACGTGGCTCCAGTAGTCGCCGTCGATCAGGAAGCGGTGTCGACGAACGAAGAGATTGAAGCAACCAACACGGGAACATTTGGAGACGTAGATCCCGATACGGTTACTCTCGCTGCGAATCTTGGAGAAGTCACTGCAAGCCAAGACGGAACCTGGAGCTGGTCTCATACGCCGAATAGCGGCACGGCGACCGAAACGGTAACGATCACAGCGACTGACAGCGATGGTGGCGTGAGTACAGTAAGTTTTACGCTTGAGACAGCCAACGTTGCGCCGACGATCGATGTGGACCAACCGACGGTCCAAGCAACTGAAGGGACAGAAGCAGCCAACACTGGCACGTTTGGCGACGTGGCAGGATCATCGGTCAGCTTGTCTGCGTCCGTTGGGCAAGTCACTGATACTGGCGAAGGTACGTGGGCATGGACTTACGACGCCGATGGCCTTCCTACGCAAACAGTGACCGTCACGGCGGATGACGGTGAAGCCACTTCGAGCGTGACATTCACCCTTGAAACGATCAATGTTGCACCCACAATCCAGTTTGCGCAGGAAACCGTCTCGGCGGATGAAGGCAGCGAAGCCACCAACACGATAACGATTGGTGATGTGGCGCCTGATACCGTGAGTGTGTCAGCCGACATTGGAAGTGCTTCGGACAACGGCAACGGGACTTGGAGTTGGTCTCACACGGCGACGGACGGTCCTGCCACGCAGGCGGTGACCATTACTGCAGACGATGGTGAGGGCGGAATTACCACCGAGACGTTTACGTTGGAGACAACGAATGTCGCCCCTACCTTGGCCGTCGATGAGGCAGACGGGCTGATCAGGTACGCCTATACCGCGGAGGTTCGGAGCACCACAAATATTTTTGTTGATGGCGAAACGATCGTTTTCTCTGCGGGAGATATCATTACCGGCGTTTTCTATCTGGATAGCACCGTCACTGGCGTCGATAGCTTTGGCACGGTGACATTTGCAGACGCACTGGTGAGTGCCGAGGTGCACGCGCACGGGCATACGTTTACCGGTAATGGTTTCGGTGACTCCTTCCTCAGCAACGACTCGCCTAGCTTGTTTTCTCCGTTTACCGATCGTTTCCATCCTGGCAACTTGTCGTCGTTTCAGGGCGACGTGATGGGTGGAGGGATAACCACGATCGCTCATAACTCTATCAGTGCTGATTCTGCGTCTCCATCTCCGTTTCTAACGAGCAACGAATTGCCATTGCAGTTGGACGCGTCGCTTATCACCTCCAGCGCATTGGAGTTGGTTTTCAACGGCCCTCGTGTGTTCGCAGACTATCGATCCTTCGACATTACGGAAAGTGATACTGCAAACGTTTCTGAAGGTGATCTTGCGACCCAAACGGGGACCTACAGCGATCTGGGCGGCGACGATATCACGCTTTCCGCTTCGATCGGCGAGGTAGTTGATGAAGGCGACGGTACATGGTCCTGGTCCTATCAGACCAGTGGCAGTGTGTCACAGACGGTCACGATGACCGCAGACGACGGTGAAGGAGGCGTTACAACGGCGTCCTTCGATCTTACCGTCAATAATGTTGCTCCAACGATTGACGTAGATCAGGAGAGCGTGTCCGCGGCAGAAGGTGCCGAAGTCACCAATTCGGGATCGTTTGGTGATGTATCGCCTGATTCCGTTTCCCTATCTGCGTCGGTTGGTGAAGTTACTGGCAACGAAGACGGAACCTGGAGCTGGTCTCATACTCCAGGCGACGGACCCGCGACAGAAACCGTCACAATTACGGCTACAGACGGCGAGGATAGTACACAAGTCACGTTTGAATTGAATGTCACAGATCCTGGGCCGCAGTTCACTTCCCCTGCGACATTCGATGCACCAGAGAATCAGACTTCCGTTGGCCAAGTGCAGGCTACGGACCTAGATGGTGGGGTTACCTACTCGCTTGGCAGTTCCGGCGATAGCGACCTCTTTTCCATTGACGAAAACACGGGCTCGCTCTCGTTCGACGCACCGGCGAACTTCGAAGCTCCGGAAGACAGTGACCAAGGCAATGACTATGAAGTCGAAGTCATCGCCTCTGACGGACAAGTTAGCAACTCGCAGTCGATCACCGTCAATGTTACCGATGTCAATGATGCCCCGGTTTTGGCAAATGCCAATGGCGGTCTTTTGGTTGACGCTAATACCGTCGCAACCAATGCGGGAACTTACGACGACGAAGATCTTGGCTCGACCGTCACGCTTTCCGCTTCTCGTGGCACGGTTGTGCAAGATGCAGATGGCGAAGGCACTTGGTCTTGGATCGATGACAGCCCAATTGATGCTGGCGAATTCCGCTTCGTGATCATCACGGCCGTCGATAATGCAGGCGGAGTGGCTACTTCGGTGTTCACCGTACAAGGGCTGAATACGGACCCTGTTGTTGAAGCCGACGCGACTGTCGTTACCTTCAATGAAAGTGAGCTCGCAACCAACACGGGTACTTTCAGTGACCCTGATGGCAATCCGGTTACGTTGATTGCTTCGGTAGGTGAGATAACTCAAGACAATGAACTGGGCACCTGGAGCTGGTCACTTGCGACCACCGATGGCCCCGAGGACACGCAATTCGTTTCCATAACCGCGTTTGATACGCTGGGTGGCAGCGACGCCATTACCTTCGAGCTGGTCGTTAATAACGTCAATCCGACTGTTACTGCTGATCAAGCGGATGTGGCAACGGCCGAAGGTGCCGAGGCTACCAATACGGGTACGTTCGGTGATGTGGGAGGCGATGAAGTTACACTTTCTGCTTCCATCGGTGAGGTGACTCAGGACGACGAGAGCGGAACTTGGGCTTGGTCTCATACTCCGGAAGACGGTCCTACGACACCGCCAGTGACGGTGGTCACGATCACCGCAGACGATGGCGAAGGAGGAATTGCCTCAGTTCAATTCGATTTGACGGTGAATAACGTTGCTCCGTCTGTGGCTGTCGATTCCCTGTTTGGAGATCCGGCAACAATCACCGTTGCGGAGGGCAGCCAAGTCGTTGTGACTGGTACGATGAGCGACGCTGCTGGCTCAGCTGACAGCATCACGGTTTCTTCCGACAGAGACGGTGCAGACATCGTCGCGAGTAACGGCATTTGGACCTGGACTTACGAGGCCACCGATGCTGACGAAGGTTCGCAAACCATTACGATCACGGCAGCCGACGAAGACGGTGGCTCTTCCACAACCACGTTTGAATTGGTTGTTGAGAACGCGGCTCCCGTCCTTGCGGTCAACAGCCCCACAGTAACAGTCGCCGAAGGCGAGACCGCTACTAACGCAGGAACCTTCTCCGATCCTGGAGATGACACTGTCACGCTGACCTTGGCTGACGGCTCGCCTGGTATGGTCTCTCAAGACAATGGAAGCGGAACCTGGAGCTGGTCATATCCAACGCAAGATGGCCCCGCTGACAACGGCACGGTCACGATCCTGGCGGAGGATGTTGACGGAGCGGTTACGCAGATCTCCTTCGAACTGACCGTCGAAAACGCAGCTCCTTCGATTGCAGCGGATATCGGATCGGTTACCGTTGGCGAAGGCGAGACTGCTGAGATGATTGGCACGTTCAGCGACCCGGGCCCAGGCGATGAGGTTACACTCTCCGCCAGTATTGGCATGATCACCGCCAATCAAGACGGCACTTGGTCATGGTCTTATGACACAACTGACGGCACCGACCAGTCGCAGGTTGTCACCATCACTGTTACGGACAGCGAGGGAGAAAAAGCGACCGCTGAGTTCCAGTTGGACGTGGAGAATGTGGCTCCGTCGATCAGCGTCGAAAACGAAACGATCAACGTGGACGAGGGCGATACCGCCACAAACGTTGTGACGATCACCGACCCAGGTGACGACGGACTCGCAGAAGGCTCGCCCAACGTCTCTCACGGTACGCTATCTCAAAACGAAGACGGAACCTGGGCATGGTCTTATCTTGCACCGAATGGAACGACTCAGGAAACCGTCACCATTACCGCAGTTGATACCGATGGAGCTGAAACAACGCTCGACTTTGCTCTGAACATCGCGAACGTCGCACCCGAAATTGGGGCCAATGTCGAATCGATCACTATCAATGAAGGTGAAACGGCCATCGTCACTGGCACGATGTCTGACTCGGCCGTTCCCGCCGATGACCTCACGCTTTCCACTTCAAAGCAAGGCGCAGAAGTCGTTGCTGGCGAAGGAGACGACACTTGGGAATGGAGCTTCGTAGCCGACGACGGAGACGGAACACCAGAGACCATTACCGTTACTGCGGCCGATGATGAAGTGGGTACGGATACGACTTTCCAGCTCACCGTTAACAACTTGCCTGTGGAACTCACGATCGAGAATGAATCGGTGACAGTCAACGAAGGTGACTTGGCTGAGAACTCTGGCACGTTCAACGATCCCGGCGTGGATTCCGTGGAGCTGACGGCTTCGTTCGGAACTGTCGTCGATGCGAGTGAAGGAAACTGGACGTGGAGCCATCCAACAACGGACGGACCCGCCGAATCACAAACCGTCGTCATTACAGCTACCGATAGCGACGGAGCGGTCTCGACAATCGAATTCGACCTAACCGTAAACAACGTCGCTCCAACATTGACGGTCGACAATGAAACCGCATCTGCGAACGAAGGCTCCACGGCAACCAACTCAGGAACCTTCAGCGACATCGGTGATGACATTGTTACGCTTACCGTCAATCGCGGCACGATTGTCGACAATGGAAATGGAACTTGGAATTGGTCGTACGATACGGTGGACGACGACGACACTGGCTTCGTCACGGTCACCGCAACCGATAGCGACGGAACTCCCACCATCGCAACGTTCAACCTGAACGTCGTAAACGTCGCGCCATCGATCGCCGCTGATCAATCCTCCGTTACGGTAAACGAATCGGAAACAGCCAACATGACCGGCACGCTCAGCGATCCGGGAAATGACTCGCTGTTGCTTACGGTCTCCAAGGGCTCCATCGAGCACGATGCAGAAGCCGGTACTTGGTCCTGGAGTTACGATTCCACCGATGGCCCGATGCAGTCGGAAGTTATTACCGTCACTGTTCAAGATGAGGACGGTGGCGCCGCCGCCACGACGTTCGATCTGATTGTGGAAAACGTCGCACCCACCGTTGCTGCGGATGCTGAGTCAGTCACCGTTAGCGAAGGCGAAACGGCAACTAATTCCGGCACGTACGCTGACGTGGGTGCAGACACCGTTATTGTCACGGCAGATGTCGGATCGGCAACAACCAACGAAGACGGAACTTGGTCCTGGGAATTTGATCCATCCGACGGTCCCGAAGACTCGCAAACCGTAACCATCACGGCCAAAGATAAAGACGGAGCTCAAACGACCACAACGTTTGAACTGGTCATCAACAATGCTCCAGCAGTGCTCAGTGTGCAAAACGAAACCGTGACCGTGGATGAAGGTGACACGGCAACCAATGCAGGCACCGTGGTCGACCCGGGAGCGGACGGCGCGACACTTTCAGCAAGTGTCGGTGAAGTGACTTTGGGCCAAGACGGTACCAGTTGGACTTGGTCCCTGGATACTACCGACGGACCAGATGAAAACGCGACGGTAACGATCACATCGGTGGATGACGACGGCGCCGAGAGCACGATCACTTTCGAATTGGTTGTGGAAAATGTGGCTCCGTTTATCCATGCGATCGAAGATGAAGTGTCGGTAACCGAAGGCGGCACAGCTGCCAATCTCTTCTCCATTGGCGATGTGGGTGACGACGAAGTGACATTGTCTGCATCCGTCGGTGAATTCTTCTTCGACGAAGAATTTGAACAATGGGTTTGGCTGTTCCAGTCATCGGACGGCGCAGAAGAGTCGCAACAAGTTACGGTCACAGCCACCGATGAGGACGGTGCATCAAGTGACACAGGCTTCATGATGAACGTCCTGAACGTTGATCCTGTGATTCAGGCCGACAACACGATGGTCACGGTGAGCGAGGGAGCCACTGCAGGTAACTCCGGAACCTTCTCTGACGCGGGCACGGACGAAATCGCACTCTCAGCGAGCGTGGGAACCGTTGAGGCTGGCGAACAACCCGGCACTTGGCAATGGACTTTCGAGACCTCAGACGGAATCGATGACTCCGGCACGGTCACAATCACAGCAACGGACGGAGACGGCGGTGAAGCTACCGTCGACTTTGATCTCACCGTCAACAATCTCGCGCCAGAGGCTACGGCGGACAATTCCGTCGTCGACGTTGATGAAGGCAACGTTGCACAGAATTCGGGAACATTCTTCGATGCCGGTGGCGATCCAGTTTCTATCTCTGCCTCCATCGGTACGGCCCAGTTAGACGTAGAAAACGGAACGTGGTCTTGGAATTTCTCGACCACCGATGGCGACGACGAATCGCAGGAAGTCACTATCACACTGACCGATGAAGACGGCGCCGCCAACGATACGACGTTCCAAATGAATGTCAATAATGTGGCTCCAAGTCTCACGATCACCAACGCAGAAGCAACCACAACCGAAGGCGCCCAGGCTTCAAACTCTGGTACGTTCGGCGACAACGGGGCGGACAATGTGACGCTGGAAGCTTCCGTCGGCACCATCACGCCAGGCGAAAATGGAACGTGGACGTGGACGTTTGATTCGACTGACGGCCCTAACGAAAACCAAACCGTCGAAATCACGGCTACGGATTCCGACGACGCGGTAACAACACAGACGTTCCAATTGACCGTCGAAAACGTGGCACCAGTTCTGAATTCTGACAACGCATCAGTCACGGTCACCGAAGGCGCAACGGCCATGAACTCGGGAACCATGAGCGATGTGGGCGCGGATGTTGTGGAACTTTCCGCCAATGTTGGTACCGTGACTCCCGGCCCCGAAGGCACTTGGACCTGGTCGTACAACTCGACAGATGGCCCCGATCAGAACACAACCGTCGTCATTACCGGAACGGACGACGATGGCTTTGAAAGCACGACCTCGTTCGAACTAGTCGTCAACAACGTAGCTCCGATTATCGACGTGGCCAACGAATCAGTCACCGTGATCGAGAGTACAACGGCAAGCAACTCGGGCACGTTCTCTGACATTGGAGACGACACCGTCGGGCTTACCGCGTCAGTCGGTTCGGTTACGGACAACGACAACGGTGGCTGGAGTTGGGAATGGAACACCGATGACGGACCTGAGAACACTCAGCAAGTTACGATCACCGCCGAAGACAGCGACGGTGCAACCAGCAACGTTACTTTCCAAGTCAACGTGGAGAATGCACCTCCAACGCTTTCGGTCGCGAATGAATCCGTTACGGTGAACGAAGGCAGCCAAGCAGGCAACGCCGGTTCGCTGGGCGATATCGGCAACGATACGATCACCATCAGTGCTGACATTGGCGAAGCGGTAGACAATGGCAACGGAACATGGAACTGGACCCATACGCCTACCGACGGTCCTGATACGCAAACGATCACAATCACGGTCACCGACAGCGACAACGTTTCGACGTCCGTTACGTTTGACCTGGACGTCGAAAATGTTGCACCCACCGTCACCGTCGACAATGAGTCAGTCACCGTTACCGAAGGTGCGTCTACCGGCAACAGCGGAACTTACGACGACGTAGGCGCGGACACCGTAACACTTACCGCCACTGTTGGCGCGATCACGGACTTGGGTGATGGCGTCTGGAGCTGGGCCTACGAATCCAGTGACGGCCCCGACGAGTCGCAAACAGTAACCATCCGAGCGGAAGACGAAGATGGAGCTTTCACTGAAGAGACGTTCACGCTGACGGTTGCAAATGTGGCTCCCGTTTTGACGACTGTCAACGAAGAAGTCACAACGATAGAAGGAACCGAAGTCACCAACAGCGGAGCTGTTTCCGACGCCGGTGCGGATACCGTCGAATTGACGGCTTCGATCGGTACAGTCACGGTCGAGCAAGGCATCTGGTCGTGGAGTCACACTCCAGCGGATGGTCCCGATCAGCAAACAGTCACCATCACTGCGACCGACAGCGACGAGACTCCCACCGAAATTACGTTCGTCATGAATGTACAAAACGTGAATCCGGTCCTTACCGTCGAAAACACCGAACTTACGGTTGCAGAAGGCTCAACCGCAACCAATAGCGGCACGTTCTCGGACGTGGGTGTCGAAGACATTGTCACGCTTTCCGCATCGGTTGGCACCGTTACCAAAGACGCCGAAAACGGGACGTGGTCTTGGCAAGGAACGCCTGATGACGGCCCCGACGAATCGCAAACGGTCACCATCACGGCAAACGACGGTGACGAAGGCACTCATAGCGTGAGCTTCGATGTGACGGTCGAAAACGTCGCGCCATCGGTGGCGATCGACAACGCCGAAGTGAATGTGACTGAAGGCGCCACGGCGACAAACAGCGGCAGCCTTTCGGATCCCGGCGACGACGAACTGACCGTCACCGCTTCCCTGGGCGAAGTTACTGTTGGCGAAAACGGAACTTGGCAGTGGAGCCATACTCCCGTGGACGGTCCTATCACGGAAACGGTAACGATCACCGTCACCGACAGCGACGATGCTTCTATCGAACAAACGTTCATCCTGAACGTGGACAATGTCGATCCGGTCATCACGGTTCAAAACGAATCGGTGACGGTTGACGAAGCAGGTGTCGCATTCAACTCCGGTGCGATGATGGATGTGGGTGCAAACGACATACTGACTCTCAGCGCGTCGCACGGCGAAATTGTGGACAACGAAAACGGAACCTGGAACTGGTCTTACTCCCCAGCAGATGGCCCCGCCGACAGCGACACAGTGACGGTTACTGTGAACGACGGCAACGGCGGCGAACATTCCGCCACGTTCTCGCTGGTCGTCAACAACGTGGCACCAGATGTTGCGGTAGATCAGTCAGCGGTGTCAGTACCCGAAGGCCAAACGGCCAACAATACTGGTATCTTTGGCGATGTCGGTGCCGATGGCGTTAGTCTCAGTGCATCTATCGGCGAAGTTTCCGACACTGGCGAAGGCACGTGGGCATGGAGCTACAACTCGACCGATGGCCCCGACGATTCGGCGACGGTCGTAATTACGGCGACGGATACTGATGGAGCAACCAGCACGACAGAATTCCAACTGACCGTAGACAATGCCGCGCCTGGTGTCACGGTGGACAACAGTTCCGTTTCCACGGAGGAAGGAACCACTGTCACGAACGCCGGCACCTTTGGTGATTCCGGTATCGATGACGTAACTCTATCTGCTTCGGTAGGAACAGTTACGCCAAACGAGGACGGCACGACGTGGTCCTGGGAACACACTCCCACCGACGGTCCCAGTGACTCACAAGAAGTCACGATCACCGCAACCGATAGCGACGGCGCCGAATCTTTCGCAACGTTCCAAATGAACGTCGAGAATGTGGCTCCAACGCTCAGCGTTGACAACTCGGAAGTTATCGTCAGCGAAAACACGTTAGCAACGAATACAGGAAACGTGGGAGACGTTGGCTCGGATGTGTTGCAGATGTCAGCTTCTGTAGGCTCGGTTGCGATCAACGAAGACGGAACTTGGTTGTGGCAGCATACACCGGCGGATGGGCCTGCCTCGCAACTGGTAAGCGTAACCGTGTTGGACGCAGACGGTGGTATCGAAGCCATCACGTTCAATCTGACCGTGAACAACGCAGCACCAGCGATGACGGTCAGCAATCAAGAGGTGACGGCAACGCAAGGAGCCATCGCTTCCAACAGTGGCTTCGTCACTGACACGCCTGCCGATAGTGTGTTGCTGGCCACAAGCCTTGGGCAAGTTCTCGACAACGGCGATGGAACATGGACATGGAGCCTCGATACTTCCGAATCTCCAGCCGGATCACAACTCGTATCCGTCACGGCCGCCGATAGCGACGGCGAAACATCGGGCATCGCGTTCACGCTGAACATCAATAACGCACCGCCCGTGGTGAACGTCGACAGTCCGGTAGTCCATACACCGGAAGGATCTGTGGCTGAAAACAGCGGTTCGTTTGGAGATCCCGGCAACGATCCAGTAACGATTTCTGCATCATCAGGCACTGTTACCGATAACCAAGACGGAACGTGGAGTTGGGTTTCCGATCCAACGACAGACGGGCCAGAAAACAGCGAAACGGTCACCATCACGGTCGTTGATATCAACGAAGCCGAAACGTCAGTTACATTTGAGTCGATCGTCGACAATGTGGCACCCGAGGTTGCGTCCACTGAGCAAAGTGTAACCGTCGCCGAGGGACAAACCGCCATCAACAGTGGAACTTATGGTGACGTCGGCGATGATACCGTTAGTCTTTCAGCTTCCATCGGTGAGCT
The DNA here is from genome assembly GCA_964397295.1 of uncultured Pirellulaceae bacterium. Classification (GTDB taxonomy): domain Bacteria; phylum Planctomycetota; class Planctomycetia; order Pirellulales; family Pirellulaceae; genus CAYNJG01. The sequence continues at coordinate 36,083 of CAYNJG010000022.1, forward strand.
TACCGATACAGGCGAAGGCACGTGGGAATGGTCGTTCAACACAGCGGACGGCCCCACGCAATCGCAAACGGTTACCATCACTGCCATCGACAGCGACGACCACGAATCGACTACTACATTCGAACTGATCGTCGACAACGTGGCTCCGGACATCACGGTCGACAATTCAACGGTCCTCATCAACGAAGGTGAATCGGCCAGCAATGGCGGAAGCTTCGGTGACGTCGGCGATGACACACTTTCGCTAACCGCGTCCATTGGCGAAGTCATCAATGTGGGTGGCGGTCTGTGGAGCTGGTCTTACTCGGCCGCTGACGGCCCTGCGGACTCGCAGTCGGTGACCATTACGGTAGACGATGGCCAGGAGGGCCAGTCGTCCCTCACCTTCGCACTACTCGTCAACAACGTGACTCCGGAAATCAACGCCGATCAGTCCGAAGTGACGATCGACGAGGGCTCTCAAGCTACGAACACTGGTACGTTCAGTGATCAAGGCGACGAAGCGGTCTCGCTCGCCGCCTCCATCGGTGAAGTTGTAACGGAAGAAGATGGCTCGTGGAGTTGGACATTCGACGCCAGCAATGGCCCTGCCGAGACACAAGTAGTTACCATCACGGCAACCGACACCGACGGTGGAACGGGGACAACGCAGTTCAATCTGGTGGTCGACAACGTGGAGCCGACAATCACCGCCGATGAAGCAACCGCGACTGTCGACGAAGCATCCACGGCTTCCAACTCTGGCTCATTCGCCGACATGGGTACCGATCAATTGGCACTCTCGGCGTCGCTGGGACAAGTTAGCGACAACGGCGATGGAACATGGGATTGGACCTACACTCCAACCGATGGCCCAGCGGATTCGCAGCAAGTCACCATTTCCGTCAGTGACGGAAATGGTGGCGAGGCTCAGGTCGTATTTGATCTGGTTGTCAACAACGTGGCACCAACCGTCGTGGCGGATCAACCGAGCGTCACCGTTTCCGAGAGTGAAACGGCAACCAACACCGGCACCTTCGGCGACGTTGGAGCTGACGACATTTCACTTTCCGCTACTGTCGGTGAAGTAACCGCGAATGAAGATGGCACATGGAGTTGGGCATATGATACCAGCGATGGTCCAATCGAATCGCAGACAGTGACGATCACCGCAATCGACGGCGATGAAGGAGAGACGACAACTGACTTCGAGCTCATTGTTGAAAACGTCGCACCCACGGTCGCCGCAGATGCCGAGAGTGTCGCAGTGAACGAGGGAGAGTTGGCGGGGCTGACCGGGTCGTACAGCGACCTGGGCGATGATGTGGTCACGCTCGAAGCTTCGATTGGCGAAATCGTTGATCTGGGAGATGGAACTTGGGCCTGGTCGTTCGAAACCACGGACGGCCCTGCCGATTCCCAAACGGTGACAATCACCGCCACGGACAGCGATAATGCATCGTCGACGACCTCGTTCGACCTGGTCGTCACGAATGTAGCTCCAATGGTTACAGTCGACAACGAAAGCGTGTCGGTCGCCGAGGGCGGCTCTGCGAACAACACCGGAACGTTTGACGACGTTGGAGACGACGTAACCGTGACAGCTTCGGTTGGTACGGTTACCGCCGGCGAGAACGGAGTCTGGAGTTGGTCGTTCGATTCGACCGACGGCCCCGCGGAATCGCAGACGGTCACTATCACAGTAACTGATGCTGACGAAGCAACGTCGATGACTTCGTTCGAAATGGTTGTCGAAAATGTCGATCCCGAAATAGCAACCGACAACGGGTCGGTCAGCGTAGTAGAGTTTTCTGTGGCGGAAAACACGGGAACCTACAGCGATATTGCTGACCCGGTTTCGCTAACGGCATCGATTGGAACCGTGGAAGACAATGGCGAAGGCACCTGGGCATGGTCCTACGAATCCGGGGGCCCTGGGGCTTCCGTCGTCACGATTACCGCGACCGATAGCGATGGCGGTGAAGCTACCGCCGAATTCGTACTGACCGTCGAAAACGTAGATCCGTCAGTGACTACTGACAATGCAGCCATTAGCGTGACTGAATTCTCCGTGGCGGAAAACACAGGAACCTTCGGTGATCCTAGCGGTGAGGTAACGCTCACCGCTTCCGTGGGAACGGTTGAGGACGCCGGCGACGGAACTTGGGCCTGGTCTCACGCAACCGAGGGCCCAGCGGAAACTTCTGTCGTCACGATCACAGCCACCGATGGCGATGGCGGAGAGTCGTCGATCGACTTCGACTTGACGGTTGAAAACGTAGATCCAGAAGTCATGGTCGATAACGAGTCCGTTAACGCGGATGAATCGTCCGTCGCGGAAAACTCTGGAACCTTTAGTGATCCTAGCGGCGTTGTTTCGCTCGCTGCATCGGTTGGGTCTGTTGAAGCGAACGAAGACGGCACGTGGAACTGGTCTTATGAAACCAACGATGGACCACTCGAATCGCAGACAGTGACGATCACTGCGACCGATGAGCACGAAGGTGAATCGACGGTCGAGTTCGAACTCGTTGTTGAGAACGTGGCCCCGACTGTTGCGGCAGATGCCGAGAGTGTTTCGGTCGACGAAGGCCAAGTGGCCGAAATGACGGGCACGCACGGCGATGTGGGTGGCGACGGAGTAACACTAGCAGCTTCCGTAGGCGAAATCGTTGACCAGGGCGAAGGCACGTGGTCATGGTCCTACGAGGCATCGGACGGTCCCGCCGACTCGCAAACGGTGACGGTAACTGCAACTGATAGCGACGGTGACGCGACAACGACCACATTCGAATTAGAAGTGGTTAACGTGGCTCCAGCCGTGACGGTCAATAGCGAAAGCGTTACCGTGGCCGAGGGTGACTCCGCTTCTAACACCGGCTCATATAGCGATGACGGAACGGACGAACTAACTGTCACGGCCTCGGTTGGTAACGTTACAGCCGAAGACGGTATTTGGAATTGGTCGTTCGCTGCGACCGATGGCCCAACAGAATCGCAAACGGTCACGATTACCGTGACAGATGGCGACGAAGCAACAGCGACAACTTCGTTCGAATTGGCTGTCGAGAATGTTGCCCCAGAAGTGGAAGCGGACAACGTGTCGGTCAGTGTGCCTGAGTTCACTCTCGCAGAAAACACCGGAACCTTCAGCGATGTGGGCGATCCAGTTTCGCTTGAGGCATCGTTAGGAACGGTCGTGGACAACGAAGACGGAACGTGGTCATGGTCGCACGAGACCGAAGGACCGGCTGAAGCTGCAGTGGTCACGATCACGGCCAACGATGGCGACGGCGGAGAAGCTTCTACAGAATTCGTTCTTACTGTCCAAAACATCGATCCTGCGGTAGCGGTTGATAACGATTCCGTCACTGCACTTGAATTCGCCACAGCGGCAAACACCGGAACCTTCGACGATCCAAGCGGCGATGTGACGCTCAGCGCTTCGCTTGGTACGGTCGAAGACACCGGCGAAGGAACCTGGGCATGGTCGTACGATACTGAAGGACCAATCGAAACTTCCACGGTCACGATCACAGCCACCGATGGCGATGGCGGAGAGTCGTCGATCGAATTCAACTTGATCGTTGAGAATCAAGATCCAAGCATTGAGGTTCAAGATGCCATTACGACGGTCGTCGAAGGCCAAGATGGTTCGAATCTGATCACGTTCTCTGACGCTGGACTCATCGAAGGGATTGTCATTGATGCTTCGATTGGTGAAGTCACGAACAACGGTGACGGAACCGCCTTCTTGTTGATCGATGACGATGGATCGCTCGAATCGCAAACCGTAACGGTGACAGCGACCGACACATTTGGTGGTCGGGCGCAAGCAGAATTCGACTTGGTCGTCGAAAACCTTGCTCCAGAGCTGAACATCGACGCGGAAGCCGTGAGTGCGGTTGAAGGCTCGCCCGTCGGAAACGCTGGTTCGGTCAGCGATCCTGGCAACGACGACGTGACCCTGACAGCAAGTGTCGGCGAGGTTCTTCTCAATGAGGACGGCTCGTGGAACTGGTCGCACAACGCTGACGTGTCACAAGTGGTTACGATCACTGCGACCGACAGCGAAGGTGCGAGCAATGAGCAGACGTTCGATCTAAACGTTTCCCATAACGCACCGACAATCGCTAGTGACAATGCATTCTTGCAAATCGCGGTGGGAAGAGATGCGTCGAACACTGGAACGTGGTCGCTAGAAGGGAATCCTGACACCGTTGAACTGACGGCCTCGGTTGGTGAGATCATCAAGAACGAGGATGGAACTTGGGATTGGTCGACAGACGAAGTGCTCGAGTCTAGCACTGTCACGGTAACCGCGGAAAGCTTGGGCGGAACGGTCGAAGCGACGTTCGAAATCATTGCCCAAGTTCCTAACATCTCGGTCGCAGGTGACACTGCTACGATCATTGGTACTGGTGACGACGATGCGTTCGAGGTGCTTTTAGGTGATGACCTTCACACGGTCATCATCTCGGGTGCAGAGTTTACGTTCGATCCCGCCGTGGTTTCGAACTTCTTGATCGGAAGTGCTGGTGGTAACGACTCGATCAATCTAGTTGGCACCGGTGCCGACGACGTTGGAGCGTCGATCGACGGCGATGTGAAACTAAACTCTGATAGCTACTCCGTCAGCGCCTTTGGATTTGACACGACAATGATCGATGGCAACGGCGGAAACGACACCGGACAGATGTTCGGATCGAGCTTGGATGATACGCTAAGTGGTCTAGATTTGGACGTCACGATGACGACGCCCAACAGCGTTATGCAGATGCTAGGCTTCGCACGCATTGATGCGTTCGGTCGAGGAGGCGAAGACTATGCGGCTCTGTTTGGATCGCAAGAAACAGACTTCTATACTTCCAACGAAGACCACTCCTTCATCGAAAGTTCACTCGCTAAGAATGTTGTTCGAGGCTTCGCCCGCATTGATGCGTTCGGTCGAGGAGGCACGGACTACTCCCATATCCTCGACGCGTCCGGAGACGATATCTATTACGTCTTCGATACGCACTCAGTGTTGAGGTCTGCAGGACGAACGACCTATCTCAAAGATTTCGAGTTCAACACAGCAACATCAGCGACCGGTGGCAACGACACTGCACTGCTGTACGCAACCGGCGACTTGGACCACGAGTTCACATCGCTTCCAGGATCGGCGGTTCTGCAAAACGCGAACACGAGGTCAAACGCGGTTGGATTTGATGCCGTCACGGCAACGTCGGAAGGTACGGGAACGAATGTCGCCCGGATCAACGAAGTTCAGACGGTAGAGACTTTGTTCGCAAGCGGCTCGGAGGCTTCGATGGAAAGCAGATCTCTGTTGATCATCGGGTTTGGCGAAGTAATCGGCGAAGCCGACGACGACGAGTCACCGACGGTCACCTCGGAACAGATCGACTTCACGTTATCCACGATCGGCGACTGGATCGTCTAGCAACCAAACTACTTGCTTTGTAAAAGAAGGAGGAGGAGGCCTCGCTCGCTAGAGCGAGGCTTCTCTATAGCGACGGCTCGGGCCGGTCGACTTTACTCGGCCTGCGACGAATCGATGCTTTCCTTGATCAACGTTGCTTCGTCATTAATTTCATCGACCACGGTATGAACGAGACTATCAAAAGCACGATTGTCGAAAGTAGCTTCCTTCGAGACGAAAACCATATTGGGTTTCCCACCTGGTTCGATTGTCACGTAGCCAACTAGATCTGTAGCAACCATACGTCGCCCGCTGTTGGCCCATAACATGTGTGTCATCGCGACGCGACCGGTCAATACACAGGTTGTCATTTGGTCGGTCGACTCAACGCGTTCCAGTTGAAGCTTTGCCAAACTGACTTGCTCGACATCCGCATCCCAATTCGCAGCGTAGGGATAAAGATGAACTAGAATCTTGGCCGCCACCTGTTCACTCACCGACCATTTCGTTTGATTGTCTTTCGGTGTGAACTCTTTCCACTCTTTTTCGTCGAGCACTACCCAACTTTCAACAGGTATAGGCTGCGCCTCTTCGAATTGTGCCGAAACGCGAACAACTAGTTGGTCATCACTGATTTGGGTTGGAATCGACTGGCGCCGAATCGGCAATAGTCGCTTTCCTTTTTTCGCCTGCATGCGAAGAGCATTGAGAGTCATGAACTTCATAAGCGACTTGGTGTCCGTCGCTTTTGCAACGTGCAAGGTGTCCGCAACATCCAAGTCTCCGTCCATCATGAAGACATGGACGGTACCAACGCTGAGATTCTTTGCGGCCGCGTTTCGACGGATTTTTTTAAGCAACTCTTTTTCTTCCGCACCATACTCGCCGGCCACGTACGCCTCGCTCGAAAGATAGATAGGAACGAAGTGAGCGTTGATATATTCGATAACGGTTTTATTAGAGAATGGACCCATTCTCATTGAGGCCGCACCACCTCAGCATCGGCCGGTATTCATTTTCCCACTGAGAGTGAACAAGAAGATCGGCCGGTCATGTTCCTTCGCAAGCGCCTGCGCCGTGCGAATATCTTTTGCCCAACCGATGTACTCGAACGGTCGAACGGCGAACCGTTCATTAAGTTTACGTGCGTGCTTGCCAACCCACTGTAACAGATAATCGTCGGCAACTTCTGCGTTGACTTTTCCCAACATCACGAAGCTAATTAACGTTATTGCAACCAAGAACAATCGATGCATGTCGAACTCGATAAGAAACAAGTGGCCGAATGAAACAGTAACTCAGCATAAATCGTTGTCGTCCGCAACAATACGGCAAGACACATTCGCAAATTGCATTCCTTTTTCGGGGCCACCGCGGAAAATGCGATGTCGTCCCCGGTGTTGCTAACAAAGATCTCCACCTGTTTTCATTTATTCCGTATCTTTCGTGGTTGCCCTTGTGACCACCAGCCAACTCCAAAGCATGACAAACCTGCCAACCGTCACCGTTACGATCGAGATTCCTCGGTGGTCGTTTGTAAAATACGCGTTGACGGAACAAGGTGGACACGTCGAATTCATTTCTCCCCTGCCCTGCCCTTTCAACTATGGCTTCGTTGCTGGACTTATTGGCGGCGATGACTTACCGCTCGATGCGATTGTATTGGGGTCACGAATTCAGCGTGCCAGCGAAACCACCGTCCCAGTGCGCGCGATTGTGCGTTTCACTGACAGTGGCGATGTCGACGACAAATTAGTGTGTTCGGGCACAGAACTTTCGCGGATGCATTTGCTTTCGTTGCAAGTTGGCTTTCGCGTATACGTACTCATGAAGCGTCTCGTAAATTGGTCGCGTGGCAAGCGAGGACGAACGCACTACGGCGGAGTTGTTCAAGACGCCGACTCCATCCAAAACACTATCGCTACCTAGGTCACAAGCGTTCACTAAGCCACGCTTCACCTGCCGATGTTTTCCCTTTATGCTACGAAGCTTAAGAAAGCACAGGAAATCACGTGGCGAAGAAAAAAAACAAGGCTGAAGTTGATCGCTCCGAAGATCAACCAAGCACGTTTGAGGAATCGATTTCTCAACTCAGCGAGATGGTTCGTGAACTAGAGGAAGGCACGCTTTCTCTTGACGAGTCGCTGGAACGATACGAGCAAGGCATTCGACATTTGAAAAGATGTCAAAAGATTCTAGCGACAGCCGAGCGAAAAATTGAGATCCTCAGCGGAATGGATGCCGACGGCAACGCCACGACACAACAATTTGACGACGAGGAAATGACGCTGCAGCAAAAGGCCGACCAGCGAAGTAGACGACGTACGGCCCGCCCAAAGTCAAAATCGGCTCCGCGAAAGGCTGCCAGCAAAGCTAAACCTGGCGAAGAACTGAGCCAGGACGACGTGGACGCAGATGGCACGCTATTCTAAACTGCAGTGAGCTCGGGAAATGCGTTCGATTCGCATCGTTTGGTTCGGCTGACCGACCCCGCCGCTACTCGAATTCATCATCGGCCATCCCTCTGCGGTCTGCAAAACGTGCAATCAGCAACGAGTAACTTCACCGAGATCACAGACGGCTACCGGCAGCTAATCGAAGCTAAGCTCGATACCTATAGCCAGTTTGACGATGACTGCCCAGCTGTTCTCCGCGATGCAATCCGGCACAGCCTGCTCGCGCCCGGCAAACGACTCCGACCGCTGCTGACGTTAATGGCCGCCGATGCCTGCGGTTCGAAGGTAGAGCCAGCACTGCCAGCCGCATGTGCGGTCGAAATGGTTCACGCTTACTCGTTGATTCACGACGATTTACCAGCGATGGACGATGACGATCTACGACGCGGAATTCCAACGTGTCATAAAGTGTACGGCGAGGGTAACGCCATCCTTGCAGGTGACGCTTTGCTGGCTCGAGCCTTTGAAATAATTGCAATCGATACAACTCCACCCGAAACAGCGCACAAGTGTTTGGGTTTGTTAGCTCAGGCAGCTGGCGCCTCCGCTCTTGTGGGTGGGCAAGTTGATGATTTGGCTGCAGAGCAACAAGATAGTTGGGGACTCAACGAACTAGAGAGAATACATCGTCGCAAGACCGGAGCCATGTTAGAAGTCTCGCTCGTACTGGGCGGAGTTGTCGCGAACGCGAACGAGTCGCAAATCGATTCACTTCGACATTACGGACGAAATTTGGGTTTAGCGTTTCAAGTAGTAGATGACTTGCTCGACTTCGAAGGCGACGAATCTCAGCTTGGAAAGCGAACGGGCAAAGATGCCGACCGAGGCAAACTAACTTATCCGGGACTGTTGGGCGTCGAGGCCAGCCAACAACGTGCTGCGGAATTGATCGAACAAGCAAACACTGCAGCGTGGACGTTTGGCGAGAGAGCAGAACCACTGCTCACGCTGGCCAAATTCGTTTTAGAAAGAAAGCGGTAAAACCCGAATGCACCCACTACTACGTAGCATTAACGGTCCTGAAGATTTCCGAGATTGGTCACACGAAAAGCTCGATGAACTCGGAGATGAAATCCGTGACGTCCTCACGAGTCTCGTCGCCACGCGACCAGCTCACTACGCGTCCAATCTCGGCGTCGTCGAATTGTGCTTGGCGCTGCACACGGTTTTCGATTTCAAACAAGATCGTTTGATTTGGGACACTGGGCATCAGATCTATCCACATAAATTAGTAACGGGTCGCTACAAAGATTTCGGCACCATGCGAACCCGTGGCGGATTGATGGGTTACCCCAATCCAAACGAGAGCGAATACGATTTGTTCATGACTGGTCACGCGGGTGCAAGCGTGTCAACCGTCATGGGGCTACGTAGTGGTGACGAACTCACAGGCGAAGATCATCGACACGCCGTCGCGGTTATCGGAGACGGTGCGTTTCCGTCCGGCATGGTCTACGAAGCGATGAATAACGTTGGACACCTGCAAGAGAAACTGCTTGTCATCTTGAACGACAACAAGATGTCCATCTGTCCTCGCGTTGGCGCGGTTGGAAAATACCTTGACCGGCTCCGCACGAATCCGTTTTACACGGGACTCAAAACAGAGGTCGTCAAAACACTCAACAAGATGCCGGTGCTCGGTGATCCCGCAGAACGCTTCTTGGCACAACTCAAAGAAGGCGTTAAAGCTGGTCTGCATGGCGGCATGCTGTTCGAAGACTTGGGCTTCCGATATATCGGGCCAATCGACGGACACAACGTGGGCCTGTTGAAAAAGTACTTGGCAATGGTCAAGACGATGAATTGCCCAGTACTACTTCACGTCGTTACCGAAAAAGGTCACGGCGTCGAACCAGCGGCAGAAGATCCCGTTCTTTTCCACACGCCACCGGTAATCAAACGCGAGCACGACCGCGTCGTCCCAATCAAAAAGTCGAGCCCACCACCGTACACGGCGTTTGCTCGCGATGGGATTCATGAGCAGATCAAAAAGAACAAACGCGTCGTCGTACTCACGGCGGCCATGTGCCAAGGCAACAAACTCGAGCCGGTTCGCGAGGAGTTTCCGGATCAATTCTTCGACACCGGTATTTGCGAAGGACATGCGGTTGCGTTTGCAGGCGGGCAAGCCAAAGCAGGCTTGCGTCCGATCGTCGATATCTACAGCACGTTTCTGCAACGCAGCTACGATCAGATCTTCCAAGAAGTCGCACTGCAAAACTTGCCGGTCACGTTCATGATGGACCGAGCAGGTCTAACTGCTCCCGACGGAGCCACCCATCACGGCGTCTTTGACATTGGCTACATGCGGATATTCCCGAACATGGTCGTTATGGCTCCCGGCGATGGCCCCGAGATCCCAGCGATGTTGGACTTTGCATTGAACTTTAATGGCCCTTGTTCACTCCGCTATCCAAAAACAAAAGCAGAAAACATCGAACGTGATCGAGCACCGATCGAACTTGGCAAAGCCGAAGTTCTTTCGTGGGGCACCGATGCAGCCATCGTTTGTTGTGGTACTCAGTTGGCAGATTGCGTCGCAGCAGCCGAACGACTTCGCGAAGAAGGACTTAGCGTCGGCGTGGTGAATGCTCGCTTCGTCAAACCGATCGATAAAGAGGTAATGACGCGAGCACTTACGGAATGCTCGACTGTTATCACCGTTGAAGAAGGCGCACTATCAGCAGGCTTTGGCAGCGCACTTGCAGAATTCGCTGCTGACGCAGGACTCGATGCATCGCACGTCAAGCGAATCGGATTACCGGACCAGTTCATCGAGCACGGCGACCGCGCCGAACTGCTGGCCGAGTTCAACCTAGACGCCGATGGAATCGCAAAAACCGTCCGAGAAAATGCTGGCAAACTGAAAATGGCGCAGTAATACCTCGTCCAAGCGTTGTAGCTAGACACGCAGTACCCAATGCGTAACGGGCGTTGCGGCTGAACGTGTCGATCGATGCACTTCAAATGGTAGCCTCTGGCCCGTGGCGATCACAATGAGCTAGTCGCACATCTCGGATTGCGGAGCCTTCCCAGGCAAAAGCTCTCAATACGGCTACACATGCTGCCGTGTTTGCCTGCCGCATGCTCGGCTATACTGCGGCTTCACTACCCACGCTACGCAGAGTTCGTTATGCAACGCATTCTACTGACGATCATCACGCTTTTCATTTTCACGGATTCAGGGATGAGCCAAGCACTTACTTATCCGACTACCAAAACGGTCGATAAAAAAGACGAGTACTTTGGCGTCACCGTCGAGGATCCGTACGTTTGGCTTGAAGACGACGTACGGGAATCCGACGACGTCGCTGCGTGGGTCGAGGCACAAAACGAAATTACTTTTTCGTACATCAAAGAACTGCCACATCGTGCCGAAATCGAAGAACGGCTCACGAAACTTTGGGACTACGAAAAGTTCGGAACGCCTTTCAAACGTGGTGGGCGATATTACTTTCGCAAAAACGACGGGCTGCAAAACCAAAGTGTGCTGTATCGACTCGATTCACTCGACGGCGAACCCAAAGTTCTTATCGATCCAAACAAGTGGTCGGAGGATGGCACGATTGCCCTAGCCGGATTAGCTTTCAGCGAAGACGGAAAACACTTGGCATATGGCGTGCAAGAATCCGGCTCGGACTGGCGCACCTGGTATGTGATGGAGATTGAAACCGGTAAGAAACTCGACGACAAAATCGAGTGGATCAAATTCGGCAGCGCCGACTGGTCAGCAAACAGCCAAGGCTTTTTCTACAGTCGCTATGACGAACCGGAAGAAGGCGAAGCTTTTCAAAGCTTGAACAAGAATCAAAAAGTATTCTATCACAAGATTGGCACTTCGCAGTCCGATGATATTCTGATCCACGAAGATCCGAAGAATCCGGAATGGGGTTTCGGACCGGAAGTCACCGAAGATGGCAAGTACCTTGTCATCACGGTTTGGGTCGGCACCGACCACCGCTATCGAGTCATGTACGCGAAGCTGGGTGAAGAGGTCACGGAACGCCCGAAAATGGTCGACCTAATCGACAACTTCGAGAATGAATACTCCTACATCGGCAATGAAGGCAGTCTGTTCTATTTCAAATCGGATCTAGAGGCTCCCAAAAAACGCATCGTTGCAATCGACCTCGACAACCCAACGGCGATACGTGAAATCGTTCCACAAGTCGAAGAGTCGATGGAAAGCGCCGGGATGGTTGGCAACTCTATCGTTGTCGAATACCTCAAGGACGCAAAGTCGCAGGTGAAGCTCTTCGACCTCGCCGGCAAATTCGTGCGTGAAGTAGAGTTCCCAGGCATTGGCTCTGCCGGCGGGTTTGGCGGTAAACGAGATCACGACACAACGTTCTATTCATTCTCAAGCTTCAATCGTCCACCCAGCATTTATCAGTACGACCTAAAGTCCGGCGACAGCAAACTATTCCGTCAAGCGAAGGTGGATTTTAATCCCGACGAATACGTCGTCGAGCAAGTCTTCTACAAAAGCAAAGACGGCACGCGTGTACCAATGTTTCTGGCCTACAAGAAAGGTATCGAACGCAACGGCGCGAATCCAACGCTGCTTTATGGATACGGCGGATTCAACATTTCGCTTACGCCCGGTTTCAGTATTTCTCGACTGCAATGGATGGAGATGGGCGGCGTCTTTGCGATGCCAAACTTGCGAGGTGGTGGCGAGTATGGGCAAGACTGGCACAAAGCTGGAACAAAGACCCACAAACAAAATGTGTTCGACGATTTTATCGGGGCAGCTGAATGGCTGATAGAAAACAAGTTCACGTCCGCCAAACACCTCGGAATTCAGGGCGGATCGAACGGCGGACTGCTCGTCGGCGCCTGCATGACACAACGTCCGGAACTGTACAGCGCATGCCTTCCAGCTGTGGGAGTCATGGATATGCTGAAGTTCCAAACATGGACCGCGGGCCGTTTTTGGGTCGACGACTACGGCAGTAGTGAAGCCAGCAAGGAAGAGTTTGACGCCTTATACGCGTACTCTCCTTATCACAATTTAAAACCAAATACCGCTTACCCACCGACAATGGTCACCACATCTGACCACGATGATCGCGTCGTACCTGGGCACAGTTTCAAGTTCGCGGCACGCTTGCAAGCCTGCAACGGAGGTGAGAATCCAACGTTGATTCGCATCGAAACCAAGGCTGGTCACGGTGCGGGAAAACCAACGTCCAAGATTATCGAACAAGCGGCAGATCAGTGGGCGTTTCTTGCAAAGCATTTGCAACTTCATTCGCCCTACATCCCTGGTAACTAAAGGCCGACGCCAACCAGCCAACATGAAGTATTCGCTCATTCTTTGCCTTGCCTTGCTGGGCCTCGGTCGCGTTTCATACGCGAAAGAAACGACTCCTGCACTTGTCGTTGTTGTTAGCGTAGACCAATGGCGTTACGAATACATTGAACGCTTCGATAAGAACCTCGATGCGAACGGAATAACGCGTCGAGTTCAACAGAATGGATTACTGATGGACAACTGTTTCCATCAACATGCTTTCACGTTTACAGGCCCTGGACATTCGGTGCTGATGACCGGCGCCTATCCGAATCGCAGCGGCATCATTGACAACAATTGGTTCGATCGAGACGCCAACGACTTGCATTACTGCGTCTACGACCCAGATGCTCGCATTATCGGTAGCACAGCCGAAGAAGACCCCGTTTCGCCACGCAATCTCCTCGTCGACACTGTCGGTGATCAATTAAAAATGGCTACGGGGCGGCGGGGAAAAGTGCTTGGCGTCGCGATCAAAGACCGCGCAGCGATCCTTATGGCGGGTCGATTGGCCGACGCCGCGTATTGGATGAGTAGCGATGGCAAATGGGTTACGACCACGCACTACCAAGACAAACTTCCGGGCTACCTACGCAATTTGAACGAACAGCGTGCGCCCTTTCGCTATGAAAAAATGAAATGGCTACGCCTGCACTTGCCAAGCCAATACACGCACGGCGTGGAAGAAAACAGCCAACACGAACTCCCTATCGAAGGCATGACGACTGACTTTCCGCATGAAATGCCAGCCGCCGACGATGAAAAATACATCAAGCATCTCGCCTGCTCACCATTCGGAAACGACGCGACGTTCGACGCTGCTCGGGAAATCGTCGTTCACGAATCGCTCGGCAAAGATGAGTTTCCCGATATCCTCGCCATCAATCTCTCCGCGACAGACTACGTCGGGCACGCCTTCGGACCGTACAGCCTAGAAGTCGAAGACATGTTCTATCGAACAGACGTTCAGCTAGGTAATTTCGCAAAGTTCGTCGACGACCAACTTGACGGTCGACCTTGGGCAATGTTCCTGACAGCCGACCATGGTGTCGCGCCGATCCCCGAACGTGCTTCCGAATGGGGCCTCCGAGCGAAACGAAATCCTTTCGGAAAACAAGACGACAACGGGAACTTCAAAGAGCCGCAAGAAAAACTAGAGGGCGTACTTCGCAACGCACTGAACGTCGAACAGACAACAGAACAACGACTTGTGCAGGCTGTCGTCTCCAACCAAGTTTTTCTCCACGGTGATCATCCGGCACTTCGTGGCAGTAATATCGAACTCGCTAGACGCATCGTTCGTGATTGGTTGGTTAACAATTCGTATGTGGCACACGCCGCAACTCGCGACCAACTCGTGCAAGATTGCTCGACAAACGAAATGCTGCACATGATGCAGCGGTCTTTTCACGCCCGGCGAAGTGGCGACGTTCTATACGCGTTGAAGCCTTATACGTTTTCGAGCACTTCAGGAGCACAACACGGTAGTCCGTGGCGTTATGATCGCCATGTGCCACTCATGATTCTGCCGAACGGCATGAAAATCAATGTGAGCTCAACACCTGAACAAGTCAGTCCTGCATCCATCGCGCCAACGATTGCAAGAATGCTTCACATCGAATCGCCGTCCGCCTGTGCAGAACGTCGGCTACCTGTCGAAACGCAACAACCGAACTAGCATTCGCATACTATTCGGCAACACGAACGGGCTGTTCGCGCCGAGGCAGTTTCCAACGCGGCTCGGATTTCGCATCTCCGATCACTTGTGTTCGAACATCGTTTTTCTTCTGCGATTGTTCTACTGGCCTACTCTTGAGAAGCTCCGCGTAGATGCGGTCCGCTTGCCGATAGTGCCCCAATCGATGTAACTCGTCTGCATAGCGTCGACGTAGCTTTCGATCGTGCGGTCGTTCGACGAGCAAGGAATAAAGCAGCATCATGGCTGGCTTTTCATTGCCGACTTTGAACAAGCCATCGACCATCGTCAGTCGGAAGGCGTAATTCTTCGGCCATCGGTTTTGTGCGTGAACGATCTGCACCAGTAATCGATAGCTCTCGTTCGACAAGGTCACGTCCTTCCGTGTCGCCGCATGCACAAACGATTCCCAAAGATCGTACCGATTCGCGTTTTTCGTCAGCTCCTTCGTATAGATCTGAATCGCCAATTGATGACGGCCACTCCATAGGTACGCATTGGCTAACCCAATGCGCAACGGTTCACTATCAGGATCTCTTTCGAGCAACTGCAGATAAATGTGGATCGCAGTTTCATAGTCCTGCGCCCATGTCGACACTTCAGCCAGCAATCGCCAAGCTTTCAAGTCGTCTGGATACCGTTTCACAATCGACATGTACACACTTCGTGCTTGATCGAACCGTGACAGTTTTGCGTAGATAGCTCCAAGGAGATACTCGCCGCCCAACGTCAGTTCATTGTCTCTCAAGAGCCAATTGAGGCTCTCTTGTGGACGCTCTGCGGCCAGCAACACGCTGGCGAATTCCTCATAGAGATCAAACTCTTCCGGATCCTCGTCATAGATCCTTGTAAACAACTCCAATGCTTCATCAACACGCTCTAGCGCAATCAGATTCTTGGCACTAGAAACAAGCACGTGACGTAGTCGGCCGGGCTCTTTTTCGTCCGTATTGGCCAACACAAAATCGAATTCTGGCTGAGCTTCGTCCAGATGTTTCGCCTGATAGAGCACATCACCGAACCGCAAACGCAATTCCGTTTCTTCGATGGTTTCTTTTTCTTCCTGCAATTGTTTGACGCACCAGCGATAGACCGAGATCGCTTCTTTGTGGCGAGAGAGCTCCGAAAGCACATCGCCATACTCCATCTTGAATCGCACATCATCGGCTTCGGTATAAGGTCGCAGTATCTCCAACGCCAGCTTGGGTTCGTCGCAGTGACGATGCACGCTAGAGAGTCGTTCTGCAAGCCGCACTTGCCGCTTATATTCTTGTTTTTTGTAGCCTTTCAAGATCTTCAATAGTGCTTCATCTTCAAGCGAAGAGAGTTCCGATCCTGCCATTGCGTCAAGCGTGATCACCCAAATATCACTGCGTTCGCCTTTGGCCACGAGATCCGTGAGAATCTCATCGGCTTCCTCATAGTCGCCGATCCAAAGTCTCGCCTTGCCAAGCGACTCACGAATTTCGTCATCTTCCGGGAATCGATCTTTCAGCGCTTCGTACAACACGATCGCTTCTTCGTATTGTCGCGTTCTGAACAGCACGTTCGCGACGACACGCTGTACTTCGAAATCGTTGTCATACTTCTCGAATAGCGACTCAATGGTCGAGGCAGCGAGTTCGTCTTCGTCGTTCTCCAAATAGAGCGCCGCCAAGAACGCAACTTGCTTGGGATGCTCGAGCTCTTGGCTCTTCATCCAATCGATCGCACGCTGCACGTTTCCGGTTTCCATGAGCACCCAACCGTATTGCACAGGAGCAATCTCCGCCAATTCAGGCGCCGACTCGTACAGCACAAGCGCCGATTTGAAGTCTTTCGCACTGAGGTGGACCTGAGCATGCAGATCCAGAATATCAACACGACCAACAGGCGTTGTCCACTTCCAAACGTGGTCATTGTCCGATTCGGCGGCAACAGGATCGTTTAGCTCACGCTGCAATTGGGTTAGCAGCTCGTCGGCTTCCTCAAAGTTCTCAGCCAGGAACCAGGCTCGTGACTTTGCAAATCGAGCCCCAATAGAATCCGGGAACAGTTGCAACACTTGATCGACAAACTCAATCGCTGCCGATGGATTGTCTTCGTCAAATACGACGGCAAAATCACACAATGCCTCAACAATCTCCTGATCTTCATCGAATAGTTCGAGCTGTTTCATGGCAGACCGAACGAGTTTCTTGTCCGGTTCCTTGATCTTCGACAACCCTCGGATCGCAAACAGGTACTTTCTCCAGTCATCAATGTCAGCTTCACTTTTTGTGACTACAGATCGGTATCGTGCCGCGACACTTTCAAAGTGTGAGTCAGCGATTTCGCGGTGCGCCAGACGGCGTTCTGTCTCGGCCAACGCAAGGGTAAACACATCGTAGCGAGCATCCTTGGTAGTTATTTTTCCCTGCTCTCTCACTCGGCTGAGATAGCCGATCGCGTCCGCGAACTCGCCCACCTTTGCGTACAAGAGCCCCAGACGATAGTCGTAAGATGAATCGTTGGATTCAGCAGCTAGACCACGGAACAACTCGATGGCTTCTGGATATCGCCGGACTTCTACTAAAAGGTCGCCATATTTTTCAGTGACAAGCTGGCCGTATTCGTTGGCCGCCAGCGTTTGCATAATGCTCTGTACAGGTGACATTTCTTTTCGATCAATGAAGGCATTCGCCAATTCGGCGAGCAACAAACCGCTCGAGTTTTCGTCAGTCAAACCGTAAATCATGTCAATCGCTTCATTCGCTTCCGGCGAATCAATACCGGCTCGCGTGATGGCACGAACCAAGTGCACGTACTCCGACTGCGGCAATTCATCGGCTTCGATTTGCTTGAGCATAAACTCAGCTGCTGCACCCGCGTATTCTACGCCTTTCGCTTTGTCACCCATCGTGTCGGCGTTGTCGGACGCGAGCATAAACCATTTGCCGCGTACGTTTTCTTGCTGCAGTAGTTCGTTGAACAGCTTTGCAGCCCGAACATTCTGACCAGACTTCTGCAACGCAGCTGCCAGCAGAAACTTGTTCTGTGAATCGTCCGGATTGCCACTCAAGTTCGCTTCGTAGATTCCAACCGCATCGGCAGCGTTGCCAACATTCAATGAAGCATGTGCAAATCGCAGTGCGACTTCTCCATTCTCGCTCGGTAACAATGGCTTTACGAGTTGCAGTACTTCGCTGTACTTTTCAGCTCGCAGCAATACATCGGCAAGTGGAATGCTGAGTGCTTCGTCCGCATTTCCGACCACATCATGGTAGATCTCTAAGGCTCGTTCGACGTGTGTAGAATCTGGTGATTCAATTCCGGCGACGGCTTGCAGGTATGCAGCCGTAACCTTCCGCTGATTTACGCTGGAATGACGCAACTCCAAGAACGTATCAGCCGCCAACTCGTAATCGTCCAATCCTAAATAAGCATAGCCAAGATCAAACAGAATACGGCGATCCGTTGGATCTCGGTCCGCACATTCATTAAGCAGTTCTTCGGCGGTTTGGAAATCTTCCTCCGCCATCGCAATTCTCGCCAAGCCGTGCGTTGCGGCGATATCACCAGGAAGTTTGGTCAGAATCTCGCGATACAGCCGCTCGGCAGTACTCATATCATTGATGGATTCGTAAGCACCCGCGACGATCTCGAGCGTTTCGGTCGAACGGTTCTGATCGGCAAGCAGCGAGTTAACTTTTTCGTGGTCGCCCATGCGCAACAGCAGGCCAGAGTATTGTGCACGCAGTGTTTCGTCGGCAAGCATGAGTTCGGGAATACGCCCAAGCCGAGCTTTTGCTTTCTCGAACTGTTTGAGCCCGACACTATTCCGAGCTGCTTGGATTAGCAGCTTTGACCGACCTTCTTCTGAACCTTCAGTTTCCGTAAGCAGGGTTTCATAGATCGTTTCGGCTTTCGAATACTCTTCCGTCGCGTGAAGTGCACTTGCGAGCTGCCCTCGCCATTTCGACGAATTCTCCGAGTCGCTGATTGCCAGTCGCTCGAGCATGGGAATCGCGGTCGCAAAATCTTGTGATCGCAAAAGTGCCCCGGCGAGACGCATTTCGATCTCTCGATCTTGCGGGTAGCTTGCCGCCAAGTTTTTCAGTATCGGCAGAGCACGGAAAGCAGCATCAAGCCGCAACAATACGTCAGCTAGTCTTACTTTGAAGTCTTTCGTATCGACGTGCTTTTGTCGGTTTTCATAGATATCACCAACAGTTTCTCGCACCCTCGGCGTGAGCTTCTTTGCGCTCACACTCGCTACTGCATCGAGTAACGG